>CAZPYG010000018.1:16314-57495 GCA_964590465.1 uncultured bacterium | reverse complement strand
AGCATGCGGTAGACCTGGCCTTTCGACTGAATTTTTCCTTTCAACGTGGCGTTAACGATGGCATCGATAAGCTCTCGGTAGGGCTGAGACATAGCGGTTTCTGGAGGGGGCGGAAGGTTGGCAAGAGTCCTGTTACCCTACAGGATAGCGACTTCTCGGGAGAGAACTATGACACAGCTCACAGCGGTGGTTTTGCTGTCTGGAGGACTCGATTCGGCCACTGCGGCAGCCTGCGCCATTGCGGACGGCTATACCCCCATCGCCCTTTCCCTGCGCTACGGCCAGCGCCACGGGCGGGAACTGGATGCGGCAAAAGTTGTGGCCCACCATCTCGGCATTCAGGAACACCACATTCTGGATGTGAACCTGGCCCAGTGGGGCGGGTCTTCCCTGACGGATGTGAACCAGTCCCTCCCCCAGGATGGTGTGCAGCCGAACGTCATTCCTTCCACCTATGTGCCGGGACGGAACACCGTCTTCATTGCCCTGGCCCTTTCCCTGGCGGAAGCGAGAAATGCCGGGGCGATCTACCTGGGCATCAATGCGGTGGACTATTCGGGCTATCCCGACTGTCGGCCTGAGTATCTCGAAGCCTTTCAACGGTTGGCCCAGGTGTCTTCTAAAGCCGGGCTGGAAGGGAACGCCCCAAAGCTGGTGGCTCCCCTGGTGATGGATTCGAAGGTGGATATCATCCATCGTGCGGTGAAGTTGGGAGTGCCCATCGCTGAGACCTGGTCCTGCTACCAGGGCGGGCAGGAACCCTGCGGATTGTGCGACTCCTGCCGGATTCGGGATCAGGCGTTGATTGAGGCGGGGTATCCGGAGTTGGCTGCGGGGAACTATCGAGACTAAAAGCCTGGGGGAGAAGCATGGCGATGGACTTGTTTATCTGTGAGACGAACGTCCCTTGGGATGCCGGATTTTACCCACCCCGCCCTCCGGGCACCCCTCCGCGGAGGGGAAATTGTTCAGCGTGGGGCTGTCAGAAGTTATCTCAAACTGAGGTCATTTACCGAAAAACCTGCTTCAACATTTGCCGATGTTGCCCCACTGATGCCAGAGTATTGGCCGTAATCATGCCGCTGGCGGCGACTGCCGGGAGGCCGATGCCGGGGAAGGTGGAATCACCGGTGCAGAGCAATCCTCTCAGCGGGGTTTGGGGACTGGGAAACAGCCCTTCCTTCGCCGAAATGGCCGGACCATAGGTGCCCCGATGCCGCCGCAAGAACCGTTCGTGGGTCAGGGGAGTGCCGGTCAAATTCACCGCTACCCGTTCGCGGATGTCGGGAATGATGCGCTCCAGCGCCTGCCACATCACTTGAGATCGCTGCTGCTTCAGCTCAGCATAGGCAGGACTGCGGCGATCTAACCCCTGCCACAGGTCGTAGGGCTCATTGCCGGGAGTATAGACGTGAATCGTATGCTTGCCCGGCGGTGCCAGTGAGGGGTCCAGAACCGAGGGAATGGAAACCAGCACCACGTTTTGAGGCGCGTCGATGCCCATCTGCCAGTCATTGACCACAATGTAGTGGCAGGCCAAATCGGGGCGGATTCCGGTTCCATCAATACCTAAATGCAGATGCATAAAGCTCTCGCATTGGGGGGTGTTCTGGTGTTTTTCCCAAAAGCTTTTAGGAACGGCTCCATCCGGTAACAGCTTCAAAGTGTCCCAGATAGAGGCATTGGAAATGACCGCCTGACGGGCTTGAAGCATTTCTCCCGACCGCAGGCGCACTCCCGTAGCGCGATCCTGTTCCACCAGGATCTGATCCACATAGGCATTGAGCTTGAGAGTGCCGCCATGCTTTTCGAGTCCCCGCACCAGGGCATCTACCATCGCACCGCTGCCACCGATGGGGTAATCAAGCTGTACGCCGGGGCGATACCACTCGGCGAACATAAAGGCCATTTCGGCGGCACTGGTGCCATCGGCGGGGAGCCCTGACAGCAAAAAGCAGAGCAGGTTGATCCAGTTGCAGATGAAAGGATCGGTGACGGTGCGGTTCAGGATATTGCTGAAAGGCCCCATTAGCCGGGCCATTTGGGGACCGTTGCGGAGTAAGTCCCAGGCGTAGGGGGCAACGGTTTGGAGAACTCCCAAATCAAAGCGGACTGCCGCCGGGGGCAGGGCTGTGGCGGCTTTTCCCAGGGGCTCCATGACCCGTTGGAGTTGTTGCCATTCTTGAATCGCCTTAGGTCCCCGAATAGTCTTCAGCAAATCACAAAACTGGTCGGCTCCAACGGTAGTGTCGAACTCGCCTTCGGGAATGTAGACGCCCCAGGTATCGTAGTTGACCCACTCCAGATCCTCCCCGATGGCATCCAGCACATGGCGCAGGGGATTGGTGGAAGGACTGTAGGAGAGCCCTGAGTAGAGGGAAGGTCCTGAGTCAAATTTGAAGCCGTTCCGTTCAAAGCTGTGGGCGGCTCCCCCCGGAATTGAGTGGCTTTCGCAGACGGTGACCCGGAATCCGTATTTAGCCAGTAGGGCAGCACAGCTCAGACCTCCGATGCCGCTGCCAATGACGATGATGTCGGTGTTTCTGGTCATTAGCCCTGCGCAGAATATCCCTGAATATTTTCGGGGCGAAACTGCCGCAGGATGGGAGTCGCCTGACGGATTAATGCTTCGGAACCTTTGACGACAACTAAAAATTTGCCCGCATTCAAGCGGTTGCGATAAGAGACCACATCACCGCCGCCGATCGCGATGCCGACACCGCCGCCAATGAAGAAGGCTCCCATTGCCCCCGAACCGGCACCGAGGATGCCGCCGATAATCTGGTTGCCCAGGCGTCCGGTAAATTCAAAGGTGTCTAGCCCGGTGATGGCATTGAAGGTGAACCCCGCCACAAAACCGAAGGGCACCAGCCAGACCATCATCAGCCGGATTTGTTTCCAGGCCTGATTCGCGGGGTCGATCAGGCCGTACTCGTCGGCAGATTTGAAGCCGTTACCGAGGATGTCAAAGTTTTCCCTGGGCAGGTTGGCCTTCTCCAGAGCGGTGTAGGCTTCTTCGGCTTTAATGCGATCTTCGAGAACGGCAACGAGGTAGTTCATCGTTTCAGGTGGCAGCTTGGTTACGGACTCGGTTTACATTATGCCGTGTTGGGGGGTGAGGTGGGTGGGTGAAGGGTGAAGGGTGCTAGACGCGGAGCGGCTTCCCGGAGGGTAGGGTGGAGGGGGGTAGTGCTGTAGTAACTGTAGGTTGGGTGGAACGCAGTGTAACCCAACAGTGCTGTAGGTTGAGCGGTAGCTTGCTGCTGCTGCTGGCAGTGCGCAGTGGAACCCAAAAGTCCTGATTAAGGGAGGAAATCCGGGGGCAAAGGGTACATCAGTAATTCGCATCTTAAGCTGATAGTGGTCTATTGGTGAGGGCTATGGCTAAAGCAGAGGGGCAGATTGTGCCGGTCAAGATCGCGGTGATGACGGTTTCCGATAGCCGCACGGAGGAGACGGATAAGTCGGGGAAGTTGTTGTGCGATCGCGTCCAATCCGCCGGACACACTCTGGTCGAAAAAGTCATTGTGCCAGACAACATCTACCAGATTCGAGCTGTCGTTTCCCGCTGGATTGCTGATGAAGCGGTGCAGGCCATCATCACGACGGGGGGTACTGGCGTGACGGGAAGAGACGGAACTCCCGAAGCGGTGCAGCCCCTGCTGGATAAGGAGATCTCCGGTTTTGGGGAGATTTTTCGGATGATCTCTTACCAGGAAATCAAAACCTCCACCATCCAGTCCCGCGCCCTGGCCGGAGTGGCCAACGGCACCTACATTTTCTGCTTGCCGGGATCTTCCGGAGCCTGTCGTACGGGGTGGGATGAGCTGATTCAGGACCAGCTGGACGTACGTCATTCCCCCTGCAACCTGGCAGAGTTGATGCCCAGGCTGAGGGAGACATGAAACCTGGTGTCATCCCTTAACCCACCCCGACCAGACGAGTATTCCCTATCCCAAGTTCTGCAAAATCTTACGCTCCCTAGCTCCCCTGCCTGAGAGTGTTGCCAAACTTGTGACGAGGTGTACTGGGCTTGCTCATCCTCCGGAATCTTTGCCTGACCTGGGCTAAATTAGTGCATAACAGACTCATTTCTTTTTGCCATGGTGCAAGCCCCAGAGCAGCCCCTGAGCTTCGAGGACTTCCTCGACCAGTACCCCGAAAACGGCGGGCGCTACGAACTGATTGAAGGAGAAGTGGTCGAAGTGCGACCTACCGGCCCCCACGAAAATATTGGCGGCTTCATCGCCCTGAAGCTGGGCGTCCTCATTGACCGAAACAACTTACCCTTCACTATTCCCCGCACCTGCGTGGTCAAGCCGGAACGCCCCAATGCGGGTTATATCCCCGACGTAGCGGTTCTGGATGCCCGCGAGAGCAAGCTGAAGTTCTACGAGCGAGCCTGGCGACTTTCTCAGACGATTGGGATAGCCCTGAAATGAGCATCTATGACAATTATGACGCAGCCAAAGCTAACCGTTAGCCGGGGTGATATTGCTCTGGTTCTCTTTCCAAACTCTAATTTGACTTCCGGGAAGACTCGTCCTGCCTTGGTCGTACAAGCCGATGGCTTACAGACAGGGCTGAATCAAATTATTGTTGCCATGATAACCAGCCAAATGTCTCGGGCAGGACACCCTAGCCGCGTCACTGTTGTACTCAATTCCTCTGATGGTCAACAATCAGGTTTGCTTACAGATTCAGTTGTAATGACCGACAACTTAGCAACGATCCTAATGTCAGCAGTTTAGCGTGTGATTGGTTCATTACCGACAGTAGAGACCGATGAAGCATTGAAGCATACTCTGGGTCTGTAGGATAGTGTGCCCTAACCAGAATGGCGATTGCTGTACCTGCCCAGCGCCATCAGCGGAAAATGCTGCCGGTACAGGTGATAGCAAATGTAGAAGTGCTGGGGAAAGCCCGTCCCGGTAAATTCCTCCTCCTCCCAGGTGCCGTCGGGATTCTGGGTTAAGATCAGGTACTGGATGCCCCGTTCTACCGCACCATCGATTCGACTACCGACCACCGCTGTGGCATCCAGCAAACCCAGCAGCGCCCAGGCGGTTTGGGATGCGGTACTCACGCCCACACCTTTCAGTTTGGAATCGTTGTAGCTGCGGCAGGTTTCGCCCCAGCCGCCATCTTTATTTTGACAGCGGAGGAACCAGTCAACTCCCCGGCTGATGGCCTGCCGACAGCGCTCGGGAGCATAGAGCGCCAGGGCCGAGAGCACTTCGCTGGTACCGTAGAGGTAGTTCACCCCCCAGCGACCAAACCAGCTGCCATCGGCTTCTTGCTCCTTAAGCAGATACTGCAGTCCCCGTTCCAGCCGCTGGGGGGTGAGGTGGGTCGAGTAGTGCTCAACCAGAGAGGGATTCGCGGCAAGGCGACCGTGCATCTCCAGCACCCGGGCGGTGATGTCGGCGGTGTTGGGGTCAATCATCGCCTTCAGGTCGCCGTAGGGAATGGCGTTGATCCAGGCCTGGTCATTGTCCATATCGAAGGCGGCCCAGCCCCCGGCCTTGCACTGCATGGTGGCAATCCAGTTCACCGCACGGACGATGGCGGCTTGCTTTAGGCCCTCGTCTGGCAGGGTCACATCCTGCAAAGCCATGGCGACTACAGCGGTATCGTCGATGTCGGGATAGAAGCGGTTGGTGTACTCAAAGGCCCAGCCCCCAGGAGTGCCCTGGCGGTTCTTGAAGGCCCAGTCCCCATAGTCGAGGATTTGTTCTTTCAGCAGCCATTCCCCGCCCCGCACCACGGCAGGATGGTCCGCCGCCAGGCCCGAATCCGTCAGAGATCGCATCACCAGGGCCGTATCCCAAACGGGAGAAACACAGGCCTGCACCCAGTATTCCTCAGCGGTTTCCAGGGCGAAGTCGTAGACCGCCTGAAACCCCCGCCGCACGATGGGATCATTCACGTCGTAGTTCAAACAGCGGAAGGCCAGTAGGCCATTCAGCATGGGGGGAATAATTCCAGCCCAGTCCCCAGTTTCCTCCTGCCGTTCGATGATCCATCGTTCCGCCGCTTTCAGGCCCTCTTGACGAAAGGGGGTGAGGTTCAAACTGTCGGACCACTTGAAGAGCTGATCCAGATAGAGGAAGAGATCGCTCCAGTCATTGTTGCGGGGCAGTTCGAAGTGGACGTTCTCGATACCTTCGGCGTAGAGCTCATCCAGCCGAATGTCAGGTTTGGTGGAAAAGACGGGCTTTTTATCGAACACGATCAGCAGGGGCACCGTACTGCTGCGCGCCCAGCTCGACATTTCGTAAATCGACACCGGAAAGGGTGGCTTCAAAAACATGATCCAGGCGGGAATGGAGGGAATGCCCCGCCAGTCGTAGCAGCCGATTAGTGCCAGGTGCAGCTTGGTGAAAATCCGCGTTTTGCTGATGCCCCCCTGGCTGAGGATGAATTCCTTCGCCTTCAGTAGAGCGGGGTCATTCGCGGGAACTCCCAGCAGTCGCAGGGCCATGTATGCTTCAACCGAAGTGCTGACCTCACCACCATCGCCGTAGAACAGCTCCCAACCGCCGTGGTCCCGCTGTTTGGAGCGCAGATAGGTTTCAATTTTGGCCAGGGGCAGCTTCTCGCTGATGCCCCACGCCTTATGGAGTAAGAGGATTTCGGCCGTAATGGTAACGTTCGATTCCAGTTCTGCGACCCAGTGACCATCGGGCTTTTGCATCGATAGCAGGTAATCCTGAGCCTTTTTAATGGCATCTGCTAACCCCGTTGCCCCTGCTCGCTCCTGAATCTGCATTCTCAAACCCCGTAGGATATTTCTTCAAACAGCAGCATAATGCAAAATTAATTATTCACCCTACCCTGCGGGAAGTCGCCCCACCTCTACACGCTTCATCCACCCCATCTACCTCACCCATCATTCCCTTACCCATCACTCTTCCCCAATGCTCCCCATCACTCTGATATCCCTACTAATCTGGCTCTTCCTGCTGCTGTTCTGGGGCAACTTTTGGAAAGCCGACCAGCGTCTGGAGCATCCTGAACCCCCAGACGATGCTCTGGAAACCTGGCCCTCAGTGTGGGTGGTAATTCCGGCACGCAATGAGGCAGAGGTGTTGCCGGTGTCGTTGCGATCTCACCTCACCCAAACCTACCCCGGCGATCACCATATCCTTTTAGTGGATGACCAGAGCACCGACCGTACAAAAGATGTCGCCAGACAAGTCGCTGCGGAGTTAAACCAATCTCCTCGGCTGACGGTCCTTGAGGGTAAGCCCCTGCCCCCGGGCTGGACCGGCAAACTCTGGGCCATGGAACAGGGCTACCGCTGGTTGCAAGAGATGACTTCCAGGTCCCTCTCTCCCAGGGAGATGGCCAGGGAGAGGGATGTTCAAGGATCTGCAACTCAGGTCAATCAGCCCACGCAGAACGCGGGTAACGTGGACTACGTCCTCTTCACCGATGCCGACATCGCTCATGGTGAAAATCTCCTGAAATCCCTGGTACTGAAAGCCGAGCGAGAACAGCTAGACCTCACCTCCCTGATGGTGCAGTTGCGCCGAGACACCTTCTGGGAAACGCTCTTGATTCCGGCCTTTGTCTTTTTCTTTCAGATGCTCTACCCATTTCCCTGGGTCAACAATCCGCAGCGCAAGACCGCAGGCGCGGCAGGGGGCTGTATGCTGCTGAAATTTTCAGCGTTAGAACGCATTGGCGGAGTCAGCTGCATTCGGAATGCCCTGATCGACGACTGCTCCCTGGGGGCTGCTGTAAAAGCGGGGGGGCCGATCTGGTTAGGCCTGGCGAATCCTTTGCTAAATCAGATGCCTGCCAGCCGTTTGGACCAGTCCCAAGCATCTTCTCCGCACAGCAATCCAGATGTCTCCGCAAACACGGCCATCAGCTTGAGAGCCTATCCCCACCTGCAGACTATCTGGGATATGGTGGCCCGTACCGCCTATACCCAGTTGCATTACTCTCCCTGGCTATTAATAGGGACCCTATTGGGCATGGCCCTGGTATATCTGATTGGTCCTCTTGCCGTTTTGGTGGGATGGATAACTGGTGATTGGGGCCTTGTAGGATTGGGAACAGGCCCCTGGCTGCTGATGGCGCTGGCCTACTGGCCCACCCTCAGGTTATATGGCTGTTCACCGGTTTTAGCCTTTACCCTGCCCCTGATTGCCCTGTTTTATACCTTGATGACCCTCGATTCGGCCCTACGGCACTGGCAGGGGAAGGGGGGATCCTGGAAGGGCAGAACTTATTCTGGGGCGGAATGATCTAAATAAGAAAGACCAGACTCAGTCGAGACGGTTTCGGCACCTTGCATCAAGACATGGACCATCCCATTCACCAGGCGCTCGGGTTCCATGGGCATAATTTTTTCGCCGTGCATAATGCCCTGGGTCAACATAAAGAAAACGGTGGACCCTAAAACAATACGGGCGGTGGCTTCTGAATCAGGCAGGTTGAGTTCTGGATGCTGTTGTAGATAATGCGTCAGCTGATCAACACTAGGCTTTGTCAGGTTTTCCAGAAATGCCTGAGCCAGTTGTGGAAAACGTCCCGACTCACCAGCAACCAGGCGCACAAAGTCGAGATATTCCGGGTCCTGCATTCCCCCTTCAATGGCCGAAGTCGCGATGCGGCGAATCACCTGCGCGGGATCGCCATGCAAATCTTGTAATACCTGTTGACACCGAGACTGGGCCACAAATTTGACGAGGGCCTTAAACAACCCCTCTTTATCGGAAAAGTAGCTGTATACGGTAGGTTTCGAAACGCCCGCAGCAGCGGCAACCTTATCCATGCTGGTGCCTGCGTAGCCATGCTTCAAAAACTCCTGCATGGCTCCCTGCAAAATTTGAATTGCTTTATCGTTCAGACCCGTCGAACTAGAGACCACCCTCAACCTCACACTCAAATAAAAGGGCTAATAACTAAAAGGCTAATAGCCCAGACAACCCATCAATCGACATCCAGAAGTAGACCGCCCTTTAAGGGCAAAGGTTGGCTTAAGCCAAATAGCCTAACCATACAAGCCACGATTGACTGATTTTACCAAACGGTTTAGTTTATTAAGGCAAAACTAAACCGTTTGGTTGAGATGGAGTCCAGCGATATAGTTAGCTGGACTTTTGCTGTTGGCAAAATTGACTTGATCCAAGTTCCCCAAATCCAGGGCCTCTGGTATTTCTCCATAAGGCAAGAAAAACATGCAAACCTTTCGTGAAATAAAGTGGAACCGATTACTGATAGCAATTTCCGCCATCGTACTGATGGCTGATACGGTGCCCCACCCAGGTCTGGCTCCCGGAGTTGTGCAGAGGGTAGTGAGTCACTTCTCGGCTAAGCCTGCAACCTTACCCCAGGATTACTTTTCAGGGCGCTAACTACGGTCATGGCGAAATCGTCAGGCTTCGGGTTGAGGGATGGCGATATCGATGGCGGTAACGTTGTCGTCGGTGGTGAGGGTGGTGAGGGCCGGTTGAATCTCGGATCCGTTCCCCACTACGAGGATGACTAGCTTCTCAAGATTCAGCCTTTCCTGTGCGGCTTTAAGCACGTCCTCTGCCGTAGCAGCCTGTACCCCCTCCTGGAATTGGAAAATAAAATCCGTTGGATAGCCGTAATACTCGTAGCGAATTAGACGCGACAAGGCTTGGTCTGGGCTCTGGAAATTAAACACAAAGCTGTTAAGGACTGAGTCTTTTGCCCTCGCTAGTTCTTCGTTAGAAACGGGATTGGTGCGAATGCGGTTGATTTCTTCTTTAACGGACTGGACAAAAGGCACGGTGGCATCTGACCGGGTCTGGCCTCCGCCAATGAACATACCGGGATAATCATAGCGGGGAGACCAAAACGCGTAGACCACGTAGGCCAGCCCCTGGCGCGACCTCACCTGGTTAAACAATCTGCCGCTGAACCCGTTCAGCACTTCATTCATCACAGAAAGAGCCGCATGGTCGGGATAACTTAACTGCCCTCCCAGGTGCCCCAGTTGGATATAGCTCTGGGTCAGTTGGGGCTGCTCTACCTTGAAAATCCCTGTGTTAGCCTGATCTATAGGCGGCAGTTCTGCGGTGTCCAGGGCTTTTCCTGTCGCTTGCCAATTACCAAAGGAATTGGCAATTAACTCCTTCATTTGCTCCCGGTCAAAGTCACCGACAATCCCGAGGATGGTGTGGTCTGGACGTACCGAAGCCTGGTAAAACTCCAGAATGTCTTCCCGACTAATGGCCTCTAGCGTGGCGTACTCCACGGTGCGGGCGTAGGGGCTGTTAGCGCCATAAACTAGTTTACGGAATTCCCGCGACGAAATTTCGTCAGGGTCGTCATTACGTCGCGCAATGCTGCCGCTGTACTGGCGCTTGAGCAGGTCGATGCGGTCCTGGGCAAAGGCAGGTTGCTGTATCACATTGGCGAAGAGGGCAAATACCTCATCCAGGTCTTCTGCCAGGGCGTTAAAGCTGGCGGAGCCAGAGTCTGTATCAATGGCCGTTTCGATGGCGGCGGCCCGTTGTTCCAGCGCCTGGTTCAACTCATCTGGGCTGAGGGATTGAGTTCCCCCCAGACGCATGGCATCGCCAGTAATGCTGGCCAGGCCTACTTTATCGGCAGGCTCAAACCGAGAGCCCGTGCGAAAGGTGGCCGACCCACTGACCAGGGGCAGTTCATGGTCTTCCATCAGATAGACTACCAGGCCATTAGGCAGTTCATAGCGCTCATAGTCTGGAATTTGTACCTCCGCCAGGGGCGGAAATTCCAATTCGTCGTAATGCAGGGGCGTCAGGGCACTGGCGGGAGACTGCCAGCCCAACACCAAAACCCCCAGTAAACCCACCAGACCCAGGGTGGGAAGCAGCACCCACCGCTTATTCCATTGGCGGCGAAAAACCTTAAACCAGCTCATAGCCTTATATCCGTCTCAGCAGCAATTCAGCAGAATATTATTTGTTCGTATCCAGCATGACATGGCTCCTCCATGAGCCATATCATGCTCAGGGTTCTCGGGGTTGACCGAGCGATTTCAACAATGATTTCAATTTCAAGATGCCATTACCCATCCGAAGGTTGCCCTGCGGGTAATAACTTGCCTACGGTGCGGTTGCTTTCCCGAAATAGTTCCTGAGCAACTCGTTGTACATCAGCGGCGGTAACGGTATCGATAGCTTCTAAATCTTTGAAGACGTTACGCCAACTGCCGGTTTTAGCCTCATACTCCGCCAGGAGGGCAGCCATACCGCTATTGGAATCGAGGCTGCGCAATAAACCAGCTCGGGCCTGGGTTTTGACTCGATCAAGCTCGGCTTCGCTGACCGGTTCCTGCTTTAGGCGTTGGAGTTCCTGCGCAAATAGCTCAGCAATATCGTCGGGGGTTTTGCCGGGGGCGGTCAGCCCGTACAGCAAAAAGATATTCTCGTACTTATCGCCGGGGAAACCATTCAGGCTACCAATGCTGAGGGCTACCTGGGTATCACTCACCAGGGTTTGGTATAACCGGGAAGTGCGCCCTGAGGCTAGCAGGCTATCAATCATGTTGTAAACGACCTGGTCCGGATGGTTAATACCAGGGCGATGATACCCCTCCAGGTACCACGGCTCGGAATCCAACTCCAGGACGAACTCACGAGATGTCGTTTGGGTGGGTTCGTCAATCTCCAGGGGAAGGGGATCGGGCCGAGGGGTATAGCGCCCGAAGTAAATCTGAGCCATGTCTTCCACAGCCGCCGGATCAACATCTCCCACGACTACTGCCGTCAGGTTTCCGGGACCATAATAGGCGTTGTAAAAGTCCTGGATATCCTGGCGGGTCACGTTGTACAGGTCTTCTGCATAGCCAATCACCGGACGCCGATAGGGATGACGGTCAAAGGAGGCCTGCAAGAATTCTTCTATCATTGTACCGATGGGAGAATTGTCGACCCGCATACGCCGCTCTTCCAGAATCACCTGCTTTTCTTCGAAAAATTCCCGAAAGACAGGATCTAGAAATCGCTCAGACTCCAGGGACATCCACAGCTCCAGTTTGTTAGATGGGAGGCTGTAAAAATACCGGGTGGCATCAGCAGAGGTGGTGGCATTGAGCCCCACACCGCCAGCCTGTTCAATTATTTGTCCGTATTTGTTTTGCTCTACATAGGTGGCCGCTTCCTGCTGCAGGGCATCCAGCTTTACCTGTAGTTGGGCCACGGTTGCCTCATCTCCGGCTTTTTCTGCCGCTTTTATCTGGGCAAATGTAGCATCCATTTGCTCGAAGAGGGCTTTTTCAGCGGCATAGTTGATCGTCCCAATTTCAGTCGTCCCTTTAAAGGCCAGATGCTCTAGGTAGTGGGCCACCCCGGTTTTCCCATCGGCCTCGTTGGCGGCCCCCACATCGGCATAAATCATGAAAGACACCACCGGAGCCTGGTGACGCTCTAAGACGATGAACTTCATGCCATTGTCGAGGGTAAATTCGGTCACGGCATTGGCCACTCGATCCAGATAAGGTTGGATAGATTGGGGTGCCGGGGTTTCGGTGGCGTCTACGGGTGGGTTAGCAAGGGCAAAGGTTGGCGGTGTTGGCAGGGTTGCCCAACATACTGCTATTGCTACTAAAAACACCGCTAGGGTGCGGCGCAGCCACTGATTTTCCGCCTTTTGAGGGTGTTCTTCCTGCTCGGTACCCATTTCGTGCATCCTGTCCATAGGCTGATTCAGAACCTGTTTCCTTAAATCAGGATAGTGGAGCATGTCCAGAGATGACCACTCATGCCTATGAGCAATCCCCCCTGCCAGAGATTGCCATTCCCCAGAATGACCAGAAAGCTTTGCAGCTGAAAACATTGGGAGAAAATTCTTCCAGCTCGATTACTTCCTATTTTGAAGAGCGGTAGCAGACCCGGAGGCTGAATCAAGCTGTATTGTTGTCAAAAGCTATTGATCCTGGGTAGAGTTCCCATAGACAGGGTTTAACATGGTTCATTGATAGTTTTGTAGGACAACAGCATTACCCCAGGGTGAGCAAACTACCGTGAACCGTGATTGAGTATTGCTAAGTCAAGTCCGCATCATCTGTTCGCTGACTCAGGGCATTGGGAGCACAATATTTACAGAAGGGAGCCGTTTGATTGGCAGAGGCGGTAGATACCTCAAATCTCAGACAGTGGAGCCAACGGCTGTTGGCGGCCATCTTGTTGTCTGGGCAGGTCGTGATCCATCTGATTTCTCGTCCGGTTCATCGGCGCAATACGGTCGAACAAATGGCTGCAGTAGGGCCGGAATCATTGCTCATCGCGTTGATCACCGCGGCATTTGTGGGCATGGTGTTTACCATTCAGGTGACCCGGGAGTTTATCAGCTTTGGGGCGGGAACTGCGGTGGGTGGGGTGCTGGCTCTGACCCTGGCCCGAGAATTAGGCCCGGTGCTAACGGCGGTAATTATTGCCGGTCGGGTCGGGTCTGCCTTCGCCGCCGAAATTGGCACTATGAAGGTGACCGAACAAATTGATGCTCTGCAAATTCTCAAAACGGATCCCATTGACTATCTGGTGATCCCCAGGGTTATTGCCTGTGCCCTCATGTTGCCCCTCCTTAACATTCTTTCGTTTATCACCGGTATGACGGGAGGGTTGATTATTGCATCCAGCCAGTATGGCATTCCCTACTCGGTTTTTTTAGAGTCAGCCCAAAATTTTCTCTCTATTTGGGATCTGGTGAGTTCCCTGGTAAAAGCTTTTTTCTTTGGGATTCTGATTGCCTTGATTGGTACCAGCTGGGGGCTGACCACCACCGGCGGGGCAAAAGGGGTGGGGCAATCGACAACTACGGCCGTGGTAACAGCGCTGCTGGCGATTTTTATCAGTAATTTCTTTTTATCCTGGTTGATGTTCCAGGGGATGGGCAGCGCTGTCATGAACAGCTTCTAAAGGCTGGCTGAGGCAATCCAAAACCCGATTAAGAAACCAGCGATGGTAGAAAAGGTGACCGAGCCACCCCCCATTTCGTAGGCTTCGGGCATCATTGTGCTGGCTAACATGGCTAGAATAGCGCCGCCAGCAGTTGCCTGGGCCACGGCCACAAACCAGTCAGCGGTGAAATTCATCATGAAGCTACCGGTCATGGCTGTCAGGCCACTCAGCAGCACGGCACCGCCCCAAAGGGCCAGAATTCGTTTGGCCGAAGTGCCGGCCTTGTTCATGCCAATGGAACTGGACATGGCTTCAGGGATATTGGATATAAATACCGCCATCAAAAACGAGACGCTAACGTGCCCCGTACCGGCATTAAACCCAATCACCAGGGATTCTGGAATGTTATCAATCAAGGTGCCCACCAGAATGGCAAACGGGGCAGAGCTTTCCGCCAGTTCCTGCATCTGCAGGTCTGACATCGGAATATCCACCTCTACGCTATCCAGTACCTGCTGCCGCCAGTGCTGATCGGAAGGGTGGCCCTGCTTGGCCGTAGCTTGAGTGGTTTCCCTTAAACGGCGAGCTAAAATGCGGCTGAGCCCACTGGCCATTTGGGGGGCATGGCTGAGCATGGCGTCAAAGTCGGTTTTATCCAGCTCGTAAAGTTCCATGGGGGTGCGGGCGATGACCGTGGCGGAGCGTTCTTCACCAGTGAGCAGGGCCATTTCCCCAAACATTTCTCCGGCCCCAAGCTGGGCCATGAGCTGATTGCCCTTATAAATATCAGCATTCCCCTCCACAATCAAGAATAGGGCGTTACCGGGGGCACCCTCGCGGCACAGGACGGTGTCTGGCTCTACCTGCAGGGGTTTAAGCAGGGGAATAATAGCCTGCATCTCAGCAGGGGAGAGACTGTGGAGCATCTCGATATGCTCAATCCGGTCCAGCACTTCAGAGGCTTCATCCTGCCGGTGGTGATAAAGAAACCGGCGAGAGGAGGAGGGATGGCGAATAAACCCCCCCTGGGCATCAATGTAGTTCACGATGACAGTGAACAAAGTGCCTCCTAGCCCAAAGCCTACGACCAGGGGCCAGAACCCGTGCTGGCTGAAAACCGGTAAGGTAATGTCGAAGGCGATCGCAGACAGCAGTGTTCCACTGCCGAAGGCCATCACCGCTGCGGTAAAAGCCCTGACAGGCTGCCAGCCAATGCCTAAAATTGCTCCTGCCAGCAGGCTGGAGGCCGCTAAAAGACCCTGTAGTAACGCCGCAACCGGAGCATCCATGCGGTAATTTTTTAATTTGTATGATCAGATTACTGCACAGAACCCCGCTCACTGGCAAACTAAAATGATTCACGGTAAAGCCTCCCCTTGGGCTGTACCTCCCTTGCCGCTGCTCAATTGAACCTTGTCCAAGTCCAGAAGTGGAGTTTTGCCCTAAGGGAAGCTACAGTTTTCGAGCAGGACCGGTAGAGTTCGGGAAATTTTGACGGCACGGGGTTTTCGCCAGATACTAATCGCAGTGCCATTGAGTCCGCCATGAGAAGCCCTTCCCATCGCCGTCGTCGCTCCCGTTCGACTCGTAGCTCCAGAGTGCGTTGGTTCACCAGAGGTTCAACCCCTTGGCCCCTACTTTTTTGGTGCAGCATACCATACGCCATAATTGGGGCAATTTTGGGGGCCTTTCCCATCCCTCTCTGGGGGTGGGGCCTGGCCGGGGCCGGGGCGCTGGTTCAAATTGTTACCCTGTCTGGGCCTCAGGCCCTGCGGCGATTTCGATGGTTAGCTGCCAACCTGCTGGTGCTGGGTAGCAGCCTGGGAGCAGGTTTAATTGCCATCGCCCTGGCGGTTGCCCTTAACCATGCGGGTACGGACCAGCTTGACGATATCACTTTAAATCGCCTGTTCTGGGAAGTCGTTCTCTACAGCTGGGTTGCAGTTCTATTAGCGGCGGTATGCGGCGCGGTTACGGCTGCCGTGGGCGATCGACTGCTGGGTCACTTCAAGCAGCGACAAACAGTCTTAATCCTAAGCACCACAGCCCTGGTGGGCCTAATTGTTGGCGGCATTTTCGGGCTGCTAATCAGCCGGGGCTAAAGCACTGGGTAGCGAAAGCTAAAGGTGACCCAGTGTTCCTGGTGGAGGGCGTACTTGTCGGTGGCGGCAAACTGCGGTTCGATTCGACCTGCTGCATCGCTTAAATCCTGGAGCAGGGCACGGGCCAGCTTAAGGGGTTGATTAACTCGTTTTAACTCCGATTGGAGCGGATTATCTTTGCCCTCGGTTTGTAAAACCTCCACGTACCGCTTTAGAGGCACCGAACTTAAAACGACGTGGGTTTCGACCCAGGCCACGGTGCTCGGCACCCCCCAGTCGGAACCGTCATCCGGTATCAGGCGGGTCTTTCCTGGATCAACGGCCCCGTGGAGTAAGGTTCTGTCCTCAGGAGGTGTGGCGGAACTAGATACTGGAGGCACAATAAACGCATTGCATTCACCCCGACTATCAAAGCTGATCAGGGTGAAATACAAGGGACGATTAGATCGATTGGTGACTCGGTAAACAATTCGGTTATCAGCGGTCAGGCGAACTGTGTCTACCGTTGGCTTGGCACTGAGTTTAGCGCCCAGGGGGAATCCTACGGTTTCCTTAGTTCCTGGTCGTTCTGTTTGCTGCCAGATTAAGGGGACCGATTGGGGCTGAGTGGTTTCCAGCACTGCCGAAGTGGCTAACCAGGAGGATAATCGGTTTTGGGTCAACCGCACCAGCTTCATGGCCAGCAGGGTTTGCAGGTGGGGCATTAAGCGGTTAACGGCGGTTTTGACAGCTTCTTCGCGAGCCAGCAGAGTACCAGGAATTAAAGTCCGGTTAGGCGCAAATAAACCATAGCTACTTTCTACTGACTTCGAACTGGCTTTAGCCAATGGGCCTGGTCTTTGGGGTGAGGCCAGTGAGGCCGTCAGGGTAGTGGATAGACCCGTTGGCAAGCGGCCAAAAAGGCAGTCTGCCGGTTGATCCCCTGCCGTCGTGGAAGTCACAAAAGGAATACTTGCCAGGGCACTGGTAGCATCTACCCGCTCGACCCGTTCTAACTGCCCGTCCAGAGCCACCACAAGGTCAATGTTTTGGTCCATTAGCCGGACTTTTTCATAAACGGGTTGGCGACCGACCGGTGATGGGGATTGTCCGCCAATGGGCTTAGCTACCGCCCGCAGGCCATTGCGGGATTCCAGGCGGAGTTCCTGGGCCTGGGGACTGCTGGGTACCATGCGGGTATCGCTACCTGCTGGGACTGTGAAAAACCTCGAACCAGGCTGTAGATATTGCAGCACTGTAGCGGGCATGCCCCCTAACCATAACGTCAGAGGTCGGTCGGTCGAAGCGGTTGGCAAAATCACGCCATCTGCTGGGGGAGTCTGGGGCTTAATAATATAGGCTGAAATGCCCGGCTGGTTCGCCCAACCACCCCTGAGGGCAGGTTGTTGGTCAGGGCCAGTCCACTGCTGCAGACTGGCCTCGGTGCGGCGAATCAGAGTTTTCGGGTTAGGATCCGGCAGGGTTTCCCACAATACCTGGGTCAGGGCGTAGGTAAAAACCCCGGCGCTAAACCCATCCCACTGGCTTTCCAGTACCAAATGCCCCGGCTCCCCGGCCCTCAGAACCAGCCCCGGCCAGGTTATCGGTTGCCCGAGCTGGGTACGAATTTTGGCCGGTAATTCGGGACGTAAAGTACCAGTGGGGGCCGTAGGGCGTGATCTCAGCTTCAAATTTCCCCAGCGCAGATATCCCACATCTTGACTACCGGCATCAATCACGGTAACGATGTTGGTCGTAGATAGTTGCCGTAGTTTATCTGCGATCTCAACTTCCAGCACATCACCAATGACTGGATTTTCTTCTGTAGGAAGTCGGCTATCCACCGGCACCCAGGTCGTAGCCGTAAGACCCGGGGTGCTATCAATATTGACCTGGCTACCATAGCCACTAAAATGCAGGACCACCAGATCATCGCCTTGCGCCTGGTTTAATAAATGCTGGTCAATGGCTTCAAGGATGCCTGCACGGTTTGCTTCCTGGTTGGTCAGGGTAAGGATATCGGCAGGCTGAAAGCCAAAGCGGTAAAGCAGCAACTGTCGCTGGAGCTCTAGATCGGTTAAACAACCCTTTAAGTCAACATCCTGAGCCAGCACAGAATCAATGGCTGGCTCAGGATAATGGTTGATACCAATGAGCAGGGCCAATTTACGACGGGCAGGCTTTGCCAAAGCCTGCCCGTAACCCTGTGGACCGCCAAACAGGCTCATACTGCTAACCCCCAAAACCCCAAGGGTCAGAGAGAGCTGCTGTAAGAACGCCCGTCGTCTAAGGTTCACAGAAGTAATTGCATCCTACTAGCTGACAGCTTCGGGAACTCGCATGGCTCTAGCCAACTCAGCCGCAACCTCTGGGCGAGAAAACTCAGGCGGAGGTAGTTCACCCCGGCGCAGCATTTCTCGAACCTTAGTACCCGAAAGGTGAATTCGCTCTTCCTTAGTGCTGGGACTCGTCTTAGAAGTCGCCATCGTACCGGTGCGGGTACAGTAGAAAGCGTGCTCAAACTTCATCGGGGTAATGCCCAATTCGCCCGGTTCGAATTCATCGAAAATATATTGGGCATCATAGGTGCCGTAGTAATCGCCGACACCAGCATGGTCACGGCCAACAATAAAATGAGTGCATCCGTAGTTTTTACGAATTAGCGCATGGAAAATAGCTTCCCTAGGACCAGCGTAACGCATCGCCGAAGGATTGATCGCAAGGATTACCCGATCTTGAGGGAAGTAATGTTCCATCATGATCTCGTAGCAGCGCATGCGTACATCGGCGGGAATGTCATCGGACTTGGTGGCCCCCACTAGAGGATGCAGGAACAGGCCATCCACAGTTTCTAGAGCGCATTTTTGGATATATTCGTGGGCCCGGTGGATGGGGTTACGGGTCTGGAATCCAACCACAGTTTTCCAGCCTTTCTCCCGGAACATGGCCCGAGATTCGGCAGGGTCAATTTGATACTTAGGGAACAGGGGGTGGGGATCCCGTTCCAGCAGCCAGATGGGGCCAGCTAAGTTGACTTCGCCCTGGTCATAGACGACCTTAACGCCTGGGTGCTTGTCTTCATCGGTGCGATAAACATGGTTGACCTCGTTTACCTTGTCATAGGTATATTTCTCAGTCAGTTCCAGCACACCTACAAACCGACCGGTGGGGTCATCAAGGCGAACCAGGGTACCTTCCTGTAAGGGGGCGGCCACGTCTTCCGAGACCGATAGCGTGACGGGGATCGCCCAGGGGAGGCCATTAGCCATGCGCATGTCGGTGACTACGGTGTCGTAGTCGGCCTTGGCCATGAACCCTTCCAGGGGGCTGAAGCCGCCAATGGCAATCATCACCAGATCCGAAAATGCCCGCTCATCAAGGGTTACGCGGGGTAGTGACTCACCCTTATCCAGAAACACAGCCCTTTTATCGGCAGGGGCTAGGCGATTGATTAAAGTACCACCATGGGCGGCAATACCGTCTTTTTGCATAGTCATTTAGATACCGCTTCTTGCTAACTCAGGGACATCAGGGACGCCATCGGCCAAGGGGTTAGAGTAGCCAGTCTAAAGAAAAATTGACCACTTCCTAATTGCCGAACTAAACATCAACCTAAATCTATGAAATTACATCTTGTTACGAATGTCATCTCGAATTATACGAACTTCAAATAGATTTCAAACAAAATCGGAATTGGATACAATTCAGAACTACCTCAGTTCAGTGCGAAAAAACTACAGTGTTACGACGACTGTCGCCCATGTAAATCTTTCCACAAGGGATGCTCTTCGCCCTTCTGGTTGATTTGGGTTTGAAGTTTTTTCAGCCGTTGCCGTTCCGTCTCAGAGAGGCCAAAGAGAATATGGCGGCTTTCCCCCACCAGTAGGGCTACACTTAAACCGATACAAAGCCCCAGCCCCATGGCCGCCAGGCGGTTATAGGCTAGCCCATAACGCAGAGCCGTCCAGGTAAAATACTGGCGCAGGGCAGCAAACTCATGGCGTAAGGTCCAAAGGCTGAGATTGCCCACCGTAATCCATAACACCAACGACCTCCACCACCAGCGTCGCAACACCAAACTGCGTAATCGCTCAAGGGAGTAATCTGAGGAATCTGAAGAAGCCAAAATGAGCCGTCCACAGTGAAATACAGAGGGCAGAAATACAAAGGACAACTGGATAACCGCTGATCAGCTTATGCCAGCTCTATCTTCCGTTGTGCAACCCGCGAGTCCATGGTGATCAACAACTCCCCTCGCAGAAACTACTGGGGTGGTTCAGGCCGTTGACCCAGGGAGGTTTCATTCTCAGCTGCTTCGAGAATTTGGTAGGCCTGGTCATTGCGCTCCCGCCATAGAGCCAGCATGGGGCTGGCTATGAAGATGCTCGAGTAGGCCCCGGATAAAAAGCCGATAATCAAGGCTAGAGCAAAAAACTTGAGGGTTTGCCCACCAAATACAACAATGGCGACCAGCGGTAGAACGGTGGTCAAGGAGGTATTGATGGAGCGGGTTAGGGTTTGATTGACCGCACCATCAACAACTTCGTTGATGTGGGCATGGGGGGAAAGTTTGAGATTCTCTCGAATGCGGTCGTAGATGACAACGGTGTCATTGACCGAGAAACCCACAACGGTCAACAGCGCCACGATAAATAAACTATCGACCTCGACTCCCAGGACTAGCCCGAGGATGGCAAATACCCCCATCGTGATCAGCACGTCATGGAGCAGGGCAATGATGGCGAAGATGGCGTAGTCCAGCTTGAAGCGTAGGCTCAGATAGATGACGATGCCTGCAAAGGCAACCAGTAGGGCTAGTAAACCGGAAGACAGCAACTGGCGACCAATGACAGGGCCCACGGAGTCAATCTGAATCGAATCTTCGTCGAAAGGACCAAAGGCTGTATCCAGGGCTGTCCGAAGTTCAGATCGTTGGTCCACATCCAGGTTCTGGGTACGCACTGAGAGGGTCTGTTGATTTTCCCCCAGCAGTTGAATACTGCTGGACTCTAACCCCTGGTCTGCAAGAACCTGACGGATTTCCGCCACCTCCAGGGGGGTATCGCAGGAATCCGTTAAGGCACAGGTGCGGGTGAGCTGGAGGCGCGTTCCTCCGGCAAAGTCCAGCCCCGGCCTGAGAGGTGCCCCATATTGCTGCCAGGATAGGGCCATGGCTACTACACCGACCAGAATGATGACGCTAGATATGCTCCACCACACGACCCGTTGTTTGATCACATGAAGTTTCATAGACGGTGCTCCTAGGTTCGAACAGTGGTTAGCCCTGGACAGAACAGATTGGGCTTGCGGAACTGGGGCATGCTGAGAACAAAGAACAGCAGGGTGCGGCTACAGGTGAGGGCGGTGAACATACTAATGGCGACCCCAATGGCGAGGGTCAGAGCAAACCCCTTGACCAACCCAGCACCAAAGTAAAACAGCGCTCCACAGGAAATCAGAGTGGTTACGTTACTGTCGAGAATACTGGAAAATGCGCGATAGAACCCGGATTCCACTGACCGGTAGAGCGTCTTGCCGGACCGTAGTTCCTCCCGAGTTCGCTCGAAGATCAGAACGTTAGCATCTACCGCCATGCCGATACTGAGGATGAAGCCAGCGATTCCAGGCAGGGTAAGGGTCACACCTAAAAGATTAAAAGCCGCCCAGGTGAGCAGGGCGTAAACCACCAGGGCAATATCTGCTAGAACGCCCGGCAGACGATAGTAGACCGCCATAAAAATTAGGACCAGAATCAGACCTCCGAGGGCGGCATAGAGGCTACGCTGAATGCTGTCTCGGCCCAGAGTTGGTCCAACGGTACGGTTTTCTACGACTTCTACAGGCAGCGGTAGAGCCCCACCCCGGAGCTGAATTTCGAGATCTCGAGCAGACTGAGCGGTAAAGTTTCCGGAAATCACGGCACCGCCGCCGGTAATGCCGGTTTCAGCGTACTGCACATCTACCGTGGGAGCACTCAGCAAACGGTTGTCCAGAAAGATACCAATGCTGCGACCGGTGCCGGCAATATTGCGGCTGAGCTCGGCAAACTCGTTGCCACCCTCGGCGTTGAACTGAATGACCACTTCCCAGGCGTTACCGGTGGAGGGACGGGCAATGGCATCAGTCAGCCTTTCGCCGGTTAGGGCAGGGGGTTCGAAGAGGTCTGCGATGGCTGCTTCGCTCTGGTCTATGTCCTCCTGCACAGCCTCAATTTGCTCCTGGGTGGTGGGATCAATCAGCCCTCCCTCCGGGATTTGGGACTGTAACCTGGCTAACTCGGCCAGGTGTCCCTGCAAAACTTGGTTTTCGATGGGGAGTTGCCGTTCAGTGCCGGAGCGCTGGGCTCGGAACTCGAGCTGCGCTGTGCCGCCCAAAACCCGCTCGGCCTGCTGGGGATCGCTGACGCCGGGCAGCTGTACCAGCAACTGGTCATTGCCCAGCTGCTGCACTAGCGCTTCCGAAACGCCAAGGCCATTAACCCGACCTTCGACCACTGTCTGTACTGCTTCCAACTCCCGCTCAGTGATGTTGGGGATCGCTTCGGTGGGCTGCACCTGCAGGGTGAGTTGAGATCCGCCCCTGAGATCTAGCCCCAACTGAGTGGGCACTTGAACAATCACCAACACTGCAGCGATGGTAAGAGCCACAATTATCCCTAGCCACACTCGATATTTTCCCATTGCATTCCTCTGCCCACGGCTACATTAGTGAATCCCCAATTCAGCTACCAATCCCCCAGTTTGTCCTGACGGGAAAAAATATTGCTGACATTGGATTAGGGTCTGCCTTTACGTTAAACCTTCAAAGCCACCATTTTCTCCACAGCCGCTTCTATTTGTTTAGGCTGCACAATGGTCAGGCTTTCCAGCTTGCCGTTGTAGGGAGTTGGAATATCCTGGGAAGAGAGGCGCACCACCGGGGCATCCAGCTCATCGAAGAACTGATCATTGATGGATGCAATGATTTCTGCCGCAATTCCGCCGGTTTTCATACATTCCTCGACGATGATCACCCGGTGGGTCTTACGAATAGACTTGCCAATGGTCTCAAAGTCTAAGGGCTTCAGAGAAATTAGGTCGATGACTTCAGGATCAATGCCCTGCTTTTCCAATCCCTTAACCGCCTGCATGACATGGTGTCGCATGCGAGAGTAAGTCAGAATCGTGACGTCTTTGCCGGGGCGCACCACTTCGGCCCTATCCAGGGGGACTAGGTACTCATGGTTAGGCAGGTCGTCTTTCAGGTTGTAAAGCAACACATGCTCGAAGAACAGCACCGGGTTGTCATCGCGGATGGCGGATTTCAGCAGACCTTTAGCGTTGTAGGCGGTGGAGCAAGCCACAATTTTGAGCCCGGGAACAGCTTGGAAATAGGCCTCTAGACGCTGGGAGTGTTCAGCTCCCAGCTGCCGTCCCACGCCGCCGGGACCGCGAATGACCATGGGAATTTTGAAGTTGCCGCCGGAGGTATACCGCAGCATGCCAGCGTTGTTGGCAATTTGGTTAAAGGCCAGGAGCAGAAAGCCCATGTTCATGCCTTCAATGATGGGCCGTAGACCGGTCATCGCGGCTCCGACGGCCATGCCGGTGAAGCTGTTTTCGGCGATCGGCGTATCTAGAACCCGCAGTTCACCGTATTTTTTGTAAAGGTCTTTGGTGACTTTATAGGATCCACCGTAGTGGCCGACATCTTCCCCCAGGACGAATACGGTTTCGTCCCGGGCCATTTCCTCGTCAATGGCCTCACGGAGGGCGTTGAACATCAAGGTTTCTGCCATAGCTTTGGGGTGCGCAACTCGCTGTTGAAGAACAAAATTTAAAAAAGTCACTCAAACAAGAACAGACTCCAGGGGATAGCCAAGGGCTAACCATGTCCTCAGGGGTTCTAGGGGAGAGTAAAAAGTTTGCGTAACCGTGTTTTCCAGAGACTACTCGTTTTCCGCAAAAACGTATTTGTAGAGGTCTTCGGGCCTGGGTTCGGGGCTATCTTCGGCGTAGGCTAAAGCCTCGTCTATGGTGGTCTGGATGCGATCGCGGATACCTTTGAGGGTGCTTTCATCGGCCAGATTTTGCTCGAGCAGGTAAGCCTCAAATCGCTTAATCGGATCCCGCGCTAGCCAGGCTTCTTTTTCGGCCTTGGAGCGCATTTCATCGGGGTCTGCCAGGGAGTGTCCCCGGAAGCGGTAGGTGAGGCACTCAATCAGGGTGGGGCCTTCGCCAGCCCGGGCCCGGGCGATAGCTTCCTGGGCCACGGTGCGTACCGCCATCACATCCATGCCGTCTACCTCAATGCCGGGCATGTCAAATGAGGCTGCTTTTCGGTAGATTTCTGGCTGGGAGGTGGCCCGCTCATGGGCCATGCCGATGGCCCACTTGTTGTTTTCCACCACGAACAGGATGGGCAACTTCCATAGAGCAGCCATATTCAGGCATTCGAAGAACTGGCCGTTATTGGTGGTGCCGTCCCCAAAGAAGCAGGCCGTAACCTGGTCGGCATCCGCCTGGCCCAGGGCATCTTTGCGATAGCGAGATTGAAAGGCCGCCCCTAGGGCAACGGGAATGCCCTCACCAATGAAGGCAAACCCTCCCAGAAGGTGGTGCTCGCTTGAAAACAGGTGCATGGAACCGCCGCGCCCCCGGCTACATCCGGTTTCTTTACCAAACAGCTCTGCCATAACGTTTTCGGCAGGGACCCCGGCACTGAGGGCGTGGACGTGGTCTCGATAGGTACTGCAGACATAGTCATCGCTGCGGAGGGCCTTAATCACCCCGGTAGAAACCGCCTCCTGACCGTTGTATAGGTGTACAAAACCGAACATTTTGCCCCGATAATACATTTCGGCGCACTTGTCTTCGAAGAAACGCCCCAAAATCATATCTTCGTAAACGACCAGCCCTTCTTCTGGGGATAGTTTGGCCACTGGGGTATGAACCTGAGGAAATGTCCGTTCTTGAACCATGAGTCTGCTGAGTCCTAAGCCGCTACATCCAACACTTGAATATATCGAAAAAATACCCTTGCCTGGGATAAGCCAGGACAATTTCGCCAACTTTATTTCGCCCAACTGTGACGTCGTCAACAGAACAGCATTAAGCCAGCTTCCCGCTAACGACGACGAGAGGATGAATGGTTTCCATAATACCCAGTGAGGGTGTCGTTTTGAGCCCGGGCGAGGTTAGTTCTCAGGGGCACAGGAGTTTATCTCCTGCGAAGCCAGGGTAAATACGGGCGAATATCCGAAAATTCACTGAAACTTAACGGGAGTCATCCCACTAAACTAATTCTTCTGATATCTGAAAGGGGGAAATTCCCTAGCTATTTATGGACAAATTATGCTATAAACTGCACCTTTAGCTAAACTCCCCTATAAACGCGATAGGCTGTTACTACCTTTTTCAGGGTTTGTAGTCTGTAGGGATAAGCCACCTAACAGGGGTAGGGTATAAGGATACGGTGGGGAAATCAGGGCGGTTGGTTAATGCGGGTCGAGGACCATGGGTGCCGATGGAACAAGGAGTCAAATCTCCGCATCTGACAGGTCTGTCCAGAGATTTTTTTGGTTACTATTTCCAGTGAATTCGCAGATGGGGACATGAGCTGTGCAAATTCCGCTAGATTACTACCGAATTCTGGGGCTGCCGATTCAGGCTACGGCGGAACAGCTTCGGCAGGCTCATCGTGATCGGAGTTTGCAACTCCCCCGCCGGGAATTTTCTGAGGCGGCTATCGAAGCTCGCAAGCAGCTAATTGATGAAGCTTATCGGGTATTGTCCGACGACCAGCGCCGCCATGACTACGACAGTAAATTTTTGGCCAGCGCCTACAGCTACGAAGTCGCCACCAACTCTGAAAGCGCGGCAATCGGTGCCCCTACGGAACTTTCGTCCGATGCGGGGGAAGCCGCTCTCCGATCCCTGGCGACGGAAACGGCGACAGCCGATATACACAGCGCCGCCGTTGAAATTGATTCCCGTCAGTTCGTTGGAGCCCTGTTATTGCTGCTGGAGGTGGGGGAGTACGAACAGGTGATTCAGCTGGGGCGACCCTATCTCTCCAGTGGTACCCAGGATGTGGCCGATGGAACCCTGGGATCTCCAGATATGGTCCTGGGGGATATCGTCCTTTGTCTGGCGCTGTCCTGCCTGGAACTGGGGCGGGAACAGTGGCAGCAGCGCCAGTATGAATTAGCGGCTGAGTCTCTGGAAACCGGCAATGAGCTGCTGGTGGAGGAAAATCGTTTCCCCTCCATTCGGGCGGAGATTCAGGCGGAACTCTACAAGCTCAGGCCCTATCGAATTCTTGAGTTACTGGCTCGGCCCATTGAGCAAACCCGGGAGCGGCGACAGGGTATGAAGCTGCTGAAAACTATGCTCGAAGACCGGGGGGGGATTGAAGGCACCGAAGATGATTTATCGGGCTTACCCATTGATGATTTTCTGCGGTTTATTCAGCAGCTGCGGGATTATTTGACCGCCTCTGAACAGCAGGAGCTGTTTGAACATGAAGCTCGCCGGCCTTCGCCTGTGGCCACCTATCTGACGGTGTATGCCCTCCTGGCCCGGGGGTTTGCCCAACATCAGCCGGCCCTGGTTCGCCGGGCCAAGCAACTGCTGATGCGGTTGGGTGGACAGCAGGACGTGCATCTGGAGCAGGCGGTGTGTGCCATGCTGTTGGGGCAAACCGAGGAAGCTAACCGGGCCCTGGAGTTGAGCCAGGAATATGAGCCCCTGGCTTTTATCCGCGAGCATTCCCGCAACTCCCCCGATTTATTGCCGGGGTTATGCCTGTATGCCGAGCGCTGGCTGAAGGATGAGGTGTTTCCCCATTTTCGCGATTTGAAAGAACAGCGGGCGACCCTTAAGGACTATTTCGCCGATACCCAGGTGCAGGCTTATCTGGAGTCAATGCCAGCGGCCTCGTCTTCTCAGCCCCCCCAAGGGCCAGGCCAGGCCAGTGTGCCGCCGCATCAAATTCCAACCATTGAGGGGTCGATGCCGATTACGGCCCCCTCAACACTGACCATCAAACACCAGCCGACCCAGCCCCCAGCCCGCCGTCAGCCGTCCCCGGAATTCCGGACCAGAAATCATCAGCCCGCTGCGGGGGGCAATGCATCTATGGCGGCGACCAATGGTGTGACCGCTAATGGCAAAGAGGTGACGCCCAAGGGTTCTGGTCGCGGGGGTGGGGAGGCCGCCAAGACCGTGGCTGAGCAGGTGGCCCGTCTCTCCCCCGACGGGCGGCTGGACGCCCCCGGTACTCAGATTGCTGTGGCTACCCGTCAGGGCAAAGCCCCAAAGAACAGCCAGAATGGCAAGCAGAATAACCCGGCAGTTACCCTGGCCCCTGGGCAAGCCTTCTCGATCGGCGACACCAAATCGGTGCCACCCCATCGGCGCTCCGGCGGCTCCCCCCACTGGGGACGTCTGGCTTTAGTGGGCGTTGTAGGGCTGATCGGGGTTGGTGTTCTGGGGTTTGTCACCATGCGGGCGCTGGGTTGGGTCACAGGCCGGTTTGCCGGGCCCAGGGTTGAGGGTCGTCCCCTGGATATCAGTGTGGCCGAACCGGTGATTGATATCCCCTCCGCCCCCGGTGCGGATGAACAGATTGGGGTCACAGATATCGCGGAACAGGTGATCAACGATTGGTTGGTCGCCAAGCAGGCGGCCCTGGGGGCCGACTACCAGGCCGATCGGCTCAACGATATTTTGGTGGAACCCCTGCTGACCCAGTGGCGCAGGCGAGCCGATGCCGCTGCCCAGGAAAGCTGGCACTGGGAGTATGAACACACGGTCGAGGTCGAAGAAGTGACGCCTGACGATCCCACCACGGATCAGCTACAGGTGGTTGCGGTGGTGTCTGAAAAGGCTCAGCTATTCGAGTTCGATGTGGAAAATGTCAGTGCATCCTATGATGATGTACTGCGTATGCAGTATGACCTGATTCGTCAGGATGGGTCCTGGTATGTGCAGGGCATGAATAAAATTAGTGAGCTTGAGTAATCCCTTGGAAAAAACTGCACTGCTCCTTGATGTCAGGATCAGGTTTACCGAGTTAACCTAAAGCCCTGATCAGTGTCCTCAGGCGTTCTTTGCCTTTGGCCAGATCGGTCAGAGTTGTGTTTTGATAGAATGCTGTTCGAACCCATAGCTGCGTTGCATGCCAGTAGATAGTCCTACCGTTTCCCCATCTCCGCTGGTGCTGGAGTCTCTGACGACCCCAGACCTGCCCGTTGACGAATGTCCGCGCCGTGCTCGGATGCAGATTGATCTGCTGCTGCTGGCGATAGAGGCCCTTGATTTAGGAGGAGGCGAGGCGATGTTGGCCACTTCCCGGGAATTGGCCCTCGACAAGTTAGTCAAGGGGCGAGTGCATCTCTGGCTCCTACGCAGTACTAATCCGATGCGTCGCTACAGCCAGCGGCGACCCATGAGCCTGGAAGAAGCCAAGGCGCTAACAGTTCTTGTTTGTAATCTTTCCCGCCGCCTGACGGTGTTAGTGCGGCAGCTCCTGCTGGGCTATCAACAGCTTCTAGACAAGCAACTTTCCTACGATCATCATTTTCGTTTAGCCGATTATCTGACCCGATTTCGCAGCCATTTTCGTTCTCGTATGAACCCCCGCCGGGCTGGCGTTATTGCCTACAGCACTGATGACAAGCTGGATGAACTGGCCATTCAATTGCTGGAAAAGCTGCTGCTGTGCTCCGGTGTGCTGGGAGCCCAGCGATTATGGACAAGCCTGTTTGATGGAGAGGTGGCATGACTGTTCAGCGTCAATACACCTTGCCAAACTGTAATCTGGTCCTGGAGGGACTGAGCGCGGACGCCGACGATCCGCTGTCCCCTATGTCCGTGTTGATGAATGTGGAATGTCGGCTACCGGGGGCCACCGATGCCAGCCTGACCGGCGGTCGAGAATTTCTAGATAACCTGGTGGCAGCGGTGAGTCGGTATGCCCAGCAACTGCTCAGCGGCATTAGCCGTCCGGCGGTGCTGCCAGGAACAGCGCCCCCCCTGGTAGACCTCAAGCCGAGCCAGGGTCCCTATCACCACTTGATCGTGCGGCAACAGCCTCCTGGTGAACCGCCCCAGGATACTGAGGCAATAGCTCCCCTGGATGTCAAACTCAGTACGGTGCAGCTTTATGACTTGATGGAAGCTGTTGACCAGCTGCTGGCGGATAGCCAGACTCTGCCAGATTTACAGCCCCGGTTTCAGGCCATTTCCCGGAGGTTGGTGAAACCGGCGGAACCAGCGGCGAAACGGGCGGCTCCCGCGGCTATCGGAGCCGCCGCTCTGGCTGCAGCAGGCCTTGGCCTCTTCTTCGTGCCGCCGCCGGAATTTGAGCCTTCCCGGTCTTCCCAGGAAACGGAAGCCGCAGCAGAGCCCGCTGGTACCCTACCCGGGGAAGTCGAAGAGTCGACGCCACCGGCTGACCTACCCACCGATCAGGGCTCTGATCTGGAATCTACAGATCCGGCCGTCGAACCAGAAGCTGCCGCCGCTGGTTTAGAGCGTTTAGCCGCGGCCCCGGCGATTACCGATGGAGACCTCCTGACCGTTCTACAACGGGATTTAGCTCAACAGCTGGAAGACAATTGGGCTGTAGATCCAACTCCGGCGGAGGATTGGATCTTTCGGGTCGCGGTTTCCGAAAATGGCGATGTTTTAGGCTATAAGTATCAAAATTCCTCCGCTTTAGACAATGTGGCTTCTACCCCTCTTGCTGCACTGGCTTTTGAACCGGTGGATGAAACCCAGTCGGTCAGGGAACCGGTGGCCCAGTTTGAGGTGACCTTTACCCCCGGTGGCCAGGTGCAGGTTAGCCCCTGGGAAGCTGAGGCAGAGAGGCTGGAGTCCTCCGCAACAGACGGTGATGGTGGGGGCGAGGATCGAGATGCGGTTGGCAACAGCGGCGAAGATGCCACCGCCACCCTGCCGACCCTGGAGTCGTCCATTACCGATGGGGACACCATCCGAACCTTGAACAGCCGCCTCTATGACAGCATTCTGGACGAACTGGCCCCCCTCTCGGCCAATGAAGCCCTGGAATATCAGGTGCGGGTTAACGAAGATGGGGAGATTGTGGGTTACGAGCCCCTGAATGCGGCAGCGGTGCTGCTGGCGGACGAAACCCCCTTACCTGATCTGGTTACTCCCGGTTCCAGGGATGGGTCCCAGGCGGACTATCGAGTTGTGTTTACGGAAGGGGGGGTGCTTGAGGTCAGCCCCTGGGACGGTTGGCCCGATTGATGGTAGGTTTTGTGCTTACAGGTGTCGTGCAATGGCTTGATGCAGTATGGCTGAATCCCCCGAGCAGTCCTCGTCCTTAGATACTTCCGCCGCAGTTGATGCCGCTGCTGCGGATGCTGTTGAGGTTAGTCCGATGGCTACGGTTGAGGCCGGGGCGGATCGGGCCGAAAGATCTGGAAAAGGCCCTCTGCATGCCCTCTGGACGCTGTTTGTGCGGCTATTAATTTTGGGATTTAGCATCAGCCTGGGTTGGATTCTGGGAGTCTTGGTGGCCCAAATTTTTCCTTCGGGGAATCCTAACCCGCCCTTACAAGAAGTCGTCATGCGGCGCACCAGCCAAACCTGGCGAAAGATCAGGCAACTGCCCCAGTGGTGGCGCAGTGATGGGGGAAGACTCCCAGCCCCAGCATTATCAGGTCCTGCCGAAGCACCTCCGTTGGCCGTGGATGACTCTCCCCGGCTTACCCTGACCCCTGAACTGCAAGGGCAGGTGCAAGAAGAGTTAGCTCTTTTGCAGTCTGATCTAGCCTCCCTGGAAAGTCGATTAGCCGAGTTAGAGGCAAGCTTGGGGGAAGAGGGGGGAGAAAGGGCCGTTGAATCCCGGTTGGACCAACTCGATCAACTACTCACCCCCTCCCCAACGGCTGATGCTCCGGCAACCCTACCGCCGCCGCCGCTGGATTCCCCCGCTGGGGAGGATGCCGGGGCAGTGGTTTACCCCGAACCCCCCTTCCCGTTGGTAACCGATAGTATCGTTCTGCCTAGCTCTCTTCTCTTTGACCCGGGGGGAAGTCTGCTGACGCCAGCGGGTCAACAGTTGTTGAATACCATTGTGCCGGACCTGCAGCGGTATCCCGGGGCAACCCTACTGGTGGGTAGCCATACCGACAGTGATAGCGAGCCCCAGACAGACCGTAAACTGACTTTTCAACAGGCCATGGCGGTGCAGCGATATCTGGATCAACAGTTAGGCGATTTGGAGATGCATTGGGTGACCCTGGGGTATGGTCAGACCCGTCCCCGAGTGGCCGGGGATAGCCCCCAGGCCCAGCAGCGGAATCAGCGGGTGGAAATCGGCATCGTGCCTTGATTCAATAGTTTCAATACGGTTGATAGGACCGTAAGTCGGTTTTCAGATTCCGGTCAGACATGCCGAATTATTCATGGATAGGTTATGCGACTGGTGTTTTTTGGTACGCCTCACTTTGCCGCCCCCAGCCTGAAGCGGCTGCTGACGGAGCCGGGGTTTGAGGTGCTGGCGGTGGTGACTCAGCCCGATAAGCGACGGGGCCGGGGCAAGCAGGTGGTGCCGTCCCCCATTAAGCAGGTGGCCTTGGCCGCGGGGTGTCAAATTTTTCAGCCCCGCCGCATTAAAAAGGATCAAGACACCCTCGCCGCCCTGGAAAACCTGCAGGCAGACGCCTTTGTTGTAGTGGCCTATGGGCAAATTTTGTCCCAGCGCATTCTAGATATGCCTCGGCTGGGCTGCATCAATGGCCATGGTTCACTGCTGCCCGCCTACCGGGGAGCCGCCCCCATTCAGTGGTGTCTGGTCCATGGGGAGACGGCAACCGGTATGACCACCATGCAGATGGATGCCGGCATGGACACCGGACCCATGCTGCTGAAGTCTCATCTGCCCATTGGCCTGCTGGATAATTTCTTTGACCTGGCCCAGGGACTGGCTGACCAGGCGGCAGATCTGCTGGTAGACACCCTGAAGGGCCTGGAGGCGGGGACGATTACCCCAGAACCTCAGAACGATGCCCAGGCTACCTATGCCCCCCTGATCAAAAAAGAGGATTATGCCCTGGACTGGAGCAAATCTGCGATCGAACTCCACAACCAAATTCGAGGCTTTTACCCCAACTGCGTGACGAGCTTCCGAGGTCAGCCTCTGAAAGTTACAGCAACTGTACCCCTGGGGCTGGGCTACTGGCCGCAAATGCCGACTCACCTGGCAGCAGAGCTACAGGCGGGGTTTGCGGCCCTGCCGCCGGCTGCCAATGCTCCCAACGGTGCAGTGGTAGGCGTGATTAAAAGCCATGGTCCAGTGGTACAAACCGGGAACGGACTTTTGCTGCTGCGGGAAGTTAAGCCTAGCGGTAAACGCAGCCAAAATGGCAGCGATTTTGTCAACGGTAGCCGCCTGCAGGTGGGAGACAGGTTTGAGACGGTAAAGCCCGAGATAAATTAAGTTAGCAGTTTTGTGGGGATCACCTAGGAAGCCGATAAAGTACCAGTAATTAAAGCACCAGTAACGCTTTAAGCATTGGTGGCCGGGTGATTTCTTCGAGGTGGTGATGATTATCAACCGCATTGGGTATCTCCAAAGGGGTTGGAGGAACCTACGCAAAGGGACCTTTCTGAAGCATTTTTGCTTACCGCTGATACTGACCCTGGTATTGGTGGTGGGATTTCCTTCCTGGGGCCAAGCACCTGCCGAAACGGATCAACCGGATCGCTTTCCGGTGGAACTAGGGGGTACCCATATTTTCTACATGCGGGCACCAGTAGCCGGCTACTCTCCCGAAACCCGAGCTAAAGTTACCTCTCAGCGGATTCGAAATTTTGCCCGTGATCGCAGCCTGAACCCCGACGCCATTGAAATTCAAATTGACGAACAAACCAAAACCTACAATCTAGTTGCCGATGGCGAACGACTGGCCATTCTGACGGAAGCGGATGCCGTGGCTATCGGGGTTGACCCAGTCACCATGGTGTATCGCAACCGCATTCTAGTGGCCGATGCTGTAGAGGATTGGCGCGCTGCCCGTAACCCCGAAAAATATGCCCTGGCCGTACTCAAGACCCTGACGGCAGTAGCAGGCCTAATGACTGTCCTGGCTTTTCTCCATTGGGGATGTGGCTGGGTTATTCAGCGCCTGCGGCAGTGGCAGGGAACTCGCATCCCCAGCTTTTCCCTGTTTGGCAACGAGTTGCTATCGGCAGAACGCATTGTCGATGGTATCTGGGAGCTGATTAAGCTGGTCCGTTTAATTCTGATTTTGCTGCTGTTAGGCTATTTTTCGTCTCTGGTGCTGGGCTTTTTCCCGCAGACCAAGCGGATTTCAGACAACCTGAACAAATATGCCTTAGGCGCCGCCAGGACCATCAGTGATGCAGCCATTGACTATCTACCCAAGCTGTTCTTTATCGGCATTATTATTCTAATTACCACCTATGTGCTGAAGCTGGTGCGGTTTTTCTTCACGGAGGTGCAGCGGGGTCATATTACAATTCCGGGGTTTTATACCAACTGGGCTAAACCAACTTACAACATTGTTCGGGCATTAATTATATTCTTTGCGGCGGCGGTGGCCTATCCCTACCTGCCGGGGGCCAGTTCACCAGCGTTTCAGGGGATTTCAATTTTTTTGGGAGCGTTGTTTACCCTGGGGTCAAGTGGGGCGATTGCCAATTTAGTCTCCGGGGTCGTGTTGATTTACAGCCGCGCCTACGAAATTGGGGACCGTATTTGTATCAGCGATACCGTAGGAGATGTGCTGGAAAAATCTCTGTTCGTTACCCGCATTCGGACCCTAAAAAATGTGGTGGTGACGGTGCCAAATTCCGTGATTTTGAGCAGCAACATCATTAACTATACCCCTGGTAAAGGTAGCTTGACCCTGGCTCCGCTGGTACTCCCCACCACCGTTACCCTGGGTTATGATGTGCCCTGGCGACTGGTCCACCAGGTGCTGATCGATGCCGCCCACGCTACAGATCACATAATCGCCAAACCGGAACCTTTTGTCCTGCAAACCAGTTTGGATGATTTTTACGTGAGCTACGAACTCAATGCTTACACCGAAAAACCCAAGCTGATGCCCAAAATTTACTCCCACCTACACCAGAACATCCAGGACAAATGCAACGAAGCGGGTATTGAAATTCTTTCGCCCCACTATAGAGCAGCCCGGGATGGTAACCCACTGGCGGTTCCCCAGGAGTACTGGCCTAAGGACTACAAAGTGCCGGCATTTCGCCTCGAACAAACTTCTAACTCGCTGAACGGCCAGCATCTGGGAGATCAACCGTCACCCCAGGATGCAGACCTTGGCCAGGAGTACCCGAACTAACGGCGGCCACCAGTTGCTAAGCTGGGGGCTGACGCCGTTAGGAGATCTGAGGTATGAGCCAAACCTCTGCGCCGGTAGCGGATACCCCAGGGGGATCGACCTCTACCCCCGTGGTGCCAGAGCAGATCGAAAACCGACGTGCGGTTGTTTTTCTGGTGCTGTCGGGCTTATTTTTAGGCACCCTGGGGATGTTGAATATTCTGGGCATCAGCCGCTTTGTCAACATCTTCACCTGGGGCAATTTTGCTATCACCGTGGCGGTAGGCGTGTTGCCCTATCCGTTGACGTTTCTATGTACCGATCTGATCTCCGAATTGTACGGCAAACAACGGGCTAATCAGGTGGTGTGGGTGGGGCTATTGCTCAACCTTTGGGTTGTCTTTATTGTCTGGCTGGGGGGCGTACTGCCGGGGTTTGAAGCCACCGACCCGGCTACCGGTGCCCTGGTGAGGGATGCGGCGGGTCGCCTGCCGGTGTTTTTTGAAATTCGCAATCTGACCTTTGGGGCCGTCACCGCGTCTATGATTGCCTACCTGACAGCCCAGTTTGTCGATGTTCAGCTCTTTCATTTTTGGAAGGAGTTAACCCGAGGTAAATATCTCTGGTTGCGCAACAATGGCTCCACGTTGGTTAGCCAGTTGGTGGATACCACCTCTGTGGTATGCATAACCCATTTTCTGGTCCATGCCCTGCCCATTGATCCGGGGCAGGATGTAGCGCCCCAGTTGATACGGTTTATCGGTTATGGCTATGCCTTTAAACTGGTAGCGGCGCTGCTGGATACAGGACCGTTCTACCTGGGCGTGTACTGGCTGTCTCGCTATCTTCACTTGAGCCCGGCTACTGGGGCCGCAGACCCAACTCCCGGAGAGCCGGTTCAAAATTACGGTTTTCGTGGCCAGGACGGCTGAGTTTGATCAGGGCAAAGCGCTGAATCGGCTGCAGATGTTTCCACTGGGCAATAGTGAGGGAACAGCCAAAATTTTCTGCCTGGTTAATAACGCTGTCGGGGATGACGGTTTCATCCTGCCAGGGAGGCATTGGGTCTATGGGTAGGGTTTTAGCGGGGCTGCCCTGGTGCTGAGTTACCAACTCTTGTAAGAACTCGCGATAGATCGCCGCCGTGGCTTTGTCCTCACAGGGCATCATAGCCAACTGCTGCCGTTCCTCCTGGCTGAACTGATTCCAGTGGTTGAGCTTGAGCTTCACGCCGCAGGTATCCAGCTTCATCCTCACCTGCATGGGGATACACCTTAGGGATTCAACAAAGTCGGCCTCGAATTGAAAAAATGTTGGGTCTGGACTCATGGGCGCAGGTTTGGAGATGAATTACAAAGGGTTATCAATATCAACCCTGAGTCGATAGTAACGACCATCCTGGGTCAGTAGCAGCGGAAAGTTTTTGGTTGGGTTAGGTCCGGTCTCATCCACGGGAGGCTTGGTGGAGGATAAACCTGGGTTGGCCACCGGGGTTAGTCGAACCCGCCCCATGGCCTGGCCCTGGTCTGAGGTCAGGGCCTCGGCAAAGCGAGCATCTTGCTCTAGCTGGTCTGTTAGGGAAACCAGATCGTTTAAGCCGTTAATCAGATTTCTGATGTTGAGGCGAAATACCGGGTCGCCGGTGAGTTCATCCACATCGGCCAGTACCTTTTGAGCACTCAGGAAGACACTGCGGGCAGATTCCAGGGTTTGCTGCAGCAACACCAGGTTTTCCGGTGTGTTGAAGGCCGAAGTAATCATTTCAATATCTTCGGCGGCGGCGGCGGCGTTCGCGGTTAAAGATTCTAAATTGTTAACCAGTTCTCCGTCCCGCAGGGTGGGAGACAGGGTGTCCATCACTTCTTCCAGCAAAATCGAGCTGCGGTTGATGCGGGCCAGGGTGTCCGCCAGGCTGTCGCGGTTGACGGCGATCAGGTTGTTCACTTCGGTGCCAGTCAGTTCAAACTCTGCGGCCGCTTCAGCCACATTATCTGAGGCCCGGGTGGCGGAAGTCAGCAGGGGTTCCAGGGTCCCCTGCAGCTGCTGGGACAACACAATCAGTTCGTTGGTCAGCAGAGTGGCTTGTTCGGTAAAGGTGGTAGCGTTTTGCAGGGTCAGCTTCAAATCATAGAGAATATCCGGGTCGGCAAAGGCATTAGCCAGTTCCTCGGCGGAGCGAATGAGGGATTCGTAGCTTGCCCCGACATTGCCCGGTAACCGATCGCCATTACAAATAATCAGGTTGCTGTTACAGTCCGGACCGACCGGACTCATCTCCATTTCCTGGAGGTTGAGATTGCGGGTGGGGGTAATGTCGATGGTGGTTTCACCTATCAAACCAGACTGGTTGGCTTCAATGCGGGCATCGCTGGGAATGCGTAGATCAGATTGGGTAATATCCACGGCCACAGCCACCTCATTGGCCGTGGGCATAATATCTGAAACCCTCCCAACCGGGACGCCGCGATAGCGAACGGCAGTGCCTTCTTGCATCCCCAGGGTATTTTCAAACACAAACGTAGCCTGGTAGTTGCGGCTCCCGGGATTCAACCCCCGCAGCCAGAGTACTAAGCCGCCAAACAGGCCTACTCCAATCAAAATTAGAAGTCCGACCGATCCTTCCCGAATTGCCCTCGCCCGCATTGACTTTTTCTACTCCAATGAATGAATCAGTGATGCCGTGTGCCACTTCTAAACCCTAGTGAATCAGCGGGGTTAGCCATCGGTCAACGCAAATAGGACAGTTCAGACCGCTGGAATGGAAACTGGGACCCAGTTGGCCGGTGCGCTGGCAGCACCGACCTCAGTTCAACAACTGGATTGGACCTTCTGTTTGCCCACTGAAAAACTGTCGCACAAAAGGGTTATCGGTTTCGTCAACTGCCGCCACCGGTCCAGTCCATTGAATTTGTCCCCGATGCAGAAAAATAACCCGGTCAGCGGTGCGGCGAATCGTGCTGTCTTGGTGGGTCACAATCACGTAGGAGCTGCAGCCGTTACTCCTTTGAATGCCTCGGATGAGATCTTCAATCACGGTGGAGGCAATGGGGTCTAACCCGGCCGTGGGCTCATCGTACAGCAGCAGGGCCGGTCGGTCCTCGGGGTTTTCTGGATTTGAAACGATGGCTCGGGCAAAGCTCACCCGTTTGCGCATCCCTCCGGATAGTTCGGCGGGGTAGCGGTTGCCAATGCCTGGTAGACCGACCATATCCAGCACGTCGTCTACCAGTTCTCCAATTTTTGACGGGGAGAGTTTGGAATGCTGGTATAGCAAAAAGCCGACATTTTCCCTTACTGTCAGGGAGTCGAAGAGAGCCGCCTGCTGAAATACCATGCCAATACCGACCGGATCGGTGAAATCCTCGATTAGCCCCAGTCGTTTTTGGCCCTGCACATAGATCTCGCCCTCGTCCGCTGGCAAAAGGCCGGCGATAATCCGTAAAATCGTTGACTTACCGGTACCAGAGGGGCCAATAATGGCGACGGCTTCCCCACGATGGACGGTAAGGTCAATGTGATCCAGGACCTGGTTACTGCCAAAGCTTTTAGAAATACCGTGAAGTTCTAGCAGAACCTCACCCTGGCAATCGGGAAAATTGTTAGAAATTTGGTTCATAAACGCTATCGCCACCGTCCCATACGCCAATGATGAAGCTGTCCTAGGGAGTGTATTGACTTTATCAAATAGCCGCTAAAATCATAGGCGCTGCCCCAAGGTTATAACAGCTACTCTGTCCGTAAGAACTATTGGCCTGTTATACCAAGTCCAGCTCGAGATCTGTAGTTTTCTCTAAGGCAAAACTCCACTTCTGGACTCGGACGAGGTTTAGAACGATTGCCCAACTCCTGAGGGGGCCGACTGACTTTCGCCTCCACCGCCTGCTCAAGCGCGCTCGACCGTGATCGCCATCGTAACGCTTTACCCAATCTACAACGCCCCTGATGTTTCTAAAGCCTGTCCAGACGCTATTGGCCAATGTGCTGTCCCGACTCTCCAAAAAACGGGCACCCCTGGCATCAAAGCGGCGAGTCAATCGGATGGTATGGTGGCTGGCTCCCGGTTTATTGGTAAAGCGATGGTTGTTTTTAAGCGTCACCGGGGTGCTGCTGGTGGGGGTAGGGGCTATGATTTGGTTGAAGCTGACCCCAGTGTTCTACACTGGACAGGCCCTGGGAGCCGCTCTACGTTTCGTTACGACCTATATCCCCAGCTATGTCAGTGGCCCCGTAGGAATTTTGTTTGGTCTGTGGCTGATTTTTTGGGGGCAGACCCGGGCCATGGGGGTGATTACGGATGTCCTCAGTCCCGGCAATGACGAAGAACTGTTGGATGCCTTGCTCAACCAGCGGCGGCTATCTCGGGGGCCCAAAATTGTCGTAATCGGCGGTGGTACTGGCCTGTCTAACTTGCTGCGGGGGCTAAAACAATACAGTTCGAATATCACCGCCGTGGTCACCGTAGCCGATGATGGAGGATCTTCCGGGCGACTGCGCCGGGAAATTGGGGTGCTGCCTCCGGGAGACATCCGCAACTGCCTCTCAGCCCTGGCGGACGAGGAAAAACTGCTGACGGAATTGTTTAAATATCGCTTCAAGGCCGGGAGCGGTTTAGTCGGCCACAGCTTTGGCAACCTGTTCTTAACCGCCATGAACGAAGTGACGGGTAATCTGGAGCAGGCCATTGCCGCGAGCTCCAAAGTCTTAGCGGTGAGGGGGCAGGTGCTACCTTCCACCCTCAGTGATGTGCAGCTCTGGGCTGAGCTCAGTGATGGACGGCGCATTGTCGGAGAATCGAAAATTGCTGAAGCCCGAGGCAAAATTGTCGATATTGGCTGTATCCCGGCTAACCCACCGGCCTTACCGAGAGCGGTTAAAGCCCTGCAGGAGGCAGATTACATTGTGATGGGGCCGGGCAGTCTTTACACCAGCATTATTCCGAACCTGTTGGTGCCAGAATTGGTGGATGCGATCGCAGCTCGTCGGGTTCCCCGCATTTACGTCTGCAACATCATGACCGAACCGGGAGAAACAGAAGGCTTTACCGTTTCTGACCACATTCGTGCCATTGATGCAGCCTGCGGTCGTTATCTCTTTGATGCAGTGTTGGTCCAGAAACAGCCTCCTTCCGATGACGTGATCGACCATTACGCCGCGGCAGGGGTGGGGCCAGTCTGGCTGGACCGGGAGGCCATTATTGCTTCAGGGCGACGAATTATTGCTGCCAATATTATGGAACAGCGCGAAGATCTGACGGTTCGCCACCATCCCCATAAGCTATCTCGGGTGCTCTTGCGGTGGTATTCGCGCACTCAGCGTTTGTGGTAAGGCTCAGTCCCAGGCTATGCCTATGAAGCATCCGCATTGAACCGTTTAGATAACCAACCCACGATGCCGCTGGCAATGGCTCCTGCCATGAGGATGCTGATAGCGGGAAGAATCAGCGGATTCCATAGGGAATACCAAAGGTCTAGCCCCAGGTTAAGGTTCATGCTGCGGCCCACTACAGCCGCCAAGAACCAGCCAAAGCTGAGCAAAACCACCGCCAAGTCTACCACTAAAAGCCAGCTAATGATTCGCGAGATTTGTTCCATCATTCAGACCACCTATTCCAGCCGGTTAGCAATTACCGTCTAGGGTAGTACGTTTGAGGTCGGCATGATTTTTGCTGCCGATACAAAAGAGGCTGCCCCATTTACTGGAACAGCCACCGGAACCACTCAAGTTTTCCATGGATCATCCATAAAACCCCGCCGACCAGATCAGTTACCGTTTTGCCGACCTCAGCAGTCTCTGTTCCCTGAGGTCGGTTCGCAAACGATGGAAGGTCAGCGATTACTACCTGGCCTGCAACATATCGTCGTCTTGAGATATGAGCAAGTTGTCGGGATCGACATAATGGCAAACGGCTTCATCGACACAAATCAGAGCCCAACCTGACTTTTCGATGCTGACCAGTTCATAGGCCGCATTATCGACGAAGTACCCCCGATGGTTACGGGTTTCAGGTTTGATACCAACGGTTTTAGAAGACATAACGAACTCTCCAGAAAAGACGACCAGCACAAATGAGAAGAAAAGCTTATGGCTTAAGTGAGTGAATCTTATCATCCTCTTCATGAGGATTTTATTAAGTAATTTAAGTCTTTATTACGAGACACATCTTAGTAACTCGTAATCATTGCTGGTCCATGGGATAGGAGAACCAAAGAATCGGCTGTTGGCCGTAGAATCATGAAAATTCCGCTACCGAAGAAAGATTAATTTAAGTTTCGTAAATGACGATTTTCGCTAAATTCGTTATGCAGTTGAGCAGGTAAAAATACTTAATTGCAATGAAAATATACTGATCCCTGACTTGTTACCGCAAATTTGAACCGGGTTTTTATGGGATTTCTGAAGCCTCTTGAATTTCTCTAACTTCTGACGATAGCGGTAGGATGTTGTATCTCCCCGCAGAGTTTTCTTTTAAACTACTACCGGTCAGCTTGGCTGATTTTACGTTGCCCAGATCGTTGCTCAGCCCCGACTAGTGACGTACTTGAGCTACAAAATGGCTTAAACCGTCACCCAAAACGACGAGTTGTTGTGGTTCCCATTCCCACTGCCCTCAACTGCCTGGCCAGTTAAGGGTCAGTTCGCGACAACCCAGCCGCAATATGAGGAACCGTTACAAAAGTTCTTTGAGTTAGTCTCGGGGCCAGGCATTGCCTTCCCGCTAGGTCTTGGGGGCCGTAGACAAAGGGCGGCCTGTGCCGCCCCGCCGCACTAGAATCAGCTCAGCACAAATACTGACTGCAATTTCCTCGGGCGTTAGGGCGCCAATGTCAAGGCCAATCGGGGCATAAATGGCTTTTACCCGGTCTTGGCCTATTGGTTCTGCCTGGAGGGCACTGAGGGCTTTGCGTACTCGCTT
>CAZPYG010000018.1:0-16214 GCA_964590465.1 uncultured bacterium | reverse complement strand
TGACTACCGATCATACCGATGTAGTGACAGGGCAAAGGGCGCCCGAGTAATGCTTTCAGTGCGGGCAAGTCGTAATCAAACCCTCTCGTAACCAGGGCGGCATAGAGGCAGGTATGGGGCTCCAGAGCCTCTACCGCTTCGGCGATGGTTTGATTAAAGATGCGGGTGGCATGGGGAAAATTAGTCGCATTAGCCCACTCAGGGCGACCATCCTGTACCACCACCTGAAACCCAATTTGATGGGCCATCGCCGCCAGTTGTATGCCACAGTGGCCAGCCCCCACCACTAGCAGGGTTGGCAGAGGGGAAAGGGGCCGCAAAAATGCAGGCGCTGCTGCATCAAGGTACAGAGTTGGAGTTCCCCCCACGGGGGTGAGTTCTACGGTGGGGAATCGGTCTTGACTGAGGGGAATCTTAAGACTCAAAGCTCGGCCCTGGGTCAGCTGGTCCTGGATACGATGGGCCAAAGCCATGGCCTGTTCCCCCTGCCAGCGTTCTAACCAAACCTGCATGTAGCCGCCGCAAATGCCCTCAATTGCTCGCTGGGGGGCTCCAGAGAGATCTATGGCGACCTGCTTTTTGACCCCCGTGTGGAGAACGGTGTTTGCCTGCGTCAAGACCTTGGCTTCTCCGGCCCCGCCGCCGATGGTGCCCCACATCTGCCCATTGGATCTAACCAGCAATTGTGCCCCTACTTCCCGGGGAACCGAGCCATTGGTTTGGATTACCGTGGCAACAACCACTGGCCCCTGGGACAATGCTGCAGCCAGTTGTCGATAAAAGCTTAGGTCAGTGGACATAAGGTTTGCTGAACACTGGTAGGACATGCAAAATCTGTCTACAATTTGAGCCAGTAGGGGCATGGCCATGCGCTTTTAAGTTTAATGTAGGCATGGCAGACTATACCAAGTCCTTTCAGCAGGCTGAGTTTCCCCTAAACAACCGGCCAGTATTCTGTTTGGACAAGGTCTAAGTCACCCATGAATCACCCAAAGCTTATGTAGGCGGTTTACCTGTGGCGACTCCTCTGCAACCTAATCCACAGCTATCTTCTTTACTGCGCCGTCTTCAGGAGGTGCCTCCCTGGGCGTTGTTGTCCCTGGTGATGAACGGTTTGTTGTTCATTACGGTGCTGGTGATACTGCGCCAGCTCAGCCATGCCAGCGATGCTGTCTTGCCCCAGGCCAACGCCTATGCCTCAGACCAGCAGTTAAAAGCTCAGCCCGCTTTCAATCAACAGCTGGGTGAACGCCATGCCCTGGAATATCAGCAGTGGGTTGCTCTGCTCCAGGCCGAAGCCGAAGCGGCGATAACCATCAATGCCCTCCGCCAAAATGTGCTGCTGGGCGATTCCATCACCCTCTGGTTTCCCTCGGACATGCTACCCGGACGTAAAACCTGGCTGAATCAGGCGATATCAGGGGAAAACTCTGGGGGGCTTTTGAACCGTCTCTACGTCTTAGACAACAATGATGTAGAAGCTTTCTTCATCATGGTGGGCATCAATGACATGCTCTGGGGCGGTAAAGATGAAGATCTGGCCTACAACGTCCGCTCTATGGTCAACTACCTGCGGAAAAATCATCCTGATGCCAAAATTGTGGTGCAGTCCATCCTTCCCCATGGCGGCGACAGTGCCAGCTGGGAGGGACGAGACAAACTCAAGGATATTCCCCCCAGCCGGGTTAAAGCCGTTAACGAAGATCTGAAGCTGATTGCGGCAGAACTGGGGGTGGACTACCTCGATCTGTTTCCCTTATTTGCCAATGGGGAAGGGTTTATGCAGTCTGAGTTAACCACAGATGGCCTGCACCTCAACGAAGACGGCTATATGATTTGGCGCACGGCGATTGCCCTCTTTAATGGAGGCCAGCTAGAGCCTTAGGTGAGGTTGTAGCTAGGGGTTTGTCAGCCTTTACCATTAAATTTCCTCATCCTCGGAGTCTGAAACCGCCCCCGTCAGCCGTTATCCTAGGTAACGTGCCGATATGCCCTGAGGACCCTATGGATACTAAAGCTTTTAAGCGATCCCTGCATCATTCTGAGAAGTATTTCCGCAAAGGGTTTGGCTATGCTCAGGAAGTAGCCGGACAGATGCAGACCGAGTACCAGAGCGGTCTGATTCAACAAATTCGCGACCACCACTACAGCCTGACTAAAGGGGAAGTCACCATCAAGCTGGCGGAAGCCTTTGGCTTTTGCTGGGGGGTTGAGCGGGCGGTGGCTATGGCCTACGAAACCCGACAGCATTTTCCCACCGAGCGTATCTGGATTACCAATGAAATTATCCACAACCCCGGGGTGAACAATCGCCTGAAGGAAATGGCGGTGGAGTTTATTGAGATGAAGGACGGGCAGAAAGATTTCTCTGTTGTGGGCGAAGGGGATGTGGTGATCCTGCCGGCCTTTGGGGCCAGCGTACAGGAGATGCAGTTGCTCAATGACAAGGGTTCCACCATCGTGGATACTACCTGCCCCTGGGTTTCGAAGGTGTGGAACACCGTCGAAAAGCACAAGAAGAAAGAACATACCTCCATCATCCACGGCAAGTACAACCACGAAGAAACGGTGGCCACCAGTTCCTTTGCGGGCAAGTACCTGATTGTGCTGAATCTCAAGCAAGCGGAGTACGTCGCAGACTATATCCTCCATGGCGGTGACCGGGAGGAGTTCATGGCCAAATTCGACCAGGCTACCTCTGCGGGTTTTGATCCCGATGTAGATCTGGATCGCATTGGCATCGCCAACCAGACCACCATGCTGAAGGGCGAAACCGAGCAAATTGGCAAACTTTTTGAGCGCACCATGCTGAAGAAGTATGGCCCCCAGGAACTCAACGACCACTTCCTCAGTTTCAACACCATTTGTGATGCCACCCAGGAGCGGCAGGATGCCATGTTTAGCCTGGTGGAACACAAGCTGGATCTGATGGTGGTGATTGGCGGCTATAACTCCTCTAACACCACCCACCTGCAGGAAATTGCCATAGAGCGGAATATTCCCTCCTACCACATCGATAGCGCGGCTCGTATTGGTCCCGGCAACTGCATCGAGCACAAGCTGCTGCACAGTGACCTGACGGTTACCGAGAACTGGTTGCCGGATGGTCCCATTACCGTTGGGGTCACCTCCGGGGCATCCACGCCTGATCGTTCCGTGGAAGAGACGATTGAGCGCATCTTTGCGATTAAGGCAAATATGGTTCCGGTTTAGAACCTTAGGTTGGAATGTACTCTGCTCAATGGGACGAACCTGTCTATCCCTGCAATGACGGCGAGAATGTCCATGCCTGAGTCCGACCTGTATAACCCCGATGTTTACGCCTGGACTCAGCAACCAGCTAGCTTGCTGACCAAACATCAATGGGATCAGATCGACCTGTCCAACTGAATTGAAGAGGTTAAATCCTTGGGGTGGCAGCAGCGGCAAGAACTGCGCAATCGGTTGAGCATTTTGCTCGGTCATTTGTTGAAATGACAGTACCAGCCTGAGCACCGCCGCAGTTGGTTAGCCACAATTCGTAATCAGCGGCGGGATGTTCTCCAACAGCTTTTATGTCGGTGATGCCAGCTTCCTTTAACGTCTAACGTCGCAGTCCTTCCACCAGGGCATTGGGGATCACTGAATCATCCCAGGCGGGGGGGTCTTCCCCAATCCGTACAATGACCAGGTCGTGGGATGGAATGACGTACACCCGCTGGTGATGGCGACCATCCAGGTAAAAGGTATCGTCTGCGATAAAGGGCGCTGTAGAACCCCGGTTGACCTGGGGGTAGTCATTGGTGCGAGCTTTAATCCAGATATGCAGACCAAAGGTGGGCTCCAGGGGGGAGGGCTCTACCATTTTCTGGATCCACTCAGTGGGGACAACCTGGGCATCTCCTACCTTCCCCTGGCGGAGCAGCATTTGACCGACCCTTGCCCAATCCCTGGGGGTGGCAAAGAAACAGCAAAAGGGTTTGGCGTTTCCATTGGGGCGATCCAGCCAGACAAACCCGTCGCCATTTTGCAGCGGCTGCCAGAGGCGGGTCGAAAGATATCCGGCAAAGGGGTTTCCGGTGGCCCGTTCTAGAACTACGCTGAGCAGTTGAGAATTGAAATTGTTGTAGCTGTAAACTGCTCCGGGTTCGGATTCCAGGGGAACATTTAAGGCAACTTTGTTCGCATTGGACCCCATGTAAAGCTGCACCAGGTCTGAGCGGATGGTGTCGACCCGATTATCGTTTTCTAAGCCGGACTGCATGTAGAGCAGATCGGCGAGGGTGATGTCTCCTCGGGGATCATCGGCCCACTCGGGTAGGTAGGTACTGACCGAGTCTTCTAGGGACTGGATGTGCCCCTCCTCAATGGCGATGCCAATCAGCAGGGCCAGCAGGGACTTCACCATGGACATAGAATTCACCAGGCCATCGGGGGGATGGCCCTGCCAGTACTGCTCCAGCACCAGTTCATCGCGATGGATGACGAGCAGGGCGACGGAATTTTGGGCCTCTGCAAAGTCGAGGGCTGTTTGTAGAGCCTCTGCAGGAATTTCAGTGGCGGATGCTTGGGTCAAAGGCTGAGGTGAATCGACCCCTGCCACGGTCTGCCGGGGACGGTACCAGTCTGCCGTCGTAATCGGATTTGGGGGATAGGTCAAAGGACGGCCCAGGAGTCGCCAATCTACCGCAGTACCCACGGCACCTACGATCGCCAGGCCAAACAACATCAGGCTTGGAGGCTTCAGTCGCACCCTGACCATGGTCACCCTCAAATGGTCTAACGTCTCTCACATTAGTGCAGAAATGGTAGAACGTCTGCGCCCTGCCCCGGTGGCCGTGGGACTTCCCTATGTGCTGCCGCTGGCGTCGTCTCTAGTTGGCGCCAGCAAGATCAGGATTTGGGTGAGACGTTTTATGCGGTCCTGGTACTCCGTGAGCCCGTTTGCCTATCATTTACCCATTTAAGATTTAAGAGTTGCCCTGGGTCCAGTTTTGTAGCTGCTCCCATAGAGCTTCTGGCCCAATGCCAAATACAAAGTAGAGCGCCAACACCACAAAGACCACCAAAAGTACCGTTTTGACGGTGGTTTTTACCAGTTTCAGCAGCCAGCTGAAAATGACAAACAAAATCAGGATGACGGCCAGAGTAATGAGAAGTTCCACGGCGGTGGCGATTGATGGAGATTGAATGGTCAGAAGCGGTGAGCGTCGTCTAAAAGACCAAGACCAACCGTACCCTGGAGATTAGCCTGCGCCTGGGAGGCCAACCCTAGCGGAACGGTTAGCTGAGGGAAACTACAGTGGCTGGATTCAGCGATTGACTAACCCGCAGCACTTCTTCCCTGGCCCATCGATCCACCGTGAGAATGTCTTGCAGTACAGGGTGAGCAATATTGTCAGCTTTGTGATGTTCACACACACCTTCGATCACTTTAGGAATGTCGAGGTAGTGAATGTTTTCATCCAGGAAGAGGGCGACGGCCTGTTCATTGGCGGCATTGAGCACAGCGGTCATGGTACCGCCAGCGCGACCGGCAGCATAGGCCAGTTCCATGCAGGGGTATTTGCTATGGTCGGGTTCCCGGAAAGTGAGGTTGCCCGCCTTGACCAAATCCAGGGGTTCCCAGTCAGTGTAGAGGCGCTCTGGCCAGGAGATGGCGTAAAGCAGGGGCAACCGCATGTCGGGCCAGCCTAATTGAGCTAAGACCGAGGTGTCCTGCAATTCAATCAGGGAATGAATGATGCTCTGGGGATGGATAACGATGTCGATGGCGTCGTAATCCATGCCGAACAGATAATGGGCTTCGATCACTTCCAAGCCCTTGTTCATCAACGTGGCGGAATCAACGGTAATTTTGCGCCCCATAGACCAGTTGGGATGTTTCAGGGCATCGGCTACGGTGACTTGAGCCAGCTTTTCCACGGGCCAATCCCGAAAGGCACCCCCCGAAGCGGTGAGTAAAATACGTCGCAGTCCACCGCTGGGCACCCCCTGTAAGCACTGAAAAATTGCGGAATGTTCCGAGTCCGCCGGCAGCAGCTTAACGCCATGCTTGGCTACCAGGGGTAGCACCACAGGACCACCGGCAATCAAGGTTTCTTTGTTCGCCAGGGCAATGTCTTTCCCGGCTTCGATGGCGGCCAGAGTAGGGAGCAGACCAGCACAGCCGACAATCCCGGTGACGACGGTTTCGGCATCGCCGTAGCGGGCGACTTCTACCACGCCATCATCCCCAGCCAATATTTGTGGCATAGGATCCAAATCTGTCAGGGCTTCGCGCAACTCCGTTAGTTTGGCCTCATTACAAATCGCCACGATTTCCGGTTTGAACTGACGCACCTGTTGGGCGAGAAGCTCTACATTGTTGCCCGCCGCAATGCCCACCAGCCGAAATTGGTCGGGGTGGTGTTCTAAAATATCCAGGGTTTGGGTGCCGATAGAGCCGGTGGATCCAAGCAGAGTGATGGCTTTCACGGAAATCCTCTCGGGTAGGTGTGCGACATTCCTAGGATCTCATGTCATGCCCACTTAAAAGAAATTTGTGATCTCTATAGTTTCGATGACTGTATTGCTATGTATGACTTAAAAAATAAAATTATTGTTAATATAGGGTTCGTTCCTACACGCGAAAACGATGAGCAACATCGAACCGGTTCCACCTGAGGTGGTTCAGCAGGTAGCTGAGTATTTCAGCGTTTTGAGTGAGCCCATGCGCTTGCGCATCCTCAACCTGCTACAGAATGGTGAAAAATGCGTGCAGGAACTGGTGGAAGCTACCCAAACCAGCCAGGCGAATGTGTCTAAGCATCTCAAAGTCATGCTGCAGGCTGGTATTCTGACTCGCCGCACTGAGGGTACTTCAGCCTTTTATGGGGTGGCCGATGAGCTGATTTTTGAGTTGTGCAGCATGGTCTGCGATCGCATCGCCTCCCGCATTGAAGAGCAAGCCAAACATTTCCGTAACTTCAGCCTGACCACCCGCGAATAAGGTTAAGCCCTTAAAAGGGGGCGGAGAAAGCGCCTATTTACTCCTTCTCCTCATACTGGTTGCGTTGAGGGACGTAGTCACGGTTTCCATCAATGCAGTAGCTCACCCCGAAATACGGTGACTGCCTGACCCCGCAACCGAACCCGATCACCTTCGTTGTGGACTTTTACGACGCCTCCTCGGGGAGAGGCCTGGTAGGCCAGGAATTCAGATTGGCCAAGCTGCTCCTGCCAGTAGGGACCTAAACAACAGTGGGCAGCTCCCGTCACCGGATCCTCATCGATACCAATTGCTGGAGCAAAAAAGCGGGAGGTGAAGTCATAGGGGGCATCCCCGCGACTGGTGACGATCACCCCACGGACGGGAAAATGCTTCAGGGCTACGAAGTCAGGGGCCAGGGTTTTAACCTGATCTGCGGTACTGACTTGCACCACATACCCTAAAGAATTTTCCCCAACCGCAACGGGTTTAACCCCCAGGACTGCTTCCAGACCATCAGGAACCTCAATCGGATGGGAAGGATTTGCCGGAAAATTCAGCTCAATCCAATCCCCTAACCGGCGGGCGGTGAGCAGTCCACTGCGGGTATGGAAACGAGCTTCCTGATCTGCAGCCAGATAGCCTTCCGTCCACAGCACATGGCAGGTGGCCAGGGTAGCATGGCCGCACAAATCCACCTCAACGGTGGGAGTAAACCAGCGCAGGCGCAAACCATCCGCTTCAGGATAGAAAAAGGCCGTTTCCGACAGATTCATTTCCTGGGCGACCTGCTGCATCCACTCCTCCGGCTCCGGCTCCGGCAGGACGCACACTGCCGCCGGGTTGCCTTTGTAAGCGTTATTGGTGAAGGCATCAACCTGAATTAATGGAATCCCCATGGAGAGTTCACCTCACAGAGTTACTGGTAGTAGCGCTGGTCTAACCATACCCGTAGTTCTGCCTCAGAACCAAAGGCCACATGCTGCTGCATCGCCGGATCGTAAACCCGGTATGCAGCAGGCCATTGTGGCTTACTTTCCCGCTGAAGCTGCAGAGCCTGGGTTATTTGGCCAAGAAACAATGAGCAGAGCAGCTACTGAAAGACAGTCCGGCTTGAGCATAGACCCGAGAGCGACCACCAGGGTCCGAAGGGAGGGAGGTGACCCAACCGTTCTGCGGCAATAGAGAAGAGACTGGCGTGATCAATCCCCTCGTTTAATGGTCAATCATCCAGCAGAATCGACGGATTCTCGGGGACCGTAGCAGGTTTGCGGGAGGTACTCTTGCGTCCGCTGGCTTTTCCCCGCCCGGATTCCACTTTGCCCTGGGCTACGGGCACGGTGAAGTGAAACTGGCTGCCTTTGTTTTTGCCTTCGGATTCGGCCCAGATGGTTCCCCCCAGGCCTTCCACAATCTGCCGACCCATGGCTAACCCCAGGCCGGTGCCGCCCGTGGTCCGACGCAAGGCACCCTCTTCCTGGTAGAAACGGTCAAATACCGCCTGCAGCCGGTTCGGTTCGATGCCCCGCCCTGTATCAGCTACTGTGACCTGCAGGTGGGTCGGACTATGGCGACTCACAATGATCTTGATTTTGCCATCGCTAGGGGTAAACTTGCAGGCGTTGTCGAGCAACTTGACCAGAACCTCCACCAGCCATTCCCCATCAGCTCGCACCAGGGGAACCTGCTTGGGAATATTGACTTTAATGTTGGGAGTTTTGGTGCCATTCTTGTGAGCGTTAATACTACTCAGGGCCAGGTCAATACATTCCCGAATCGATAAAGATTCCAGATTCCACTCCACCCGGCCACTTTCCAGACGCGATAGGGTGAGGAAGTCCTGCACCAGTTCCCGCATTCGCTCGGCATCTTCCAGGGCCGACTGCAGCATGATTTGACGCAGTTCGTTGGGCATGTCGGGTTCTGTCGCCAGACTTTCCAGACATACCTGAATGGTAGAAAGGGGGGTCCGCAGTTCATGGCCCGTAATGGCAATCAGGTTGCCTCGGGTGCGATCTAGGGCCTCCAGTTGACTATTGAGTTCCTGCAGGTTGGCGTAGGCTTCTGCCTGAATGATGGCGACGCTGAGTTGGGTCGCGATCGCATCCACCAGGGCCTTATCATCTTCAGTCCATTCATAGGGTTGGGCCTGACAGTGGTGCAGCTCGATCATGCCCACCAACCTCCCCTGATAGGTCAGGGGCACAATCAACCAGGAATGAATATTCCACTGCTGAATCAGCGGCATGATGCCGTCTAGCTCGTAGCGATAGGGCGACTCAGGGTCGTAGGTATCCGCAATGGCTACGATTTCCTTTGTGTCCTGTACGTAGTCAAACAGAGGATTTTCCGCCAGGGGCCAGGTCTGCCCCTGGAGTGATTCGACTCCAGGTTTCAAATGTTGGTGTTCTACCGTGACCGATCCAGCATTAGGACTGCAGGGATAGATTAAGCAGCGACATATATTCAGGGCCTGGCCCATCTCGGCGGCAGCCTTTTCAAAAATTTCAGTGGCATCAAGGGACTGGCGAATGACTGAGGTGATGGAGTTCACGAGCCGTTCGCGTCGTTCCTGGGAGGCGATCGCTTTATACGCTTTCAAAAGCTTGTACTGCCCGGCCTGTAAGTAAGTCACGAGCCGTTGAGTAAACGGGTCGGGGTCGGCGGTGCCATCCAGACGATTTGAAGGGGCAACCGACGGGTCAATGTAGCGATTTTTAGCGTCATGGATCTTTTTGGCCAGGGCAGGCCGATAACCAGCGATGCGGTCCAGCAAAATTTGGGCCGCCTGTTGACTGACGTAGCGGTCTTGAGTCCAAATCCCTTCAAACCGTCGGGTCTGGTCCAGGGGGGGACCATCTGTGGGCAACTGGGAAGTTCGTTCTCGGCAAATCAGGCAGGCATTATAGTTCTGCCCCATGACGACTAAGTGCCACTCATGTACCAGGGCATCGTCTGGTTCGAAGGCAATGGTTTCGTAATTCCCTGACTGGCTTGAGAAACTCGTTCCTTTTGCCGACAGGGCATATACCTGATCCGTCAGCTCAGCAATCCGTAAATAGCGATTTGCCTCCTGCAGGTAAAACCGTTCCTGTTGAAAACTGGCAATTACCAGGGTTTCTTCAGTACCTGCCAGAACGTGGTCCTCCATCGCGTGAGACAGGGCCGTGAGTGAGGCTTTGAAGTAGAGTCTGGGTCTCAGCTGAGGAATTGCGGTCAACAATTCTTCCACGACAGATGTGGAATTGCTCATGGTTCAAATTAGGGAACCGATCAAACAAAAGTAAAGAGATTTAAAGAAAAGCTCCCATTGGTGTTCTGACTGAGCACTCAAGAGAGCCAGTTTCAAACGAATAAATGTCTCCAACCTAGCCTACCAGTTGGCATGTATGGCCTTAGCACTTTGTAACTATTGGTAAAAACAAAGCACCTGCCTGGGGAGGACCCGGTGGTCGTCACCCAGACAGGTGCCACGAACAAATTGGCAGGTTGGAGGTTAACCCAAGGGGGTCACTACATCACACCGCTCATATCAGTGGTGTCCTTCAGGAAACCGCTGTAGGCTTCCATGCCGTGTTCGCCGATGTCAAGCCCCTTAAGTTCTTCTTCGGCAGTGACCCGAATGCCCAGAGTGGCTTTCAGAATGCCCCAGATGATACTGGCCGCCACAACGGTAAACAGGCCGATGGAGAGAATACCTACAATTTGATACCCCAGCTGAGCAACACCGCCGCCGTAGAACAGTCCGGCAATGCCTTCGCCGCCCTGGGTGAAGTTGTTGGGGTTAGCAAACAGGCCAACGGCCAGAGTCCCCCACATACCACAAACCAGGTGAACAGAGATAGCGCCTACGGGGTCATCAATCTTGATGCTGTCGAAGAAGCCAACAGCGAAGACTACAATGATGCCCGCCAATAATCCAATCCAGAAAGCACCAGCGTAGCCAACCACATAACAACCAGCGGTGATACCGACCAGACCAGCCAGAATACCGTTAATGGTCATAGACAGGTCGGGCTTACCGCTCATGGCCCAGGAAGTAAAGGTTGCCGCTACACCTCCCGCCGCCGCCGCCAGGTTAGTGGTCACTGCAATGTAGGGAACCGCCAGGTCAGCCGCCAGCTGAGAACCGGGATTGAAGCCAAACCAGCCGATCCACAAGATCAAACAACCCAGGGTGGCAATGCTCAGGTTGTGACCGGGCAGGGCACTGACCTGACCATCCTCGGTGAACTTACCCATGCGGGGGCCGAGGAATGCTGCACCCGTCAGGGCAGCCCATCCACCGACAGAGTGAACCACGGTAGATCCAGCAAAGTCGTGGAAGCCAAGGCCGCCCAACCAGCCATCACCACTCCAAACCCAGTGGCCGGTGATGGGGTAAGCAATCGCCGTCAACAAAATGCTGAAGATGATGAAGTCAAGAAACTTCACCCGCTCAGCCACAGCTCCAGACACAATGGTTGCAGCAGTACCAGCGAAGGCAGCCTGGAATAGGAAGAAGGTGTCCTTAGTCAGGCCACCATCGGAAGATAACCCATACAGTTCAGGATCACCGCCCAGGAAGAAATTCCCCCAGCCGATAAACCCATTACCGCCACCGAACATCAGGGAGAACCCCAGGAACCAGAAAGCTAAGGTCGCCAAAGCGAACACAATCAGGTTCTTAGTGAGAATGTTGACAGCATTCTTCTGGCGGCAGAACCCGGTTTCCAACATTCCGAAACCGGCGTTCATGAAAATTACTAAGAAGGCGGCGATCAGAACCCAGATGTTGTCCAGGGTATTCTGCACATCCGCAGCAGTGAGCTCATCCTGGGCTTGAGCTGCAACTCCCCAAGTGGCGAGGATAACTAGCGTCAGGGGGATGCAAGCAACCCAGGCCCAGCCGCCGACGCGGCCAAATAGCCGTTTTACCGCTTGATCAAAAGGTGGCACACTAGTGTTCCAAAAAGACGGCTTGGACCGTCTCCGGAACTTAGAACGATTTCGCAAAACTAACTTAGACATCTCGACAGACGTTCCTTCAACACAATCAGACAGCATTCAGAGCTTTGAGCTGAAAAGCATGGCATTGCTAGTCGTTGTCAAAGCTGAATCAGTATGGGAGCCAACACCAATAGCCTTCCTGCACCTGAAAGTTGGTTAAGCAAGAATACAGGATTCTTGGCAACTCCGAACTGACAGATGCAACCTTCGCGAGAATAAACGTCTCAAGCACTGCCCACATAGGCTATAGCCATAACAGTACCGAGGTTTTCTAGCAAAGTTAAGAACAGAACGATTCCACCAATTCTGAAGCTCTCAATCTGTATCAGAGGATACATAAGGTATTCGGCGGCCCTCCCAAAACTACAAAATGCCTATAAATGCTAGTTAAATTTACTTAGAAATTTACATTCTTTAACATTTTTGGGGGTGCTAGCCCTTGGGCTGATTGCATCAAGATGTGGATATTTGTCGGCCAGGGGAGAAGGTGAATCTGGAACAAAAAAAAGGGGGGAATTCAAATTTTTCGCCAACTGCTGGAAATTTGTCTGGGCGGTTTTAAGGGGGCAGCTTAGGGGGTTGGAACGCGCTCAAGTTTTGAGGCAGATCTCGGGTGGCTTCAGCAAAGTCAGGGGTCGGTAAAATCCAGGCCCTGGGGTCTGAATGCTAGGACGGGATCCGGGGCGATTGTTGATTAGCCCATTTTTTTGAGGTAGTTTTGCACGCCCAGGGCATCCAGTTGAGCCTGCTTATCCAGCACCGATGCCGCCAGAGATTGCCGATAAGCGATGACCTGATCGAGTAACTCTGGACGGTGAGACGCGAGCATCTGTACTGCTAATAGCCCTGCGTTTTTAGCGTTACCAATGGCCACCGTGGCTACCGGGATGCCCCCTGGCATCTGCACAATGGAGTAGAGGGAATCTATTCCCTGCATCGTTTTACTATGTACTGGTACCCCAATGACGGGTAAGGGCGTTAAGGCGGCCACCATGCCGGGTAAATGGGCGGCTCCTCCAGCTCCCGCAATAATCACCCTCAGCCCTTTGGAATGGGCCGTTTTGGCATACTCCACCATCCGTTCTGGAGTGCGATGGGCTGAGACAATCGCGATCTCATGGTCAATGGCAAAGTCGTTGCAGACTTCTACCGCTGCTTGCATGGTGGGTAGGTCCGAATCACTGCCCATGATGATGCCGATTTCTGGGGTTGCCATGATCTCGATGCCTCCTAATGAATTGCATTTCACCGCAAAAAAAACCTTGAGCAGTAGTATCGAAGGGGCGAAACGTAATAAGATTTAACCCGTTAAGACCCTATAGACAGCCCACCCCTGGTTCAACCCCATGAACGCAACCGATGATAAAACCGTTGTTAAAGAGTACTTTAACGCTACTGGCTTCGACCGCTGGAAGCGCATCTACGGTGATGGTGAAGTTAACAAGGTACAACTTGATATTCGCAAAGGTCACCAGCAAACGGTCGACACCCTACTGGGCTGGTTGGAAGAAGATGACAATCTGGAAGGGTTAACCTGTTGTGATGCCGGTTGTGGAGTAGGGAGCCTGTCCATTCCTTTAGCCAAAGCTGGGGCCAAGGTTTACGCCAGTGATATTTCCGCAAAGATGGTGGAGGAAGCCAAAAGACGGGCTGAAGAAGAATTGGCCGGACAAAACCTGCCCACCTTCGATGTCAAAGATCTGGAGGCGTTAGCAGGGAACTATCACACAGTCATCTGCCTGGATGTGCTGATTCACTACCCCCAGGACCAGGTGCAGGCCATGATCAAGCATCTTGGTTCCATGGCTGAATCTCGGTTAGTGCTAAGCTTCGCCCCCAAAACCCCCTGCTACAGCTTGCTGAAGAAGGTGGGGGAATTTTTCCCGGGCCCTAGCAAAACGACCCGAGCTTACCTGCATCGTGAGGCCGATATCGTCGCGGCATTAGAGGCTCAAGGCTGGAAGATTGAGCGTAAGGCCATGACCAAGACTCAGTTTTACTTCTCTAAATTGCTCGAAGCAGTACGCCCTTAGCCTGAACTTATGGCCCTCGATCGCATATTTCTGACGGTGGCAGGAATTTTCGGTGGCACCGCCGTGGCAGCCGGTGCCTTTGCTTCCCATGCCCTGCGTGGGCAACTCTCTGAGCGTTTAATCGGGGTGTTTGAAACGGGCGTACGTTACCAGATGTATCATGCCCTAGCCCTGCTGATGGTGGCGCTATTGATGCAACGGGGCGAAGGGGTTTCTACCTGGTTGGTGGTCACGGGATGGGCCTTTGTGTCAGGAGTTTTGATCTTTTCAGGCAGCTTGTATGCCCTAAGCCTGTCTCAGATCAAGATTTTGGGTGCTGTTGCTCCCCTGGGGGGGCTAACCCTGATGATAGGTTGGGGGTGCCTCGTGGTGTCAGCCCTAGTTTCCCCAAAGCCTTGATGATTCAACAGGCCATGGTCTCTGAGCACTGTAGATGACTGGTTACTCGTAATTTAAAGCACAGTCTCCTGATTGGGGTTCCGGGAGAATTTATCATGGTAGCCAGGTTACCTATGAAGTGTTCTCCCAAGCTGCATGTTTGAATATTTATCGCCTCGCTCCCTGGCCACGCCTCAAGATGTGATTGAACATTTAGAGCTGCATCATTTTGCCCAGGAGTTTCGTTTAGAGATTGAACATCGGCAGCAGTTTGAGGCCTACTGCGAGTGGTACTACGAAGTAGCTCAACAAAACCGAGAGGACTATCAGTGCATGCAAGGGGAACCGAACCTGAGAGAATGGTTCGGCCAACTGGTTCGACCCGCTCGCTGAGGTGCAGCGACCCCTTAATGGGGGACCTGAATTTGGCCTGGATTTGGGTGAGATCTTACGGAGAATTCAGTGCCATTCCCTCCCTCAGGAAACGGCTTCCACCTCGTCCTGCTTGAGGTGCGCTTTAAAGGGGCGCTTGGCCCCTTCCACATCAAATTCAACCTGAATTGGGAAGTTAGGGCTGATGGGTCGCCCCTTATAGTCAGTCAAGATATTGATAATTTTGCCTTCCATACCCTTGGCATCAAAGGCTTCATTGCGATGTAGCGGGTGGTGGTAAAAAATAACAGATTCTTTGATACGGACTCGATCACCTACGTTCATAACACACACTCGCTCTTGGTCAATCCTCCCGTTGGATAACATCCATTGGGGAACAAAAATCAATTCCCTTGACCCTGATTCTGGGTTGTTCAGAACTACGCTAATCGGCGCGGGTCTAATTTTAGGGAGTCTTACTATCTTTACACAGGATGGTCTCCTGACTAAGCCAGGCTTACGAAAAGTCAGTCAGTTGCGTGGCATCCCCGATGCCACCTTGAGGTCTAAAGCTGTGAGAAATTCCCGCCATCATGGGCTAAGTCTTTAAGATTTACGGTTCAACGCGATATTTAGGGTGACGAACCGTAAACAAATCTGAGGGCGACAGTTCTGGTCAAATCCTGATCCATCTGCGGTGAAAGGCTGGAGCCATGCCTCACAGAGGTCTGGGCTGTGATTGGATGCGCGATTGGATTGGCTGAAATCGTTTGAAGCGGTGTCATCTCCTTTTGAGTTGTGTAATGGTTTTTGAATAGTCGGTAACAATTGTCGCCTCTCCCCAAACAGCTATGGCGTAATGAAGGGGAAGCGTTAGGCATTTGTACTTATGAATACCTCCGTCGACATCACCATAACAGCTAGCATTCACCAGCTCCTGCCAACCCTGCTCAAAGACCATGCCTATGGTGTCTATGAGCTAGCTCAGGCCTGTGCCCAGCAGATCCATGAACCCCTTTGTGAAATCATGACGCCCTTCTGCGATAGCCTTTGTGAAATGGTCAATAGTGGCGAATTGTGTTACGACCGGCAGCATAATTTAGTGTTGCTCGCGTAAACGGTTGCTCGCGCAAATGTGTCTATGCCAGCTATTAGGACATTTGCAGGGTTAATTGCCGTGAAGCATCAGCATCAGCATCAGCTTCAGTTGAGGATAGGTTTGCCTTCTCATCGTTGGGGAGATGGTCTTTCTGGTAATCCCCCAAAGAGGCGTACCCTAGGTAGGCCAATGCGGCGTAGCCGTGTTTACAGCAGCCCTGTTCAAAGAACTCGACCTGCCAGTGGTAATCCTCGCAGTCGCATACCACTCGATCCGCCAAGCAAGTGACCAGGTGGCGAGATTCGGATGCAGGATTCATTACCGTAAAGCAGGGCGGATCCCTTAGCCAATCCGTTACTTCTAGGGTTTTGGCTTGGGCTTTGCGGTGTTCTAC
>CAZPYG010000017.1:0-58144 GCA_964590465.1 uncultured bacterium | reverse complement strand
CCTTATCCCGAATTCAGATTGAGTAGCTGTCGTAAATCTTCCTCGCTCAGGGTAGGGATGCCTAATTTCATTGCTTTCTCTCGCTTGGACCCGGCTTTTTCACCCGCGACCACATAATCCGTAGACTTGCTGACGCTGCTGGTCACCTTGCCCCCCGCGGCTTCAATCAGGGCGGCAGCTTCGCTGCGGGTCAGGGTCGGGAGAGTCCCCGTCAGTACCAGGGTTTTGCCTTCCAGAGGGCCAGATGCCGCCGCCGCTTCGATTTCTTCAGGGGAGGCGGAAAGCTGCAGGCCAGCCTGCTTCAGACGCTTAATTAAGGTCTGGTTGGCGGGGATCTGAAACCATTCCGCCACAGATTGGGCAATTTCGGGACCAATGGTGTGGACGGCTTCAATCTGCTCGGGAGCAGCCTCTGCCAACTTGTCCACGGTCAGAAAGTTTTGGGTCAGGGTCTTGGCGTTAACGCTGCCTACATGGCGAATGCCCAGGCCGTATAGAACTGAGGACCAGGGGCGAGTTTTGGAAGCTGCGATCGCATCCACTAAATTTTGCGCCAGCTTCTCCCCCATGCGCTCCAGGGGCAGCAGTTGCTCAACCGTCAGGTCATAGAGATCCGCAACGGACTGCACCAGTTCCTTCTCCACAAACTGCTTCACCCACTTTTCCCCCAAGCCCTCAATATCCAGCGCATCCCGCCTGGCCCAATGGATGATCGCCCCCTGCACAATCGCCGGACAGGAGTTGTTGATGCACCGCGTCACCGCTTCTCCCTCCGGCTTCACCAGATGTTCCCCACACTCGGAACATTGGGTCGGCATGGTGATCCGTTTTGCTCCCTCGGGCCGCAGATCCCCCAGCACCCGCACTACTTCCGGAATAATCTCCCCCGCTTTACGCACAATCACCGTATCCCCCAGGTGAATGTCCAGTTCGGCCATGCGGTCGGCATTGTGCAGAGTTGCCCGCGATACGGTAGTGCCCGCCAGTTGCACCGGACTCAGCTCAGCCACAGGGGTCACCGCCCCGGTGCGCCCCACCTGGAAACTCACCTGTTCCAGCATCGTCGGCACCTCTTCTGCCGGGTACTTCAGCGCCACCGCCCAGCGGGGGAACTTCTGGGTAAAGCCCAACTCCTGCTGCAGGTCAAAGGAATTTAGTTTTACCACCACCCCGTCGGTCATGTAGGGCAGTTTGGCTCGCTCAGTGGACCAGTCCTCGTAAAATTGCTCTACATCCTGCACCGACTGGCACAGCTGGCGGTTGGGGTTGACTTTGAAGCCGAGTTGCTGCAAGGTTTCCAGGGCTTGCCACTGGGAGGATGGGGGGTAGACGCGAGAGCGGCTTCCCGCAGGGTAGGGGGGATGGGGGGATGGGGAGCCAGAAGACTGATCAGTTCCTTCTGAAGATTCAGTCTCCAACAGCGAAAGCTGCTCCCCTGCTCCCCCGCTCCCCTGCTCCCCTGCCTTCTCGCTCCCTCGCTCCCTTGCTCCCCTGCTCTCTCCCCTCAAATGCAGCGTATACGCAAAAAAATCCAGCCTCCTCTCAGCCACAATGCGGGAATCAAGCTGCCTCAAAGTCCCGGCGGCGGCATTGCGGGGATTGGCGAAGCGGGCTTCCTCCCGGGCTTCCCGGTCCTGGTTGATTTGTTCAAAGACATCCAGGGGCAGGAAAGCTTCTCCCCGGACTTCCACGATTTCGGGGGGATTTTCCACCTGCAGTCGTAGGGGGATAGATCGGATCGTTTTAACGTTCTGGGTAATGTCCTCTCCCTCCACCCCATCGCCCCGGGTCGCTCCTCGAACGAGGATGCCGTTTTCGTAGGTGAGGGCCAGGGCGGAACCGTCAATTTTCAATTCGGCGACGTATTCGACGGGGCCAGCTTCGGGAGCCTGCCGTCGCCAGCGGTCTTCCCAGGCTTCAAACTCTGGCAGGTCAAAGGCGTTTTCCAGGCTGTAGAGGGGAATGTTATGCCGTACCGAAGTGAACTGGGTAGCGGGTTTTTCGCCCACTCGCTGGGTGGGGCTGTCGGGGGTGACCAACTCAGGGTGAGCCGCCTCTAAATTCTGCAGTTCCCGGTAAAGCCGGTCGTAGACTTCATCCGGCATGATGGGCTCATCCAGGACGTAGTAGGCGTAGCTGGCGGCCTGGAGTTGACGCCGCAGCGTGATCATTCTGGATCCCGCTGAATTCCCGTGATTGGCGGTGTCTTGCGCCATATCTTCCGTCCTCAACAACAGCCCAGAGGTCATGTTCTCATACTTGATTGTGGCTTATTCAGGCATGGGAGGAAGAGGCTACACCGGATCACCCACCCAACCACCTTGCTGGTAACCCTATGTAGTCTTTTCCCAGGCAAAACCCTAGGTCTTGCCTGGGGCCAGGTTTATTGTCATCTGCATCTGAAAAAGACTAAAAATAGTTGTTATTGATACAACTGCAATGGTTACTTTTACCAATTCTTAAGGGATAGTTTGATGGAATAGTCCTTGAAGACAGCAAATTATTGTTGCCCATCTTCAATTTTCCACTACTTAGAAAGGACCATTGGACCAGGCTCTATGATTCAGACTAGGTAGAGTTGTCAATATATCTGGGAGAATTACCATTGCCATGAGTCACCAAAAGCGACCGTTGTATTTATCTCGTCGTCAAGTCATGCGGGGGCTTCTGGCTACATCGGCCTTCGGTCTCACCGCTAAATTTGGGACTAGCTGTGCCCAATCCCCAACCCCTGAAGCCACCGCTGAGGAAGGCGAGGGTGCTGCGCCTACTGAAGAACTCGTTGTAGGCTTCCTTTACGTTGGTCCGAAAGATGACTTCGGCTATAACCAGGCCCATGCTGAAGGGGCTGCCGCCATGGCCGCCAATGTGCCCGGCATTCGGTTAGTAGAAGAGGCCAGCGTGCCTGAAACTACCGCCGTTGCCGAAGCCATGCGCAGCATGATCGAGATTGACGGAGCCAAGGTGCTCTTTCCCACCTCCTTCGGATACTTCGACCCTTACATTCTGGAACTGGCCGAAGAATTTCCCGATGTGCAATTTTTCCATGCCGGTGGGCTTTACCAGGAGGGGGTTCACCCCAAGAATGTGGGCAGCTACTTCGGCTATATTGACGAAGCCCAGTACGTGGCCGGAGTGGTGGCTGGCCACATGAGCCAGTCTGGCAAGCTCGGTTTTGTGGCGGCTAAACCTATCCCTCAGCTATTACGCAATGTGAATAGCTTTACCCTCGGGGCTAAATCCATCAACCCTGACATCACGACCCAGGTGATCTTCACCGGAGACTGGGCGGTACCTGTGAAAGAGGCGGAAGCCACCAACAGCATGGCCGACCAGGGCGTGGATGTGATTACCTGCCATGTAGATAGCCCTAAAGTCGTGATGGAAACCGCCGAAAAACGCGGTATTTTTGCCTCCGGCTACCACGCTGACCAGAGCAGTCTGGCCCCAGAAGGCTACCTCACGGGCGCGGAGTGGGATTGGTCCAGCATTTACACCAACCTGGGCCAGCAGTTCATGGCAGGCAAAACCCTGATGGCTGCCGATATACCTCACATCCTGCGGGGTGGTCTGGCGGACAAGTTCTGTAAGCTTTCGCCCTACGGTCCTGCGGTGACAGATGCAGCCAAGGCTGATGCTGATACCGCCCGAGCCGCTATCGAAAGCGGAGATTTGGTGATCTATCAAGGGCCTATCAAAACCAACGATGGGGCCGAAGTCATTCCTGAGGGCAAAGGCCTGAAAATTGACGACGTCGAACTGGAAAAGATGGATTACCTGATCGAAGGTGTCGTAGGTTCGGTGGGTTAAACGAAAGCAATGATCTCATCCCGAAACCTCCGCCGGTCCTCAGAAGCGATTCTTCTCCCCATCGGTGCTGTGCTGGTAGCATTGATGATTTTTGGTGTGTTTTGTGCCCTGGCGGGGGCTAATCCGTTGGCGGTGTATGGGTCTATCTACAAAGCGGCCTTCGGTAGCTGGAGCGCCTGGCAGAATACCCTGATTCGGGCGTCTCCCCTGATGCTGACGGCTTTGTGTACCGCCCTGCCGGCCCGGTTAGGTTTGGTGATTATCGGGAACGAGGGAGCGCTCGTGATCGGTGGCCTGGCTACAGTCCTGGTGGGGCTGAGCCTGGGAACTTCTGTTCCAGGAGTTGGAGTCCAGGTGGCGATGGCCCTGGGCAGCATTATTGCCGGCGGAGTATGGATTGCCATCGTAGGGGCATTGCGGCATTACCGGGGGGTGAATGAGACGATCAGCAGTTTGTTGATGAACTATATTGCGATCGCGTTCTTGAACCACCTGGTTCAAGGTCCCCTCCGCGATCCGGAATTTGTCAGTAAGCCCTCCAGCGCTGAACTGGCTGAATCCGTCTGGCTGGGCACTATCCCCTCCACCCGCATCCACTACGGCTTGATTTATGGCCTGATTGCCTGCATCCTGGCTTATTTTTTAATTCAAAGGACGACCTTTGGCTTTGCCGCCCGCACCGCCGGGGGCAACATTCGTGCCGCCCGAATAGCTGGTTTACCCGTGGGCAAACTCACCCTGGCCATTTGCTTCCTAGGAGGATCCTGTGCCGGTCTGGCAGGCATGGTCGAAATCGCTGCAGTCCAAAGACGGCTGAATGAATCCATCGTGTCCAACTATGGCTACGCTGGCATTCTCGTCGCCTTTGTGGCTCGCCATAATCCCCTGGCGACGGTACTGGTTTCAGTCCTGCTGGGGGGAATTCTGGCCAGCGGCGGCATCCTGCAGCGGTCCCACGATTTACCCGATGCCACTGTACTTGTGTTCCAGGGCATTGTTTTTCTCTGTGTTCTGTACAGCGATTCTCTCTATGGTCGACTGCCTATCTTTCAAGAACGACCGGAGCGGGTGGCTGGAAATACGGCGGCATCGGTGTAGAGAGCGAGGCAGCGAGGAATGTGCCGGGTGTCAGGTGCCGGGTTTTAGGTCTTAGTCAAACTCAAACCCAGTACCCGATACCCTTCACCTCCTACCCAAAAAACTAACAGCGAGTTAACCCATGGCAGCAGAAGCAATTGGTTGGTGGGGAGTTCCCCTCGGTATACTGGCCGGAACTCTGCGGGGCAGTGCTCCCTTTTTGTTCGTGAGTCTGGGAGAATGCCTCACCGAAAAGAGCGGCAAAATCAATCTTGGACTGGAGGGCACGCTTTTGATGGGGGCTATGAGCGCCTACGCCGTGTCCTATCTAACGGAGGGAATGGTTGGTTCGGCCCTGGCTCCCTGGCTAGGGGTTCTGATGGCTGGGGTATCGGGAATGCTGCTAGGCAGTATTCATGGTTGGCTTTCCCAACAGCCCAGGGTCAACGATGTGGCGGTGGGTATTGCCATGATTATTTTTGGCAGTGGGTTGGCTAACTTCCTGGGAAAGCCGTTTATTCAACCCCAGGCCCCCCAGATGCCCACTATCAATGCCGGAGGTTGGAGCAACCTTCCCCAGGTGCAATCAGCCCTACAAATCAGTCCCCTATTCTTACTCGGCATTGCGGTGGTGCCGTTGATGAGTTGGTTCTTCAAATCCACCCGCTGGGGACTCTATGTGAGGGCAGTGGGGGACAGCCCAGAAGCCGCGAAGGCTATGGGAATTTCTATCTTCAACGTGCGCATGGCCAGCATTGTAGCGGGTAGCTTTCTGGCCGGGATTGGGGGTGCCTGTCTGTCCCTCTATTACCCCGGTGTATGGACCGAGCGAATTTCTAGCGGTCAGGGGCTAATGGCCGTGGCCCTGGTGATCTTCGCCCGCTGGCAGCCCTGGCAGTGTCTGTGGGCGTCTCTCCTGTTTGGGGGGGCTCAGGCGCTGGGACCGGCATTCCAATCGGTAGGAATTGATTCTTACTACTATCTGTTTAATGCTGCGCCGTACATTTTGACCCTGCTGATTATGATCATCACCTGCTCTCCCAAGCGCACCCTGGTTGGTGCTCCGGGGGCCCTCGGGCAAGAGGATTGACAATAAACCCCTGTCCAAATCTGCCAAGATAATTTCCGCTGATCCCATACGCCAGGTTGAACGGTTGTTCAGCCCCCTCAAGCAGGCTGACATATCAACTTTAACTGCCAAAGCCGACATACCAGAAGTACGTCGCCATGGGGATCACCGTCGCTAATAGGAGCAGCACAACCACAACCACTAGATTGTTACTCCGGTTTTCCTCAGTTTCCTTGGCGGTGGCGAAGGTGCCCTCGCTGTCAAAGGAATCATCGAAGACGGGGGCACCAGGGTCAGGTTCGCCACTCAGTACCGCTACCAAACGATCCGTTCCTTCCAGAAAGGCCTGGTTGTACTTATCTCCTTCCAGTAGGGGATATAGAACCGTTTCCTGGGCCACACTGTCGGCGATATCGGCAGGAAGGACTTCCGCAGAGTTAAGTCCCACTTTGATGCCGACGGTTTTGGTTACCTCGTCCAGTACCAGCAGAGTCTGATTCGACTGAGATTCAGGGGTAGGGTACCACTGCTCAAACAGCTTTTCGGTGAAGGTGTCAATGGTTTCGCCATAGTCGAAGTGGCGAATGGTGACCAGGCGCACCTCGTTGCCGGTGGCTTCCGACAACTGACTCAGCCGGTTGGAGATTTTGGTCTCATTAATGCGGCTGATGATGTTGGCTTCATCCACAATCCAGGTATCTTCCCCGGCGGATACTGCCGGCAGTTGGTAGACCGCGATGGCTTCAGCTGGAGGTTGATAAATCCCCAGAACCAGAACCAACAACAACAAAACCCGTAAGAAATGGCCCATAACTTGAGCGGCTATAATCCTGGGGAATGGGAATAAACAGCTTTGTTTCATCGGCCTGAACCTGAAAAACTGGACATACAAAGACAATCAAGTGCCTTTACTTACTATAAGAGTCTCTGTAAACCTAGGGAAGGAGCACCCAGTTTCCCTGAGCATGGGTAGACATAATACTTTGGTGGGCCTCAGGGGCCGAAGCTCAGGGTAAAACCTGATGCACAATTGGTGATCCTGGGTGATGGTTACTGGCTCAAGGGTTTCTAAACCCATCACGCCTGGTTCACCAAAGCTGGATACTCGAATTGCTCGCATAAATGCCTCTGTCAAGTTGTGTTGAGAAACGTGCTTGAGTATGTCTTTCCGGTAAGATTCTTGTTCTTTAGAGCGGAGATGATGTCTCACTCGTTTCTATGGGCATATTGTCTACGTGGTTTTCCGGAAATTTATTAAAAAATCTCCGACCCTCCTGGGAATCGCTAGATTGGTAGAACCTTTAGCAAACTTCAATCCGGTAAATTTAGTATGGTTTGCACTCAAGGCTCCACGATCCTTGAGTGCAGGGCATAGAGGCTGACTGAAACAGCATATTGTTCACTAGTAAAATAGCCGTTGAATAACCAGAATGCGAAAGGCAAGATTGATATCAGGCAACAGGGGCTAGAGGCTTTGTTGCCCAAGCACTGCTTGGACCAGGATTGTAACCACATCCAAGGGGTGATTAACCGGTTTTGTGACGCGATCGCAGATCCAGTTTTCATTAAAGACAGCGATCATCGTCTGCGGTTTGTCAATGAAGCCTATTGTCAACTTTTGGGTTATCGGCCTGAAGATTTAATCGGCAAAACGGAAGCCGAACTTTTTCCGGGGGGGCAGGCAACCCCTTTTCTATCGGCGGATCGTCGAGTGCTGCATACCGGCCAGGAATCTGAACACCAGGCCACGATTACGGATGCGTCAGGTCAGCAGCACATCGTCTTGACCCGCACCTCATTGTTTCAGGCCCAGGGCAGAGCCCCAATGCTCGTGGGCACGATTCGAGATATCACCGAGCAGCAGCAGGCAGAGCACATTCTAAAACGCCAAACTGAGCGCGAGCGTCTGTTTGGCGTCATTGCTCAGCATTTGCTGCAGTCCATGAACCCGGAAGAATTGCTGCAGACCACCGTCAATGAAGTTAGACGTTTTCTCAAAATAGACTGGGTGTTCTTCTACAGCTTCGATCCGGTATACCAGGGAGTGGTTGCCGAGTCCTTCAGCGATATGCCCCTTGCCCTGCTGGATCTCCCTTTAGAATCTCTATGTTTTATTCCTCAAGATCTGGGGCGCTATCGTCGGGGTGAGATGCAGGTGATTGACAATATCACCACCAGCCAACTGGCCCCCACCCATCGGGCGAATTTAAGCCAGGCCAAAGTTCAGGCCTGCTTAATCATGCCCATCGTGCAGAGCGACACCCTGTACGGTCTGATCTGTGCCCTCAACCGCAGCAGTCCTCGCCCCTGGAACCACTGGGAAATTGAAACTCTGAGGGAAGTGTCTACCCAGGTGGGGAACGCAATTAAACAGGCCCGACTTTACCGGCAGGTACAGCAGCTAAATGCGGATCTTGAGCATCAGGTGACCCAACGCACCGAAGAACTGCAAACCGCCCTGGAATTTGAGGCCACCCTAAAGCGTATTACCGATCGGGTGCGGGACAGCCTTGACGTGAGTCAAATCATGTTGACGGCGGTGCGTGAATTGACCGAAGCGCTGGAGGTTAAGGGTTCCAATACTTCTCTTTATGATTTAGAGCAGGGTACCTCCACCATCTACTACGAGTACAACAGCTCCATCCCATCAGACCAGGGAAGGGTTGCCCAAATGGAGGCATTCCCCGAGGTTTACCATCAGCTATTAGACGGCCAGTACTTCCAGTTTTGCTCCGTTGAGCCCAATCCGGTAAGGGGGCATGTGGCCATGCTGGCCTGTCCCATTCTCGATGACCGGGGGGTACTGGGGGATCTCTGGCTGATTAACGACCGGGACTACGGCTTTAACGATATCGAGATTCGTCTGGTGCAACAGGTGGCTAACCAGTGTGCAATCGCCATTCGTCAGGCTCGTTTATATCAGGCTGCCCAATCTCAGGTGGAAGAACTAGAGCGGCTGAATCACCTCAAGGATGATTTCCTCAGTACGGTTTCCCATGAATTGCGCACTCCCGTCACCAGCATGCGGGTCGCTCTGCAATTGCTGGGGGCAACCCTGAGTCAAGAGCTGAATATTACCCCTGACCCACACAAACCAAAAGATGAACAACCCCGCATCCTGCGTTACTACAATGTTTTGTACGAAGAATGTGAGCGTGAAATCAGCCTGATTAACGATCTGCTAGACCTGCAGCGGTTGGATGTGGGCAACCACCCGATTCAAATTGAGTCCGTAGATTTAGTCACCTGGCTGCCTGGTCTAACCGAGAATTTCATGCCACGCATTAAGAGTCGGGAGCAGTATTTTGACCTGATCTGGAAGACTCAGGTGCCCATTATTCGTACCGATCAAGCCAGTTTAGAGCGGGTTCTGGCAGAACTGCTGAATAACGCCTGCAAATATACCCCGCCAGGAGAAAAGATTGCCCTCCAGGTCGCTGGTTCCCCCTTAGATGACCCCCAACAAGTCGTCATTGTTCTGACGAATACCGGCATCACGATCCCGCCGGAAGAGCAGATACGAATTTTTGATAAATTTTATCGGGTACCCAGTGCCGATCCCTGGAAGCAGGGGGGAACCGGCTTAGGACTGGCTCTAGTGAAGAAATTAGTGCTGCACCTGGAAGGCAGTATCACCGTCGACAGCGAAAATCAACAAACGAGTTTTACCGTTACCTTACCTATCCAACCCGTGCTGAGCCGTTAGGATAGCGTTAGAGTCGGGTAAACCCTGCGGTAGCAATACCCGGACAACTGCATGAGGAAACGACGATGAATCAAGTCTCTACCCCAGCGGAAATTTTCCAGGGCCAGTTTGGCGAATATACAATCACCGATACCGATCGGCGAGGGGTGGTGCTGTACAGGGTCGGGCTAGGGGTAGCAGCCCTGGCTTTTGCCCTGGCCACCGGCTTAGGTCTAACCTTTCCTGATAGAGCCCCAGTGGTTTACAGCCTCAGCGCACTCTACACCCTATTTTGGCTCGGTCTGGGCCTGAGCCTGGCGACCATTCATATCTACCTAATTCCCCTACATCGGCTACTCCAGACCTTTTGGCTGGTGGGTGGTTTGGCCTCCCTAGGAGTCGCCCACTATGGGGACGAGCCCTTTGTGGCTACCGTCCTGGAGCATCCATACACCCTCTGGGGGGTTGGCTTCACCTTTGCGGCTCTAACGGGCATCTATTTCAAGGAAGCCTTTTGTTTTAATCGCTTGGAAACAAAGCTTTTGACCCCCCTGGTCCCGCTGTTGTTGCTGGGTCATCTGTTCAACTTTTTGCCGATATTGGGTAAACAGGTCTTGATCATGGCCTGGGCTATCCTGTTTTTGGTGTTTGCCTTACGTAAGGCGGTACAGCCCCTGGTACCCGACATTGGCGACAAATCGGTCTTCCAGTATTTGAAGCAGCGTCAGCAGCCTTCCTCTGTGGGCTAAAGATGTTTTCGGGCCTGGGCAATGAATCCTGAATATCGTGATGCTTTAAGTTTCATCTAAATTTTCATTTTATAGATAATTTCGTGCTCATAGTTATTTTGATAATTTCTGGCCTAGGAGGATTCCTGGGGCTTTGGTTCTGGTACTGGTTTACCAATTTAGCAAAGTTCCTGAATCTGTGTGCTCCCATTGAGGCAGACACTTTAGTGATTGAGGGCTGGGTTCCTGATAAAACCCTGGCTCAAGCGGCCCAGATCTTTTGGCAGGAGGGTTACAAAACCATCATTACTACGGGCCCGCCTGTAGATTATGGCTACTTTTTGTCTGAGTACAAAACCCAGGCCCAGCTATCTGCTGCTACCTTGGAGCATTTAGGCATTCCTGAGAGCAAAATTATTCCTCTATCCTGCCCTACGGTAGAAAAGTTCCGCACCTATACTTCTGCTTTAGCCGTAAAACAATTTTATGAAAGCCAGCCATTTAAACCCCGGAGAATCAATCTTTTTTCCTCAAGTTGCCACGCTCGGCGCAGTTGGTACATTTACCATCAATTGTTTGCGGCGGCCAACATTGCGGTCGGTGTTGTGGCGACTAAACCTTATAATTTCGATCCCGACCATTGGTGGAAAACCAGTGCTGGTGTGCGCACCGTTGTGGGTGAATTTATTGCCTACAGCTATGTCCGATTAGTCAACTGGCGGAATTGAATCTGCTCTGCTCAAGGGAAATTTCGGATTTTTCCCGGGCATACTAAAACCGTGGCATTGGGCGAAGAAAGCCTTGAACTCAGAGCGCGCCTACTGGCTGGCATGGTCACAAATTAATGGCATTGGTTCTGTCTTACTCAAGCGACTCTATCAACACTTCGGTAGTCTGAAGAACGCCTGGCAGGCCGAGGGAGCCGATCTTCTGGAGGTGGAAGGCATCGGCTTAGCCCTGGCCTCAGACTTAATCGAACAGCGTCAGGGGATAGACCCTGTGCTGGCTCTAGCGGAGTTTGAACAACACCATCCCAACTTTTGGACGCCTGCCGATGGGGCTTATCCCCCCTTGCTGTTTGAAATTACAGATCCGCCACCGCTGCTGTTTTACAAGGGTCGCACAGAACTCATCAATGCCATCCAGACCATGCCAGCGGTGGGAATTGTCGGCACCCGGTCTCCTTCGGCCTATGGGCAACGGTGGACCTGTCGCCTGGTCCAGCAACTGGTGGGCCATGATGTGATAGTTGTTTCTGGCTTAGCTGCTGGCATTGATCGGTCGGCCCATCAGCAGACCCTTGATAGTGGTGGGTTAACCATTGCCGTTTTGGGAACCGGGGTTGATCAGGTGTATCCCTGGTCGAACCGCAGGCTCCAGGCGGCTATTGCCGAACAAGGACTGCTGCTGAGCGAGCATCCGAACGGTACGCCCCCCGATCGAACCTACTTCCCCCGTCGTAACCGCATCATTGCGGGATTGAGCCGGGCAGTGGTGGTTACTGAAGCACCGACCCGTTCCGGAGCTTTAATTACCGCACGGCTTGCCAACGACTACGGTAGAGATGTTTTTGCCTTACCGGGTTCCCTGGACAACCCCTGTAGTCAAGGGTGTCTCAAGCTGATCAGCCAGGGGGCGCAGATAATTTTGGACGATACCACCCTGATTCATGAACTGGGACAGTTGCCCCAACTCGATTTGCCCCAGTCTTTGCTAACAGAGCATGTTCTCCCCCCTCAGCTGGAGGAGCTGACGCCCCAGATGCAACAGGTATTGCAAGCCATTTCAGCAGACCCTATCAAACTCGACCAACTGGTACAGCAACTTCCTCTATCAACGGCGGAAATACTCAGCACTCTAATGCAGCTTGAGCTTGAAGGGGTAGTGAAGCAGCTACCAGGAATGCAGTACCAGCGGGTTCCCTAACTCGGCGAACTGCTGAAGCCGGCATGGATAGCTTTGCAAACCGCCCGTAGCCAGTGGACATGGGTGGATTCCTGAAGAAAAGTCCTGCTTCATTAGTCCCTGACGACTTTTTTTCTAATGCGTCGGACAACTTTTTCCATTTCTACCCAAACAAACAGCAGGGTACTGAAGCCAAAACAGATAGCCAGTTCCTGCAGGGTAATCACATGGGTGCCAAAGAAGTTGCGCAGGGGTTCCACGTAAATCAGCATCAGCTGTAGAACGGTGGTGATCAGCACAGCCACCATCACAAAAGGATTGGAGAAGGGCGAGGTCTCGATGGTGAGACGGGTATTGGAGCGGACCGCGATCGCGTGCCCCATCTGGGCCAGACACAGGGTGGTGAATACCATGGTCTTCCAGCGTTCGGGGTTGCCACTGAGCTGGGCATCGTAGTAAGCCCACCACATCAGCGTAACCGAGATTACCGTGAACACTAAACCAATGCGAATCATGTAAGCTCCCAATCCTCGGGCAAAAATGCTCTCCTTGGGATCATGGGGTGGGCGATTCATCACATCCGGTTCCGCCGGTTCCACCGCCAGGGCCAGGGCCGGAAAGCCGTCCGTCACTAGGTTCATCCAGAGAATCTGCAGGGGCGTCAGGGGCACAGATCCCACTCCCAAGAGTAATGGAGAGGAGGCAATGGTCAGCACTTCCCCAATGTTGGAACCGAGGATGTACTTCACAAATCGCCGGATGTTCGTGTACACCACCCGCCCTTCTTCCGTGGCGGCGACGATGGTGGCGAAGTTGTCGTCCAGCAGCACCATATCGCTGGCCTCCTTACTCACGTCAGTGCCGGTAATGCCCATAGCGATCCCAATTTCCGCCTGCTTCAGGGCCGGGGCATCGTTTACGCCGTCACCGGTCATGGCGACGATTTGGGAGTGTTTCTGCAGTGCCTTCACAATCCGCAGCTTGTGTTCTGGGGAAACCCGGGCATAGACATTCACCCGTTTCACTTCGGCTTCCAGGTCGGTCTGGCCCATGGCTTCCAGCTCTACGCCGCTGAGCACTCGGGCATCCTGGTCAGCAATACCCAACTCCTGGGCAATGGCCCGAGCGGTAAGCTGGTGGTCGCCGGTAATCATCATAGGGCGAATGCCCGCAGCCCGGCAGCGATCCACCGCCACCTTGACTTCAGGACGCAGGGCATCGATCATGCCTGCCAGTCCTAACCACACCAGATTTTGCTCGGCTTTATCGGGTTCGTTTTCGTTGGGTTTGGCATCCAGGGTGCGGTAGGCAAAGCCCAGCACCCGTAGCCCCTGGCTGGCCATGCCCGCATTGTCGTTGAGTACCTGTTGGCGCGCCTCTGGTGTCAGGGGATGGATCTGTGCCCCCTTCAGGTAGCCGCTGCACTGCTCCAGCAGCAGTTCCGGTGACCCCTTCGCCAGCATTAAAAAAGGGGATTTATACACATCCATCGGTAGTGAAAAAGTCGGGTCTAGCCCTGCCGCCAGATCCAGCACTACGCTCATGCGCTTGCGTTCTGAGGAAAAGGGAAACTCTGCCACCCGGGGCAGGGCGTGGATAAGCTGATGGCTATCCAGATTTCCCTTGCAGGCCATCACCACCAGGGCCCCTTCTGTGGGATCTCCCAGAATCACCCACTGGCCGGCTTCCCGCTGCAGCACGGCATCGTTACACAGCAGCCCATCCAGCAACAGCATGGAAAGGTCAGGTATCTGCATAGGGGAAACAGCATGATTCTGATTCAGAAATTCCCCTTCCGGGATGTAGCCCTCGCCGGAGACCTGCAGGGACCGATTTAGGGTGCGAATTTGCTGCACTACCATTTTGTTCTGGGTCAGGGTGCCGGTTTTGTCAGAACAGATGGTGGTGACGGAGCCGAGGGTTTCTACCGCAGGCAGACGACGGATCAGGGCGTGGCGGCGCACCATCCGCTGGGTGCCAATGGCCAGGGTCACAGTAATAACAGCGGGCAATCCTTCCGGCACCACTGCCACCGCCATACTGAGGGAGACTTCCAGCAGGTCTTCAAAGGCACTCCAGCCGCCAAAGAATACTCCGGTCACCACCACAATGGCCACCAGAAGTAGCGAGCCAGATACCAGTACGTTACCCAGCTGATCCATGCGCTGCTGCAGGGGGGTGGGTTCCGTTTCCACCGACTGCAGCATGGCGGCGATGCGGCCCAGTTCCGTTTTCATGCCGGTATGGGTGACCAGCACTCGGCCCCGCCCCTGCACCACTTCCGTACCCTGGTAGACCAGGTTGTTGCGTTCTGCCAGGGGAGTATCGGCGTCAAAAATAACGCCCCACTGCTTATTGACGGCCTGGGCTTCCCCCGTCAGGGCCGATTCCCGCACCTGCAGATTTGCCGACTCCAGCAGCAGGCCATCGGCGGCCACCTGATCCCCCGCCTCAATCAGCAGAATGTCGCCGGGCACCAGGTCCTGGGAGGGCACTTCTCCCAGGCGATGATCCCGCTGCACCCGCACGTTGGGGGTGGCCATCTGCTTCAGGGCGGCCAGGGCCTTCTCCGCTCTACTCTCCTGGAAATAGCCCAATACCCCGTTAAGCATCACAATGGCGAAAATCGCCACCGCATCCTTGGGAAACTCCTGACTTCGCAGGGATAGCACCCCAGATACCACCGCTACGGCAATCAGCATCACCAGCATGATATTGGTGAACTGGTCCAGCAAAATTCGCCAGGAGCTGCGCCCACCCACCTCTTCCAGTTCGTTAGGGCCGTAAACCTGCCGCCGCTGCAGCACTTCCTCTGAACTGAGGCCGCTCTGGGCATTGCTGTTTAAGTTCGACAGCGCCTGGGCGGCCTCCACCGTATGCCAGGGTTGGTCAACGGGGGTTTGTGTTGTTTCCATGCGAATTTACCGACTGCCTCTGGGCGTAATGCCTTTTATGGTATTAATTCCAGTCGGCCTTCGGGGCTAAGGTTGAGAATTTGGTGGTGGAACGTAACAGCTTCTATCGTTTTGAGTCAATTATTAAACCCAGTCCAGGTCAGGATCTGGCTCGAGGGCAAACTCCCCTGGTGGACTTAGACAAGGTTTAAACCGCCATCTGCCTCAGGAAGCTGCTGATGGCGGTGGCAACTTTCTCGGCCCAGTCTTCCTGGGCATAGTGGCCGACTTCCTCGAGGGTTTGCAGTTCACCAGAAGATAGGGATTTTACGCAGGTTTCCGCCAGTTCTACTGGTAACCAGGGGTCACTGATGCCCCACAACAGAAGCGTAGGATGGTCCCACTTTTGCAAGCCGGTCTGAATTTCCTGGGTCACCCCTGGCAAATTGAGGCGACGCACCGTGACCATCAGCGCCCGTCCCACGTCGGAAGTTTGTAGGAAGGGACGGCGGTAAACGTCCAGGTCTTCATCATCCACTTGATAGGGTCCGCCACCTTCCAGGGTGCGATCTACCAGCAACGGGTCCTGGGTGATCATGTCCCCGGCCAGGGGAATGCCGAACTGACGCATCTTCCAGGGCAGTTTGGCATCCGGGCTGATGGGGGCGTTGACGATGATCAGACGGCCCACCCGATGGGGATTTTGCAAAGCATACTGGATGCCCCCCGTGCCCAGAAATCCCTGGGCAGCGAGGTGGAATTTTTCCAACCCGAGGGCATCCACAAAAGCCCCCAGGGATTTCACAAAGGCGTCTGGGGTATAGGGGAAGTCTCGCTTATCCGGTCTTTCAGAAAAGCCGTGGCCAATCCAGTCGGGGGCAATGGTGCGAAAGCCCTGTTCTGCCAGGGTGGGCATGACGCCGCGCCAACTGTAGCTCTGGGCGACGATGCCGTGGAGAAACAATACAGGCAGTCTTTGTTCATCCCCCAGGGGTGTCATTTCCCGGTAAAACCAGGTTAGTCCGTCGACTTCGATGGTGTTTTCTGCGATCGCCACTCTCATACCCTCAACCCAGTGGATTGAGCTTACCGCCCAGGGTTTGCTTAAGGCAAGCTTAAGTTTCCTTAGTAAGCCGGTGCCGCCAGACAGGAGATCGCCGCTCCCAACGCCGACCCCGCCAGCACCTGAAACGGGGTGTGGCCCAACAGTTCCTTCAGGCGATCTTCGTTGAACTCGGGCTTTTCCTGAAACAGCTCATCAATGATTTGATTTAGCACCTTGGCCTGCTTCCCTGCCGCTTGCCGTACCCCGGCAGCGTCGTACATGACAATAATTGCGAATACCGAAGTCGCCGCGAAAATGGGGCTAGCCCATCCCAGGGTCTGACCAATGCCAAAGGCCAGGGATGTCACCAGGGCCGAGTGGGCGCTGGGCATGCCGCCCGTTTCCACCATGACTCGCAAATTCAACTTCCGGTGGCGCAATAGTTCGATGATGGCCTTCAGCACCTGGGCCGTTAAACACGCCACCACGGCTACCACTAAAACATGGTTGTCGAGAATGTCGCTAAAGTTTTCCATAGCAAAGCAAACCCTTAATTGGTACGGGTAATGATGTAGTCGGCAATGGCGAGTAAGGGCTGACGCAGGTCACCAAAACTGTTTAGATCCGCCTTAGCGTCCTCAACCAGCTGGGCGGCTTGCTGACGGGATTCATCCAACCCCCAGAAACTGGGATAGGTTGCCTTTTGGGCGTTGACATCTTTCCCCACAGATTTGCCCAACGTCTCGGAGGTGGAGGTGATATCCAGGATGTCATCCACAATTTGGAATGCCAGACCAATGCGCTGGGCATAACTGCGCAATTTAGCGACCGCTTCGTCAGAACCTCCCGCCAGGATCGCTCCCGAGGTGACGGACACTTCCAGCAGGGCAGCGGTCTTGTGGTTGTGGATGAAGGTGAGGGTTTCCAGGGTAACGTTGGGATTGCCCTCGCTGGCCAGGTCCACCACCTGCCCCCCCACCAGTCCTTCACCACCCACCGCCCGCCCCATCGCCGCAACGACTTTCAAGACCCGGTTGGGATCTGCTCCCCGGGTTTTCTCAGCCACTAACTCAAAAGCGTAGGTAAGCAGGGCATCCCCCGCCAGGATGGCCACATCTTCGCCGTAGACTTTGTGATTGGTGAGCCGCCCCCGCCGGTAGTCATCGTTGTCCATGGAGGGCAGGTCGTCGTGGATCAGCGACATGGTGTGGATCATTTCCAGGGCGCAGGCTGTGGGCATGGCCAGTTCCAGACTCCCCCCCAGCAGTTCGCAGGTGGCGAGGCAGAGAATTGGCCGCAGCCGCTTGCCTCCCGCCAGCAGGGAGTACCGCATCGATTCGTACAGGGTCTCGGGATACTGCACCGGCAGAGCCCGATCGATGGCGTCTTCTACCAACTGGCGACGTTCGGCCAGGTAGGTCGGCAAATCAAAGGAAGTGGTCTGCGAGTCTGGGGAATTGGTTTGCACCATGGCGGCAAAGCAGTTGTCTGAAATAAAAAACTGAGGAGCAGTGAAACGTCAGGGAAGCAATGAACCTCTGATGGCAAGCTGAGTCACTAGATTCCGACTCGGGTGCGATAGCTTTTGACCGTATTTTCCAGCAGCATGGCCACGGTCATGGGGCCGACTCCCCCTGGCACTGGGGTAACGGCGCTGGCAACCGGCTCTACACTAGCAAAATCGATGTCGCCCACCAGTTTTGCCTTACCTCCCGGAACCTCTACCCGGTTAATGCCCACGTCAATCACCACGCTGCCTGGTTTGACCGCGTCGGCTGTAATCATACCAGCCCGACCCACCGCCGCCACCAGAATATCAGCCTGCCGGGTGAGGGAGGTCAAATCCTTCGTGCCAGAGTGGGCCACCGTGACGGTAGCGTCAGCCTCCAGCAGCATCAGGGCCATGGGTTTACCCACTAAAATACTGCGCCCAATCACTAGAGCTTGTTTGCCAGTTGGGTCAATGTCATATGCCGCCAGCATTCGCATCACTCCGTAGGGAGTGCAGCTGCGCAGTCCATCCTCACCCCGCACCAGGCGACCCATGTTGAGGGGGTGTAACCCATCCACATCCTTGTCCGGATCAATGGCGTGGAGCAAAGTAATCGCATCCAAATGGTCTGGCAAAGGCAGTTGTACCAAAATGCCATCCACCTGGTCATCCTGATTAAGCTGATGGATCAGGTCAAGCAGTTCCTGTTGGGAGGTGGTAGCGGGTAAATGCTTACCAAAGGATGTGATGCCGACCCGCTCGCAGGATCTTTCCTTATTACGCACGTAGGCGGCACTGGCAGGGTTGTCCCCTACCATGATGACGGCCAGGCCGGGGGGACGATGCCCATCTTTAATAAAGCCCGTGATTTGTTCGGCAAGTTCGGTTTGAATCCGGGTGGCTAATGCTTTTCCATCCAGTCGTTGGGTCATGGTCTGGCTAACGGAGTCCCTTTTTACCTACTCAGTGTCTCAGATTATGCCCCCCATCAGGGCTTCCTCTTGGAACCGGGCAATTCCGGCAGATTCAAAATTATAGGGGGTCAGGGTTGAGCTAAGATACCTGCCAGGATGGGAAGCATGTTCTACAGGATTAGGAAGCCTGTTCTAAAATGAAGCGTTTGACCCTTGTGGGATTGTGCGGTCTAACCATCATAGCTGCCGCCAGCTGTGGGGCCAGTTTTAACCACGAAATCACCCGGGATCTGCGGGATTGGCTGAGCGCAGCCCCCGGCATGGGATGGATGGCGCCAGTCACTGACATTGCAGAAACCTCAGAAATTCAACCAGGACAGGAAGTTTTACTGGAGGGCCGGGTAGAGCAACACTTATCTCTCATTGAGCAAGGACTATACCAAATGGCCGACGAAACCGGCTCTATCTGGGTGGTTAGTGCTACCCGTCCACCGGCTGTAGGAGAAACGCTCAAGATCCGGGCGGCAGTCCGCTATGAACCTATCCTTATGGCCGGACAGGATATCGGCGAATATTACGTCGAAGAGCTTGCCCGCGATCGTCAGGACTGATTTCCCCATTTAAAGCATGTGGAAAACAAGCCCCCTTTACGGGGGTGGAAAATGGTAGTCTCTATAGCAGTGCTGTGTTTTAAATCTCTAACAACCTAGAGAATTGAGAGGAAAAGGGTAAATGAAACGATTGGTTGGCTTTTTCATCGCGCTTGGGATGTTAGTTAGCGCGTTCATCGGCATAGGTATGCCTCAATCGGCTGTGGCAGCCGGTTTTGGGCAGGCATCTCCCCTGCTAGCAGAAGAAGTATTCACGAACGCCGTAGATGCCAAACTCGGAACCGAGTACGGTGCAAAGCTTGATCTGAACAACGCCAATGTTCAAAATTTCAGGAAATATCCTGGTTTGTATCCAACCTTGGCTGGAAAGATTGTCAAGAACGCCCCGTTCGCAAATGTTGAAGAAGTGCTCGATATGCCTGGCCTATCGGAACCGCAAATCGAGATTTTGAAAAAGAACCTCGATAACTTCACCGTAACGCCTCCCGACCCTGCTCTTGTGGAAGGCGCTGACCGGTTCAATAACGGCGTTTACAAGTAAGCTGATCACCCCCCATAAACCAACTTGATAGCTCCCGATAGCGGTTCCGCCTAGGCTCGTAATAGGTGGCACTGTGTTGGGAGCTTCTCCATAGGAAACCCCCTGCAGTACCATTCAAGTTCAGCCTTTGTCATTTTGATTGAAAAAACTGGTGTAACTATTGACCCAAGATCAAGCTTTCCACCCTCGACTGGCTCAGAAATTCGACTTTGATGTGCTCGTCATTGGCGGCGGGGCAGCGGGTCTTTATGCAGCCCTTTCCATTCCCCAGCAGTGGAAAATCGGGCTAATCACCAAAGATACGCTGGCTCTCTCCGCTAGCGATTGGGCCCAGGGAGGTATTGCTGCGGCCATTTCACCGGAAGACTCCATTCATCTCCATGGGGAAGATACCCTGCGGGCTGGAGCCGGATTATGCGAGCCGAAAGCGGTTGAACATTTGGCTAGCAATGCTGCCACCTGCATCAAGCGCCTGGTGGATTTGGGCGTCGGGTTTGATCGTACCGAGGGCCAACTGGCCATGACCCTGGAAGCCGCCCATTCCCGTCACCGGGTACTCCACGCAGCAGACACCACCGGACGCGCTGTGGTCTCGATCCTGGCGGAAGCGGTGCTGAAGTGCCCCAATATTAAGGTCCTGGAATCAGCCTTTGTTATTGATCTCTGGATGCAAGCCGGAGCTTGCAACGGGGTATTGGTGGCTTATCAGGGTCGAATGGAGTGGCTGTCGGCCCAGGCCACCGTGCTGGCGACTGGGGGCGGTGGACAGGTCTATGCCCAGACCACCAACCCCCCCGCCAGCACCGGGGATGGGGTCGCCATGACCTGGCGGGTTGGGGGAGAACTCCGGGACCTGGAGTTCTTCCAATTTCACCCCACGTCCCTGGCTCAGCCGGGAGCACCGCCATTTCTCATTAGTGAAGCTGTGCGGGGAGAAGGCGCCCACCTGGTAGACCGCGACGGCTACCGCTTTGCCCAGGACTATCACCCCAACGGAGAACTCGCTCCCCGCGATGTGGTCAGCCGGGCCATCTTCCACCACCTGCAGCGCACGGGCGATACCCAGGTCTGGCTCGATATGCGCCCCATCCCCCAGGAGCGCCTGGAGTACCGCTTTCCTAACATCATCAAAGTCTGCCGCGACTGGGGCTGCGATCCCCTCACCCAACCCGTTCCTGTTTCCCCCGCTGCCCACTACTGGATGGGGGGTATCACTACCGACCTCCACAGCCAGACCACCATTCCCAGGCTCTACGCCGTCGGCGAAAACGCCAGCACCGGAGTCCACGGTGCCAACCGCCTGGCCAGCAATTCCCTGCTGGAATGTCTGGTGTACGGAGCTGAGTTAGAATATCTTTCCCTCACCCCCGACGTGACAAAAACGGATAATCCGAAGTCTTCCGTGGCAGCCCCCCTGATCTTGGACGGAAAACCCTGGGATTCAGCAGAAATTCAATGCCAGCGAGAGGCTTTGAACCATCTGATGTGGGACCATGCCGCCATCAGCCGGTCGCAGAAAGGCTTGGAGCAGGCAATTACAACCCTCCACCCCCGGCACCAGGCATTACAGGATGATCCCTTCGTCCAGGCCCTCACGGCAATCCATCCCGGAAAATCCCTCACCCTCCCCGAAAATCTAGATCTTACCTGGGTCCGCGCCTGGGGCGAACTTCGCAACCTCTACGACATCGCCTGGCTCATTCTCAACACCGCCGCCTTTCGTACCGAAAGCCGGGGCGGTCACTTTCGGGAAGAGTTTGCCCAGGCTGATCCGGCATGGCGAGTCCATACGGTGGTGCGGGGGAATCGGTGGGATAAATCGGAACCAGTAGAGGGTGAGGGGTGAGCACTCTGCTTCGAAATGGGTACCGGGTGCCGGGCTTTGGGCACCGTGAAACTGAACTTGCCATACCTCAAACCTGAAACCTGAAACCCATGACCTGAGACCCGGTACCTGATACCTGAAAACCTTCTATCTTCCAGCCTGCCTAACTCTGAAAATCCATTGGCCCAGTATAGCCCGACAGCTCAGCCAACCGTGTCAGAGGCTGAGACCCGGGATAAAACTCTCCATTAATTTGCCAGGTCGGGAAACCCGTCACCTGGGGTTCCGCCCGGCATAGCTTGGGCTGAGGATTCTTGCCGTCTTCGGCACATTCCACGTAGGGAATAAGCTCAGCGGCTTCTGCCCCAAAGAAAACTTTTTGGTCGTGACAGTGGGGACACCACCAGGCCCCGTACATGGTTGCGTCAATATCTTTCAAATGGTTAGCCAGGGCGATTTCCGCAGGACCAGAGGTGGTGGTAATTGGAGGCCCCGTTTCCCCTGCGGCAGCAGCCTGAACGCCACCGTTACGGATGGGCGCATAAACGGCCAGAGTACCAGTCAGGGTAATCACCGCCACGATGATCCCGGCAAAGGCTAATTGACCAAAGTCTTCCCACCGTTTGCCGAACAGGATGAGCAGGAACATCGCCAGGGCAAAGGTGGCCGAGGTGACGCAGTAGGGACAGAATTCCTTTAGCTCAAAGGCCAGGATGGTCATCAAGTAACCGCTGAAGACCACCATGATGCAGGACAGGACAAACATCAGGAGCCAGGTGCGGTTTTCCAGGGTTTGCCGGAGTTCTTTCTTCTTGTCGGCATTTACTAGCAGCGGCACGAGGGCCAGGAAGAACATACTGGTGTAAGCCAGGAATCCATACAGAGTCAGCGGCAGGCCAAAGACCGTGGCATAGGCGCTGGAAAGGACACGATCGCATCCCTCGGTCGGACAGGCCGATCCCCCCATCAACTTCACAATGGTCAGGTAAGCGGTCCCGAACATCCCAATGGAGGCGATCCCGGCCACCAGGGGGCGTGACCAACGATGAATCCAGCGACTTTCCTGGCGACGACGTCCCATAACAGTCCTCTCAACCAATCACGAAAAGCATACCCACTAAAGGCCTATCTTAGTCGCTAGTGCTAAGGAGCAACCATGCTGGGCAAACTTGTCGTTGCGCTATCTACTTCCAGGGATTCCTGCATCGCCTCAACGAATTGCCCCACACGAATCGGGTCAATGGGCTGATTAATGTCGCCGTGGCGCTTCAGGGAACTGGCCACAATTACCCCATCCGCTGCCCGCATCAAGCTGCCAATGTTATCCCAATTGGCTCCGCTGCCGATGAATACGGGGCGCCCGTCAGCCGCCGCTTTAGCCAGTTCTAAATCTTCCAGACTGGGAGGGCTACCCGTCGCCCAACCGGAGAGGATAATGCCATCGGCCATACCCCGATGAATGGTCTCCTGCACCGCTGTGGTCAGGTTGGGAGATCCTAAAGGACGGGCGTGTTTGACCAGCACATCAGCCAGAATCTTGACCTCGCTGCCCACCTCCCGACGGTACCGCAAAAGGTCGTGGGCACAGCCCTCAATCAACCCCTGGTCAGTGGCCATTACTCCGGTTAACACATTCACCCGGATGAAGCAGGCTCCCACACAGGAAGCAATGGCCAGGGCACTGCGGCTGTCATTCCTCAAGACATTGAGCCCCAGGGGCACCGTCACCAACTGCTGCAGGCGGCTGACAATCAGACTCATGGCGCTGACCACCGCAGGATCTACCTGTCCTTTGGTGAATGGCGCATCAAAAAAATTCTCCACAATGATGCCGTGCACCCCCCCCGAAGCCAGAGCCGTAGCCTCTTGCTCGGCCCGGTCAATGACTAGCTGTAAATTCCCCTGCCAGCGCGGTGAGGTAGGGAGCGGCAACAGGTGTACGACACCAATCACCGGATTTTCTGTACCAAACGTTTGCGTTAAGTCCACGTTATTTTTGCCTGGACTCTGGATAATCTAAAGAACAACGGATCCAAAAACGGCAACGTGTTCAGACCCAAATCTACATTATCAGCTTATTAACCACCCCACCTGTGCGTCCAGGGCAAAAGCGCCAGATAAATTGTGATGTAATATAAATCTCTGTAAAATTGTGTTGCGATGGCAGCAAATAGGTTAGGATACTTGCTGGAACTTATCAGTGCGAATTAAATTGTATGTCCTGAGTTGTGCTGATGGGTTAACGGGTCCTGTGTATCTTGCCTCCTGATCAAGCGGTGCTGGCTTAATTCAGCTCTCGTTTTTGACTTGATAGAGTGCACCTTCACGATTTAGATTCATCAGTCTTTCACTAACTTGGGTTAAACAATGGTGCTGAAGCCAACGGTTGCGTTCAACCACCTTGGATGCGAAAAGAATCGCGTCGATACAGAGCATATGCTCGGTCTGCTGGCTCAAGCCGGATATCAGGTCGACGCCAACGAAGAATTAGCGGATTACGTCGTTGTTAATACCTGCAGCTTTATCGAGGCAGCGCGGGAAGAATCCGTCCGTACTCTGGTTGAGCTAGCGGCAGCGAAGAAGAAGGTGGTCATTACCGGCTGCCTGGCCCAGCACTTCCAGGACGAGCTGCTGCAGGAAATCCCCGAAGCCGTGGCCCTGGTGGGTACTGGCGACTATCACCAGATTGTCAATGTGATCGAACGGGCAGAAGCCGGTGAGCGGGTAAAGCTTGTCTCCCCAGAACCGACTTACATTGCCGACGAAACCGTCCCCCGCTACCGCACCACCACTGCAGGCGTCGCCTACATGCGGATTGCTGAGGGTTGCGACTACCGCTGCGCTTTCTGCATCATTCCTCATCTGCGGGGCAACCAGCGATCCCGAACCATTGAATCTATTGTGGTGGAAGCGAAACAGCTTGCCGCCGAAGGGGTTCAGGAACTGGTGCTAATCTCCCAGATCACCACCAATTATGGCGTAGACATTTACGGTAAGCCAAAATTGGCGGAACTCCTGAGAGCTCTGGGCGAGGTAGATGTGCCCTGGATTCGGATGCACTACGCCTATCCCACCGGGCTTACCCCTGAAGTGATCCAGGCGATTCGGGAAACTCCCAACGTCCTGCCCTATCTGGATCTGCCTCTACAGCACTCCCATCCCGACATTCTACGGGCGATGAATCGCCCCTGGCAGGGCAGGGTGAACGATGATGTGATCCACCGCATCAAAGCAGCCCTACCGGAAGCGGTCATGAGAACCACCTTCATCGTGGGCTTTCCCGGAGAAACCGAGGAGCATTTCGACCATTTAATGGAATTTGTAGAGCGTCACCAGTTTGACCATGTGGGCGTATTTTCCTTCTCTCCCGAAGAGGGAACTCCAGCCTACAGCTTGCCCCATCAGGTGCCCCTAGAAATCCGGAAACAGCGCCGGGAGCAGCTGATGCTGACCCAACAGCCCATTTCCTGGAGCCGCAACCAGGCAGAAATCGGTAACGTCATTGATGTATTGATTGAGCAGGAGAACCCCTCCAGCGGGATCTGTATTGGTCGCTCTGCGCGATTTGCCCCTGAAGTCGATGGCCTGGTGTATGTCGATGGTCAAGCCCCCCTGAACCAGCTGGTCCCCGTAGAAATTACCGCTGCTGATACCTATGACCTATTTGGTCATGTTGTAGTCGCTAAATGAGCCATTTATTCAGTTTTTTGTTAACTCGTCCCGAGGATTTGAAATGACATTATCCTTCTCCAGTTTAGGGTTGTCAGAAGCCCGCGTCAGCCAGCTCGAAGCCCTGGGCTACCACGAACCCACCAATATTCAGGCGGAAGCCATTCCCCATTTGCTTTCGGGACGGGACCTGATTGGGCTAGCCCAAACCGGCACCGGTAAAACCGCCGCATTTTCCCTGCCGCTGATTGAGCAGATCGATCCCAATAATTCTGCTGTTCAGGCCCTGGTGCTGACCCCAACCCGGGAACTGGCGGTACAGGTGTGCCAGGCCATGAAAAGCTACCGCATCCAGGGACGACCTCGAATTTTGGCGGTATACGGTGGGCAATCCCTTGATCGGCAGCGGCAGCATTTGAAACGGGGCACCCAAATTGTGGTAGGTACTCCCGGTCGGGTGCTGGACTTGCTGAACCGTGGGGACCTCAACCTGTCTCAGCTCAACTGGCTGGTGCTGGATGAAGCGGACGAAATGCTCAACATGGGCTTCATTCAGGATGTAGAGAAAATTCTCAGCAAAGCCCCGGCAAATCGGCAAACGGCATTCTTTTCTGCCACCATGGATGCCGACATTCGGGAGCTGGCCACCAAGTTCCTGCATTCACCCGTAACCGTTGCCATTCAGTCGCCCAAAACTTCCCCCAAACGGATTCAGCAGGTGGCCTATATCGTTCCCCGGGGCTGGTCGAAGGTCCGCGCCCTGCAGCCGATTCTGGAATTGGAAGATCCGGAAACCGCTCTGATCTTTGTGCGCACTCGCCGCACCGCTGGGGAACTGACCCGCCAGCTTCAAGCGGCGGGCTACAGCGTAGACGAGTATCACGGCGACCTCAGCCAGTCCCAGCGGGAGCGTTTGCTGATGCGCTTTCGCCAGCGCCAGGTGCGCTGGGTAGTGGCCACCGACATTGCGGCTCGGGGCCTCCACGTGGATGACCTGACCCATGTGATCAACTACGACCTGCCCGACGCCATCGAGAGCTATGTTCACCGCATCGGTCGTACCGGACGGGCTGGTAAAGCCGGAGTCGCTATTTCTATCGTGACTCCCCTGGAGAAGTACAAGCTGCGCCAGATTGAGCGGCATACCAAGCAGCAACTGACCTTCACCAAAATTCCCACTCGGGCTGAAATTGCCGCCCGCAATCTGGAAAGGCTGCGCGGTCAGATGCTGGATGCCATCACCAGCGAGCGCATCGCATCCTTCCTGCCCATCGTTTCTCAACTCCATGATGAGTACGATCTTCACACCATTGCTGCTGCTGCGCTGCAAATGGCCTACGATGCCACTGTTCCCGCCTGGCAGCGGAGCGACAGCCAGGTATCAGAGTCTGAGGCTGTCTCGACAAGTGCTTCCAAAAAGAAGAGTGCTCCAAAAATCAAGAAGCGTAAACAATCGCCAAAGTCTACCAAAACTGTTGAATCCTAGGCATTTGTTCTGCGACAGATAATTTCAACAGTCATTTCACGGCCAAAACGGGTGCATCACCATCATGCGCCCGTTTTGACGTAAATTCGACCGCGCCACCCAGAGGACTTATTCCGAAGTGAATTTGGCGTTATCGGTTCTCAACACCTGTAGATTAACACTGTATTAAATTGGGTGTCATTTCATTAGCTTATGTATGAAAACGCACAACCTACTTAATGAAGCCGTCTAGAATTATCCCAAGGGCATCCTAAAGGTGTGTTGTGCTTGATAGGTGACTCCCATATGTTGGTAATGCTGACCGATAACCAGCTAATTTCGCCTCAGACGGTTTGTCAAGGCTGCTTAATGGCCGATCAAGATGGTCGTCCCCGTTGGCAGCAGGGCGTTTTGCGCTGTGGGCGCCAGGTCGCAGGCCTGAATGAAAACCAGCCCGCCCAGTTTGAATGCGAAATGGGCTTTAGAATAGCCGATATTCACTGAAAGAAAAATTTAAGGCCCTGACTACCTGCTGGTGGACACTTCAAAAACACGGCAGAAGGGGTTTATCTGCTTTGGCCCTGGGGAAATTGCGATATCTTAAAGCTGAGGCTTAATGTTTACACCTGGAGATTTCCTATGACCTGGAGTAGTTCCCCGAGCATTACCGATCGCATCCTGGCGGCGTTACCCTATGTCCTGCCAGTGATTGTTGGACTACCCTATGGAATTCAACTGATCACAGATTTTCCGATTTTCGGCTTTTTGCTCATTCCCCTGTCTCCGCTACTATCGGTTTACGGCACCCTGGCAGGCACTGTTCCTTTCTTTGGGCTGATTGTATTTTTTGCCTTAATTCTGCTGGTAGTGCGGAATCCCAACATTAACCACTTCATCCGCTTTAATACGATGCAGGCCATCTTACTGAACATTATTCTGGTAGTCTTCAGTCTGGTGTTAGGCCTATTTGACCCCCGTGTCTTTGGCAATTTAATCGTTAGTACCCTGAGTAACGTTTTGTTTTTGGGTATGCTTGCCGCCGTAGGCTATTCCATTGTTCAGACCTTTCGGGGGGTCTACGCTGAAATCCCGACCATTTCCCAGGCCGTGCACATGCAAGTACGTTGAGTATCCTTGTTCTTGTTATCGAACCGCAACGGTATTTTCGAGTATCCCAATGCCTTCAACTTCCACGCGGATGCGATCTCCAACGTTGACGGGACCAACTCCTGCGGGAGTTCCGGTGAGAATGACATCCCCAGGTAACAGGGTCATAATTTGGCTGATGTAAGAGACTAGGGTGTCGGGGCTAAACACCATTTCATCAATGGAAGCTGACTGTACTGGCGCTTTCTGATCATTCAGAAAGGTCTGGATTTGGGCACCCGGGCTAAGTTCTCTGACTATCCAGGGACCCAGGGGGCAGAAAGAATCAAATCCTTTGGCTCGGGTCCATTGACCATCCTGTTTTTGTAAGTCCCGAGCGGTAACATCATTGGCTATGGTATACCCCCAAATTTTTGAGGGGGCCTGTTCAGGGGACACATAAGCACATCTTTCCCCAATGACAATGGCTAACTCCCCCTCATAGTCGACCCGCTGAGACTGGGAGGGGTAAAAAATATTAGCTCCTGCTGAGGTCACAGCTGTTGAGGGCTTGATAAACAACAGAGGCTCTGAGGGAAGACTCCCGCCCATTTCCTCAGCATGCTGGGCATAGTTTTTGCCTACGGCTAACACTTTAGAGGGGGCACAAGGGGCTAGCAGAGTGTAGTCGCTAGCCGACAGTTCCAAATCAGCAGGTTGTCCCTGGAGCCAGGGTGGCGCATCCAAAACCTTAACGCTGCGATCCGGCTGCAGCAGCCCGTAGTGTAGCTGGCCGGTTTTGGACTGAACTCTAACGTATCGCTGCGCCATAATACCTGCTAAATCTTGGTATGATTGTAGATCCTTGTCTTTACGCCAGAGACCCTCACCTGACTAAAGTCCTTGTCTGCCATAGCGAGGAACGAGGTCAGGAGAGAAGTCTATTCGCTAAAGGCCATAAAGTCCAAAAGGAGATCTTAATGAAAGCATACATGTACGAAACCATGTATATTCTGCGGCCTGACCTCAATGAGGAAGCCGTTGATGGTGCCATTGGCAAGTACCAGACCATGCTGCAGGAGCAGGGCGGTTCTTTGCTTGAAACTCAGCATCGGGGCAAGCGCCGCTTAGCCTATGAAATTGACCGCCACCGGGAGGGCATTTATATTCAGATGAACTATAACGGGCCTGGTACGGTCGTAGCCCCCCTGGAGCGGGCCATGCGGTTAAGTGAGGAAGTTATTCGCTACCTGACTGTCAAACAAGAGGTTGAAGGAACTTTGCCAGAAGCCGAAGAGGAAGGTGTGCCGGCAAGCGCCGTCGCTACGGGTTCTGGGGAAGAAGAGTAATCTTTTAAGATTCAGGTTTGCTTATCGTTACTTTGAAAAAGCCTGACCAGCCAGGCTGCGTCGGGCTTTTTTTGCCCGTGATCGATTCCCCTTAAACTGGAGTCAGCCACGAATTGGCAAAAAGTTAGATAAATCTGTGCCAAATTACTCAACCGATGCTAAATTGGCAGCTAATTAAACCTGGCCCATGTACCCGGCAGACTTTGCTTAAAGAACCCCACATTTGTACTGGTCCAGGTGTAGCGTCTAACTTCACAAAATCGCTCTCTCTATGGTTATGGATATGAATGAGCAACACACTGAAATTGAACGTCTGGAAGCTGAACTTGAAATGCGCGACCAGCTGGTTCAGCAGTTGTCTCAAGAGCTTTTCCGCCTAGTCAAAGGGAACGCCGGCTTCATGCCCAGTCCCGAAATGTCTGAGCAGCAACAGGCCGAAGTCAGAGCCCTGAGGGATCAACTTCGAGGGGTTGAAAAGCAAATTGATTTTTATCAAGAACAATTAGAAGATCGCGATACCGAGGTCATTCAGCTGCGTCAGACCGTGCAAGAGCTAACTGACCGCACTCGTATGCTGGAGCAGGTGGTCCAGGAGTTACCCACCGTTTACCGACAAAAGTTTGCCGAGAGAATGACGGTGGTAAAACAGCGGGTGGCTGAAATTCAGCGGGAAAATCGTCGTCTTCAGGCAGAGTTGCAGAGCGTGAGCTACCGCCTGGCGGTGCGCACTCGCCGCAGTCAGCGGTTAGAATTGCCCAGCCTTGAGGAGAATGGCCTAGACGGATTGTCTTTGCCTACCTTTGGCAATGCCTAGAAACTGATACTGATCTTCCGCTGAAATGGGCGCGACCCATCGTCTGCTATGGCGTTTCTTTAGGCCTATATCCGCCCAGTATTCGCCGATGGTTCGAGGAAGCACGCCTGTATCAGGCCTGTCCTACTGAAGCATAGGCTTTGGTTGAACCCAATGGGGCGATGAAATATCTTCTAAGTGCCCAATATAAACTAGAGCCCGGTAGATTATGGCTGTCACCTCAGCCCGATTGGCCGGACGGTTTGGCGTCAGCCAGTCCACATCTGGGTAGTTAACCACTAGCCCAGCTTCCGTTGCCGCTACCAGAGGGTTGATGGCCCAGCTAGGAACCTGATCATAGTCCTGAAAATAGCGCAAGACTACTTTAGAGCTACTGCTGGAGTTTAAGTTCAATCCCTTGGCCAGGGCTGTGAGCACCTGAATACGGCTAATCGGTTGATTAGGAAAAAACATCCCATCGGGATAGCCAGTTAGAAATCCCATTTGAATAGCGGATTGAATGTCTTTAGCGGCCCAGCTTTCAGAGGAAATGTCTATAAACTGTTGGGGGTTATACACCAGCGATAAGTTGAATGCCCGTGCTAGCTGTGAAGCGAATTCTGCACGAGTCATGGGCTGTTCAGGGCGAAAAGAACCGTCGAGAAAGCCGCTGATTACCTTTCGGCTGGCCAGTTCTGACACCATGGGGTATACCCAGTGCGACGTCGGCAGATCCGTAAAGGGAGAAGTCTGTGGCTGCAGCGCTAAATCATGACTATCTAACCAGTCTGAGGGGTAAACCTGAGGAACAACCGGGGGCGGAACGGTAATTGGACCAGACGACTTCTGGCGACTCCATTGACCAACTAATGGCATCGCTAAACTATCTGAAGCCGAATCCTGATCGACGTTGCCAGCCTGAACCCATGGTAAGAATAATTGCTGTAGCCCAAGTAAATTCGGTAACGGTCGGGGATGCCAAATCAAAGTCAGTGCCCCTAGCGCTGCTATGCCTAAAATAACTGAGGCTGCGACTAGTTCCAGTCTGGTTAAAGGTCGAGATGGGGATGGCATCTAGCGTGTAATGGTTTAGACTGGTATATTCTGTAAACTGATGTATACACGAAGCAATGTCGTCGTATTGTTTTGTGTGGCATCTTGCGAACCATAATAAGCCCTGTGAAGGGTTTGAGCACGATGACATCCTTAGGGATTGCCGAGTAGTGTCATGAACCGTTCTAAACTAACCCTGGCTTTCATTGCCGTCTTAGGTTTTCTCCTGCCTTTGGCAGGGTTAAGCCTCAATCGCCAAACTCAAGCCAGAGGCATTTCTGACTCCTCCGAGGCTGGCAAGCTGCAAGTCAGCCAGAGCTCCGACCAATTCACCAAAGTCCAGGGATTTCTCTACGCTCCTCAGGCCCGTTGGGTCTGGGAAGGAGTAGTTGCTCCTCTAACCTCTCTTCCGATTATGCAACGCGCCATTGCGGCGTCTTCTAATTTGGAAGCTACGGCGGTACCAACCCTGGCCATTCTGAATGAACCCCTCAAAACCACCGGTTTAGGACCTATTCGCATCGGTATGACGGTAAATAAGGTGAGCGAAACCGGGCTCAAGCTGACTCCCCTGGAAGGTAGCAGCAGCAGCGAATGTCAGTACTATCGCATTGAAAACCACGCTGAACCCATTAGCCTGATGGCGGTTGACCATCGCATTTTGCGGATTGATGTCCGGCCCGGAAGCCTGACCACAACCCTGAGCGGGGCTAAAATAGGCACTACTGAGCGGGAGTTGGTGAATTACTACGGCGAACAGCGTCTGGAAGCTACTTTTAACCCCAGCACCGAAGGAAAGACCATTGTATTTACTCCTAAGGACCCTGGCGAAGACATCTATCGACTGGTGTTCGAGACGGATGAGCGTGGTAGGGTAGTGCAGTATCGGGCTGGACAGTTTCCTTCAGTGACCTGGCCAGAGGGGTGTCTGTAAACCCTTCCCATAGCCGTATTTAAGTGAATCATGGTGAATCGTCTGGTAGATTCCGCTAGCCTCTACCTGCGCAAACACGCGGAAAACCCCATCGACTGGTGGCCCTGGTGCGATGAAGCGCTGCGTACCGCTCGACAGACCGATAGACCCATTTTTCTTTCCATTGGCTACTCCAGTTGCCACTGGTGCACGGTGATGGAAGGAGAGGCATTTTCCCATCCAGATATTGCCTCTTATATGAACGAAAACTTCCTTCCCATTAAGGTGGACCGGGAAGAGCGCCCTGATATTGACAGCATCTACATGCAGGCCCTGCAGATGCTCACCGGGCAGGGGGGGTGGCCGCTCAACATTTTTCTCACGCCAGAGGAATTGGTGCCCTTTTACGGAGGAACCTACTTCCCCATTGAGCCAAACTATGGGCGTCCGGGCTTCCTGCAAGTTCTGCAGGCCCTACGCAAGTTTTACGACCAGGACAAAGACAAACTGGGTAACGTCACCAGTCAGGTCAAAGAGGGTCTCTTCCAGGGGACTCAAATTGCAGGCACCGACACCCTAAGCGAGGAATTGCTACACACCGGGCTTGGGGCCTGCACTCGCATTCTCATTCCTGCTGGCCATGGCACCTGCTTCCCGATGATTCCCTATGCCAACGCGGCTTTGCAGGGTACCCGGTTGGGAGTGCAGATTAACGGCACTGAGGGAAGGGTTGCTGAAATCTGCCAGCAGCGGGGACTAGACCTGGCCCTGGGAGGAATCTTCGACCACGTTGGGGGAGGCTTCCATCGCTACACCGTTGACCCCACCTGGACGGTGCCCCACTTCGAGAAAATGCTCTATGACAATGGTCAAATCGTCGAGTATCTGGCCAATTTATGGGCAATGGGGCAGCAAGAACCCGCCTTTGAGCGAGCCATGGCCACAACCGTAACCTGGCTGCAGCGGGAGATGATTGCCCCGGAGGGTTACTTTTACGCCGCCCAGGATGCCGACAGTTTTGTAGATGGCCCAGAGGATGAACCTGAAGAAGGGGCTTTCTATGTCTGGAGCTACCGGGAACTGCAGGAGCAGCTTTCCGAAGATCAGCTAGAGGCTCTAACCGAGAACTTTACCGTCATTCCTGCCGGAAATTTTGAGGGAAACATTGTCATTCAGCGAACCAAAGCTGGAGCATTGTCTCCCCTGGTTGAGCAGGCGCTAGACAAGCTTTTTACCATCCGCTACGGAGAAGGGGCCGTTGTGGATTCTCCCTTTCCCCCGGCCCACGACAACCGGGAAGCAAAGACAAAAGACTGGCCGGGGCGTACTCCGGCTGTCACCGATACTAAGATGATCGTCGCCTGGAACAGTTTGATGATTTCGGGCCTGGCCAGAGCCGCCGTTGCCCTGCATCGCCCCGGATGGTTGTCCATCGCAGTGAAGGTCGCCCAATTTATTCAGCAGCAACAATGGGTGGATGGCCGACTGTATCGCTTGAACTACGAGGGTAAGCCCCAGGTTTCTGCTCAATCAGAAGACTATGCGCTGTTGATTAAGGCGGTCCTAGATGTGCAGCAGGCGGTGCTGGTCTTTCCTGAACTGGCGCAAGACGTAGACTGGCTACAGATGGCCATCAATATCCAAGGAGAATTTGACCGTTGGTTCTGGAGTGAGGAATCTGGGGGCTACTTCAATACTGCTCGGGATCAGGGGGAAGATTTACTGGTACGGGAACGGTCTTATCAGGATAATGCGACCCCTGCGGCGAACGGTGTCGCCATTTCAAACCTCATTCGCCTATCGCTTCTGACCGCAAACCTCACCTATGCGGAACGGGCTCAGCAAGCCCTCCGCGCTTTTGGTCAGGTCATAGAGCAAATTCCCCGGGCCTGTCCCAGTATGCTGGGGGCCCTAGATTGGCTCCATCATGGCACCGTCGTTCGTGCGACTCAAGCCACTACAGAGCATCTCAGCCAGCAGTACTGGCCGACCACAGTGTTAACCTTTTCAGAAGACCTCCCGGAGCATGCCATTGCCATGGTCTGCCAGGGAATGACCTGCCTGAAGCCAGCCACTTCCCTGGAGACGCTTCAACACCAGCTAATGCAGCGGTCTACTACCATGTCACCCTTGGGCTCATGAGATAGAATTTGCTGGGTCAATTCCCCGGCAGAATTCTGGCAAGCCTCAACAATTATTTGAAGGGCTGACTCCTTCTGTGGGCTTAAGACCTGAACTAACAGTGCCTCCAGGGCAAAGTAAGTACATTTGCTCATTAAAGCGGGTTATGAAACACCGACAAATCCGCAAAAATAGTATTCGGGAAGATCTGTACTTCTTGTTACAATAGACCGTGGAGGAGATGAGAGCCCTCCGCAAGGCGGTAGCTGCCCAAAGTATTGAGCAGTTTCCTCCAGATTGAGAGAACAACATAGGTAATTAATTTAACTTTAGTCGGCTTCCTTAGGGAGCCGATTTTTTTATTCTTTACAGATTTCCTTAACGCGCCCTGCCAACTAGGTCTAAAGCCCGCTATGATTCAAATTTTAACAAGATGTTGATATCAGGCTATCTGTCTAAGGCTATAGCTCGCAGTCACAAGGAATACATTCTCTGCGGCTGAACCAACAGCTATACTTCATCTCCCTATTGGCTTTCCCAGTCACTGCTCACGGGGGGCAATTCTGAAAAGGTAGGGAGTAGAACCCTGCAACAGATCAAATAGAAATTCTTGGTATCGAACTTATCACCGCTGACTCGATGGGGCAGCAATGCGTAAAAATATCTACAGGCTTAAACCCACAGGCAAACGAGCAAGATGATCATGCAGCGTATTCGAGACATCCTCAGAACCGCCGAACCTAATCAAACCATCACTGTTCAGGGGTGGATCCGCACCAAGCGAGAGTCCAAGAGTTTCACCTTTGTGGAGGTGAATGATGGCTCTTCTATGGTCGGTTTGCAAGCGGTGCTTGACTCTGCCATGGAAGGTTACAATGAGTTGGTAAAACCCCTGACTACCGGCTCTTCGGTCGCCATTACTGGCAAGTTGGTAGAGTCCCCCGGCAAGGGACAGCGGGTAGAGTTGCAGGGAGAATCGGTCATCGTTTTCGGCGCTGCTGACGCAGAAACCTATCCTTTACAGAAAAAACGTCATTCCTTCGAGTTTTTGCGCAGCCTGGGGCATCTGAGGTCTCGCACGAATACCCTGGGAGCCGTCTTTCGGGTGAGAAACACCTGTGCCCAGGCCATTCACCAGTTCTTTCAAGAACGGGGGTTTTTATGGATGCATACTCCCATCATTACTGCCAGTGACTGCGAAGGGGCCGGGGAAATGTTTGCCGTAACCGGTCTGGATCTGGCGAAGGTACCGTTGACTAAAGCCGGTGCCGTAGATTACGAAAAAGACTTTTTCGGCAAGCCCGCCTACCTGACCGTCAGCGGTCAGCTCGAGGCAGAAATCATGGCCATGGCTTTTACCAATGTTTACACCTTCGGTCCAACCTTTCGGGCCGAAAACTCCAATACTTCCCGACACCTGGCTGAATTTTGGATGGTAGAGCCGGAAATGGCCTTCTGCGACCTCGTAGGGAATATGGACCTGGCAGAAGAATTTCTGAAGTACCTTTTCTCTTCAGTTCTGGAACAGTGCGCCGATGATATGGAATTTTTCAATCAGCGTATTGATGACTCGGTACTCGCCACCGCCGACAACATTATCAACAACACCTTCGAGCGAATTTCCTACACAGAAGCCGTAAATCTGCTAGAAAAGGCCGACCGAAAATTTGAGTTTCCAGTCGAGTGGGGCATTGATTTGCAGTCAGAGCACGAGCGCTACCTAGCGGAGGATCTGTTCAAGAAACCGGTCATTGTGACTGACTACCCCACCGGCATTAAAGCCTTTTATATGCGACTGAACGAGGGTGGAGAAACCGTTGCGGCCATGGATGTTTTAGCCCCCAAAGTCGGAGAAATTGTTGGGGGGTCCCAGCGGGAAGAAAGACTGGATGTCTTGGAAAATCGGATTAAAGCAGCGGGGCTGCCCATTGAAGATTATTGGTGGTATCTGGATCTGCGCCGCTTTGGCACGGTTCCCCATGCTGGCTTCGGCCTTGGCTTTGAACGTCTGGTGCAGTTTATGACCGGCATGGGAAATATTCGAGATGTCATTCCATTCCCCAGAACCCCAGACAGCATAGACTTTTAGGAGATCTCTTGAAACAAATTCACCCATTTTGTGAGGCCCTTACCAAGGGCGCAGGGCCTGCGCCCTCCTCGGGGATATTGTCTTGCCCAGAATTCTCCTTAGGCAAAATGATTTAAACTCATGGAAATCCAGAACTTGCTTCCCTAGTTGTGGCTAATGGTAACCCTGATTGGCCGATGAGGGCCGTTGGGGCAAAATGGATTGACCTAGCGATTCCCATACTGGTCCAGAGATGAGCAAACGGAAGTCTTTCCAAATTTACAGATTTGTCCCTCGGGAACCTCGATCCCATCCGGTGGGATGATGACCAACCCGTTCAGACTGACGATGAGACCAGACCCCTGAAAAGCAATACAGAAAAGGCTGTGAGAGTAAGCACAAGGCGGCAATTACGATATTTCTTAAGTTTCTTGAAGGGTACTCCTTAATAAATATGGCCTTGATCAACCTGATAGATGCTTTTCCTTAGAAAGGGGGATACAACTGGATTGATACCAAAGCTTATATGTCGTACTATCTAGCCGAAACTAATCCAGACAGGATGCCCCCAGAAGCGCTTATCCATGAGTCTCAAAAACCTATATTTGATGATTTTCTGGGCCAGCCATCAATCAAAAGGGTTTTGATTTGCATTCATGGTTTTAATGTTCCTCTCCATGGCGCTTTAACTGCATTTACAATCTTGGCAGATACCCTTGGATGTACGAAATTTTTTGGAAAAGACACTAAGAATTCTGATTTAAATGTTGATCCAACTCTCCCCAGCGCGAAGCAAAAACTTAACAATCCCCAGAATAATTTAACGGCTGTTGTAGGGTTTTCCTGGCCGTCTAACGGCAGTGTTTTGAGCTACAACTCAGATCGCACCGAAGCCGTAACTTCTGCGCCAGTATTGGCAAACTTAGTCAGTGCCATTCGAGAGGCTAATCCCAGGGCTGCCATATTTGTGATTGCTCACAGTATGGGCAATTTTTTAACCTGCACAATGCTCCATGATTTGGCCGAGAAAAAATATCCTCCCCTGCGTAATTCTGAGCAAGAGCAAGACCGGTTACAATTCCGGGGGAAAAAGGGAGATGAAACCAAATTTTTCCTCGATGGTTATTTTATGTTGGCCCCTGACCATTTAAGAGTTCTTGCACATGTTGGGGCTTCAAATTGAGCCAGTTCATTGTTTCTTTTACAGAAAAGGACCGTAGCTTGCTGATGGCAATGATGTGATCGTAGGTAATGGGGACTGCGAAGTCATTTTTTCTGCTTTCCAGCCAAATTCTCAGGATTTTTGTATCAACATCCAGGGAGTTGCTAAAAGCCTCCATATCTTTATAGAAGCTGAGTTCTTGCCTCAGCCAATTACGCAAACCTTCAATATTCCAGGGATAAAAATTTTGCATTGCCCTGATCTGTCCTGCGGGTACAGTCGGTCCCTTCCGGAATCGTGGGTAGGCTTCAGACCGTGCAATTATTACAATGAGTAAACCAAGTAAATAGCGTTCCTAATCCCTTGGCTATCCGGTTGAGGGACCTTTGTGTTTCCCCAGTTTGACTGCACCCACCATGGCTTTTTCGTCTGTTACCCGGGCTCTAGAACGTTCTCCCCTGACCACTGAACTGCTGACCAAGCTAGAACAGCAGGGAAGTTTAACCCTCAATGGAGCTGCCCGTTTGCCCAAGGGACTGGTTTCCTCAGCCTTAGCCCACAGCCAACGGCGGCCCCTTGTGGTGATTGCCGCCACCCTGGAGGAAGCCGGACGCTGGGCCACCCAACTGGAGGCCATGAATTGGGACACCGTCCACTTCTACCCCACCTCTGAAGCCTCCCCCTACGATCCCTTTGATCAGGAATCGGAAATGACCTGGGGGCAACTGCAGGTGCTGGCCGACCTGCTGGCCCTGCAATCCAGGGGAGAGGAAGAGAATGCCGACCGCCCCATCGCCATCATTGCTACGGAACGGGCCCTGCAGCCTCATCTACCTCCCGCCTCAGTTCTAAAAACCTATTGTTTGCGCCTGTCCACAGGCCAGGAGATTAACCTCAAAACCCTGAGCCAAAGGCTGGCCCAGTTGGGTTACGAAAAAGTTGTCACCTGCGAAACCGAAGGCCAGTGGGCCCAGCGGGGAGACATTATTGACGTGTACCCTGTTGCCTCAGAACTGCCGGTGCGGCTGGAGCTGTTTGGCGATGAGTTGGAACGTCTACGGGAGTTCGACCCCAGTACCCAGCGCTCCCTGGATGCCATCGACCATCTGGTGCTGACGCCGACGGACTACGGCCCCATTATCGTTGAGCAACTGCGGCAGCAGAACAAGCTGGACGCCCTGCTTTCGGAAGCTGCCCTGGAGGCCCTGGAGAACGGCGCCCTACCGGAAGGGACCCGCCGCTGGCTGGGGCTGGCCTTTGCCCAACCGGCCTCCCTGCTGGACTATCTGCCCGACAACAGCCTGATTGCCTTTGATGAAGTTGACCAGTGCAAAGCCCACAGCGATCGCTGGGTCGAGCATGTAGACGACCACTGGCAAGAGGTGAACACCACCAATTCGGTGGCAGGGGAACCTGGCCTAGAGCTACCCAAAACCCACGGGTCTTTTGAGCAGGCCCTGGAAGAAGCAGAGGTTTTTCCCCGCCTTTACCTGTCTGAGATTGCGGAAAACAACAAGGGTCTAAATCTGGCCAGTCGGCCGATTCCGGCCTTGCCCCATCAGTTTGGCAAACTGGCGGAAACCATTCGCGGGGAATGCAACCGCAAATATTCCGTGTGGTTGGTTTCCGCTCAGCCTTCCCGCTCCGTGGCGCTGCTGCAGGAACACGACTGCCCGGCTCAGTTTATTCCCAATCCTAAAGACTATCCGGCCATCGACAAACTCCAGGCCCAGCATGTGCCGGTGGCGGTCAAGTACTCTGGCCTGGCGGAACTGGAAGGGTTTGTGCTGCCCACCTTCCGCCTTGCTATTGTGACGGACCGGGAATTTTTTGGCCAGCACACCCTGGCGACGCCCGGCTATGTGCGCAAACGACGACGGGCCACCTCCAAACAGGTGGACCCCAACAAGATGAAGCCTGGCGACTTCGTCGTCCACCGCAGCCACGGCATTGGCAAGTTCATCAAGCTGGAAAGCCTCACCCTCAACCACGAAACCCGAGACTATCTGGTGATTCAGTACGCCGATGGGCTGCTGCGAGTAGCGGCAGACCAGCTGGGGGCGCTGTCCCGCTATCGGGCTACCAGCGGCAACCCCCCGGTGCTGAACAAAATGACCAGTACCGCCTGGGAGAAAACCAAAGGCCGGGCCAAAAAAGCCATCGCAAAAGTGGCGGTGGATCTGCTCAAACTCTATGCCCAGCGGGCCAAAATGGAGGGCTTTGCCTATCCCCGGGATATGCCCTGGCAGCAAGAGTTAGAGGACTCTTTCCCTTACCAACCTACGCCGGATCAGCTCAAGTCCGTGCAGGATGTGAAGCGGGATATGGAAAGCGACCGTCCCATGGACCGACTGGTGTGCGGTGATGTGGGTTTTGGTAAGACCGAGGTGGCAATTCGGGCCATCTTTAAGGCGGTGACCTCTGGCAAGCAGGTGGCGATGCTGGCCCCAACGACGATTCTTACCCAGCAGCACTACCACACCCTGAAGGAACGGTTTGCGCCCTATCCCATTCAGGTGGGGCTGTTGAACCGCTTCCGCACCCAGAATGAGAAGAAAGACATTCTACAGCGCCTGAAGACGGGTGAGTTGGACGTAGTGGTGGGTACCCATCAACTCCTGGGTAAGTCCGTGGATTTCAAAGATCTGGGCCTGCTGGTGGTGGACGAAGAACAGCGCTTCGGGGTGAACCAGAAGGAGAAAATTAAATCCCTCAAAACTAAGGTGGATGTGCTCACCCTCAGCGCCACCCCGATTCCCCGGACTCTTTACATGGCCCTGTCGGGGGTGCGGGAAATGAGCCTGATCACCACACCTCCGCCGTCCCGCCGCCCCATTAAAACCCACCTGTCCCCCTACGACCCAGAGAGCATCCGCACCGCCATCCGCCAGGAAATGGACCGGGGCGGCCAGGTGTTTTACGTGGTGCCTCGGGTGGAGGGGATTGAAGACGTATCGGCTCGAATTCGGGAGATGGTGCCCAAAGCCCGCATCGTCATCGCCCACGGCCAAATGGGGGAAGGGGAACTGGAATCTACCATGCTGTCCTTCAGTAGCGGGGAAGCCGAAATTCTCGTCTGCACCACCATCATCGAGTCTGGCCTGGATATTCCCCGGGTAAATACGATTTTGATTGAAGATGCCCATCGTTTCGGCCTCTCCCAGCTTTACCAGCTGCGGGGGCGAGTCGGTCGTTCCGGCATTCAGGCCCACGCCTGGCTGTTTTATCCGAAAAAGTCCCTGACGGACAAGGCCCGCAAGCGACTGCGGGCGATTCAGGAGTTTACCCAGCTTGGGTCCGGCTATCAGCTCGCCATGCGGGATATGGAAATTCGCGGCGTCGGCAACCTGCTCGGAGTAGAGCAGTCCGGCCAGATGGATGCCATTGGCTTTGACCTGTATATGGACATGCTGGAAGAAGCCATCGCCGAAATCCGCGGTCAGGAAATCCCCAAGGTGGACGACACTCAGGTGGACCTCAATGTCACCGCCTTTGTGCCCAACGACTATATTCCCGACCTGGAGCAGAAAATGTCGGCCTACCGCTCCCTGGCTTCCGCCAGCAGCAAAGTGGAGCTGATGCAGATTACCGCAGACCTGAGCGACCGCTTCGGTCCCATTCCCCATGCCACCGAGCAACTGGTGCGGATGCTGCAGCTGAAGCTGGTGGCCAAGCAGGTGGGCTTCTCCCGCATCAAGCCCGAGGGCAAGCAGCATGTGGTGCTGGAAACCCCGATGGAAGGCCCCGCCTGGAAACTGCTCAGCGAGAAGTTACCCAGCCATCTGCAGTCACGATTTGTATACAGTTCCGGCAAGGTCACGGTGCGGGGACTGGGGGTGCTCAAACCCGACAAGCAGCTAGAGAGCCTGACGGAATGGCTGGGGTACCTGCAGGGAGCAATTCCGGAGCCGGTACTGAGTTAGCAGACCAGGGGGAAGTTTGGCAATGGCGAGGGAGATGGAGTGCGAGGGGGCAAGGGTGATGGGAGAGTGGCTGAACTCCTGTTAACCAGGACAAGAGTTTGGGTAAAAGGCTATTCTTCGGACCCCATAGCCAAGGAGAGTTGGTAAATCATCTTCTTCGGCTGCCCGGTCGCTTTGGCGAGTTGACGACTGGCCGCCGAGCGGGAGAGTCCCGACTCCATCAAACTCTGTAATTCTGACTTCAGGGCATCTTCCGATAACAGCGGGCCAGCCGGTTCACAGCCCTGAACGACGAGGGTAAATTCTCCTTTAGGGGCCTGTTCTTCGTAGTGGGTCAGGGCGTCCTTTAGCGTACCATACCAGTATTCTTCAAAGCGTTTGGTCAGCTCCCGCCCCAGGGCTACCGGGCGATCTCCCCCTAAGGTATGCAGCAGGTCCCCCAACGTTCTCAGGAGCCGATGGGGAGCTTCATAGAGGATCATGGTGCGCTGTTCCCCTCGAAGGGTGGTCAACCGTGCCTGGCGAGAACTCTCTTTAAGGGGGAGGAAACCCTCAAACACAAAGCGATCCGTCGGCAACCCAGAAACGCAGAGGGCAGTAATCGCTGCCGTGGGGCCAGGGATGGGCACAACCGGGACAGCTGCTTCAATGCAGGCAGCGATCAGTTCGTAGCCGGGATCGGAGATGCCCGGCATACCCGCATCCGAAACCAGGGCCACAGACTGCTGCTGAACCTGTAGCCGATGCAGCAGGTGATCCAGCCTTTGCTGCCGGTTATGGGTGTGATAGCTGATTTGCGGCGTCGTAATTTGAAAATGCTGAAGTAGTTTGCCGGTGTGGCGGGTATCTTCTGCGGCAATTAAGTCCACCGACTGGAGAATACGTACCGCTCGAAAGGTCATGTCTTCCAGGTTACCAAGGGGGGTACCGACCACATAGAGGTGGCCAGGTTTCGGATCAGCACGATTGGACATGGCATTAGGCATCAGGAGATGGCAGATTGGGACGTCGAACACCGGGACCATACAAGGGATATCCGGAGGTTGGAGAGCCCGAGTCCTGGTGGCCGTTTTGATGAACCCAATCAATGCTAGCCATAGTTTGAATGATTTCCGCCATGGATGCCTGTTTTTGTCGAAAATGAACCAGGTCTTGCGGTTGACAGGAGTGGCTTTCCCGGTAGGAGTTTTCGCGGGTTCTAAGTTGGGTTTTGTACAGGTCTAAAAGCTTGGTTTCAATGGTGGCTTTATCCGCTTCCGCATCCACCTCCAGGCGCACCACGAAGGTTTCTCCCTTCCGTTCGATGCCACAAATATTGATGATCTCATCCGAGCGTTCCCGTCGTAGCTGTTGAAATGCTCCCAGAAAGGCCTGCCAGTCTATCCCCTCCGTAAACGGTAAATCGATTAAGCTGAGGGCACTTTGCAAAACCTGAAACCGAAAGCTAAATTCTCCGGGAGCAAAAAAGGCGTTTGAACCTTCGGGTTGACGATGCCGATAAATTCGTCTTTTGGCATCAAATTTGCGGAAGATATGGCGACAGACCACTTTATCTAAATTGGTTTTACGTCCAATGTGCCATCCTTCAACACAAGCTCCAGTCATCATAGCGCCGTAAAACTGCGTGTTAAGGGCTTTGGTGGCGGTCAGGTTAGCGCCACTGAGATCGGCATAACTGAGATTTGCTTTACGGAGATCCGCCTGATACAGATCAGTAAATCTTAAGGTGGCATAGCTGAGGTCGCTGTTATACAAATTGGCAAAGTGAAGACAAGCATCGCTTAAATAAGCTCGTCGTAAATCAGCGTCGAGCAGCATGCCGTAATGAAGGGAAGCGCTGCTCAGGTCCGCATCACTGAGGTCAGTTTCACTGAGGTCCGCCCCGTGCAGGTCAGAATTCTGAAGGGAGGCATAGCTCAGGTAGGCCTGGCGAAAATCTGCATGACGGCAGTTAGTCTCGTTAAGGGTCGCCCCTCTCAAGATGGTCTGGCTCAAATTTGCATTACGCAGGGATGCATTTTGGAGGTTGGCATAGCGGAGATCCGCGTCGCAAAGGTCGGCATTGTCGAGATCAGCCCCGCCAAGGTCAGCATTCGGTAAATGAGCACTGCGGAGGTCAATCGGCCTTTGGGGATGCTCTTTTCGCCAGCGGTTCCAAGTCTGCACGCCTCGTTGAAGCAGAGTCAGTTGCTCCAGATTAGCCATGACTACATGCATCTCTCGATTGGCGATTAGTGTAAGCTAATTGCCGTCTCCGAGGTTTACATACAAAAAAATCCAGGCTTAGGAAACGGAGCTTGTGACAGTAAATTGATTCAGGGTGAATTGGTTGGTGCCGTTCCACCGCAAAATTTCATCCCGGAAGGCGCTCCACTGGTCGTAGACCTGTTTGAAGGTGGCATCCTGGGCGGCATTTTCTGCGTAGAGTTCCAGGGCGGCGGTTTGTCCCGCAGTGAGGATATCTTCGCTGTAGGGCTTGAGGATAGTGCCCTGGTCGATCAGCCTATGGAGCGCCGCACCATTCAGCGCTTCATAGGCGGAAAGCATGTTCAGATTAGCCTCAAAGCAGGCGGTTTGCAGGGCAGTCTGGTATTCCGACGGTAAGCTATCCCAGGAGCTGCGGTTAATTTGCACTTCCAGGGAGGCACCGGGTTCCCACCAGCCGGGGTAGTAGTAGAACTGGGCAGTGTTCTGCAGGCCCAGCTTTTCGTCATCATGGGGGCCGACCCACTCGGCGGCATCCACGGCACCCCGCTCCAGGGCCAGGTAGATTTCGCCGCCGGGGATGACCTGAACGTTGACTCCCAACCGCTGCATCACCTCGCCGCCGAGCCCGGGGATGCGCATTTTGAGGCCGGGTAAGTCGCTCACTCCATTAACTTCCCGTTTGAACCATCCCCCCATCTGGGTGCCGGTGTTGCCAGCGGGGAAATTGATGATCCCAAAGTCGGAGTAAAGGGTTTGCATCAGCTCCAGCCCGCCGCCGTGGTAGAACCAGGCGTTCTGCTGCTGGGCGTTGAGGCCAAAGGGCACGGCAGTACCAAAGGCCAGGGCCGGATTTTTGCCCAGGTAGTAGTAGCTGGCGGTGTGGCCGCATTCCACCGCGCCGGTCTGAACGCTGTCGAGCACCTGCAGGGCGGGAACAATTTCCCCGGCGGCGAACAGGTCGATGGTAAAGCGTCCGCTGGTGAGGTCGGCGACGCGATCGCACACCAGCTGCGCCGCCCCGTACAGCACATCTAAAGACTGGGGCCAGCTGGCTGCCATGCGCCACTGCACCGCTGGTAGGGCGGCGTTGGTAGCTTCCGTCGAAGGGGCGTTGGGGGTACAGGATACCAGGGCTGCGGTGCCGGCAGCCCCCGCACCGTAGCGAATCAGGCGACGTCGTTTCATGGCGTTAACGGATGTTCTAAAAAAGCAAACTCTGCCACCACCTGCCCGCCGATCAGGTGCTCCTGGATAACCCGCTCAATCACCTCGGGGGTGGCGCTGTGGTACCAGACGCCTTCGGGATAAACCAGCAGAATCGGGCCCTGCTGACAGACCCGCAGGCAGTTGGCCTTGGTGCGAAAGACGGAGGTGGGCCGTGCCTCGATGGGGATGTCGAGCTTCAGTTCCTTGAGGCGATTTTTGAGGTAGTTCCAGGCTTCCAGGCTGGCTGCTTTGTCGCAGCACTTGGGTTTGGTCTGGTCGGCACAGAGGAACACATGGCGCTGAATTGTGCCCAGGGCCAGGGATGAGACACAGTTGTCCAGGGGGTTTTGGGGTTCAGGAGTATCAGTCATCGGCGGTGGTGGAGGCTTCTATGCCCTGGTCTTTCTGATCTTCGGTATCGGTTTCAGATCCCGTTGGGGAATCCCCTGCAGCGGGGGGCACGGTAGTGTCTGAAGTCTCTGGAAGATTTACCGTCTCAGCAGGCTCGACGGCAGCAGCAGAGGTCGCCGCTGCCGAAGCAGCGGCGGCGACCTCCGGCTCATGGGGTTCCGAGGGGGCAGGGGAGTCGATGGCAGGCTTGACCCGCCGAATGGGGAGGTTGGCGATCAGGGCCGTCACCCGCTGGTCGTTCTCCAGGGTAAATTCCAGATGCTCCTGATCCAGCTCCACGTAGCGGGAGACCACTTCTAGAATTTCCTGCCGCATTTTTTCTACGACTTCCGGGGTCAGGTCGGCGCGGTCGTGGGCCAGCACAAACTGTAGCCGTTGCTTCACCGACTCGCGGCTGGTGGGGGTGCGATTGCGATTGAAGAGTCTATCTAGAAGGTCACTTAACATCAGCATGGGACAGGATGGGAGACTTTACACCGTCGAGCAATCATTTGGAGGAACCCCGGAAAAAGCGGCGAATACGAGTAAAAATGTCATCGTGGGGAGCGGTTAAATCCATCAGGGGCACCTCTTCCCCCAGCAGGCGGCGGGCCACATTGCTGAAGGCAACTCCGGCCATGGAAAGCTCCTCCTCTAGCACCAGGGGTTCCCCCCGGTTGGAGGAGACAATTACTCGCTCATCATCCGGCACCACCCCCAGCAGGGGCACCGCCAGAATATCCAGCACGTCTCGCACAGACATCATCTGCTCGTCCCGCACCATGGCCGGCTTGAGGCGGTTAATCAGCAGCTTGGTGTTCTTCACGTCATTGGCTTCCAGCAGGCCAATGACCCGGTCGGCGTCCCGCACGGCGGAAATTTCGGGGGTGGTGACAACGATGGCTTCCTTGGCGGGGGCGATGGCATTCTGGAATCCCAGCTCAATTCCCGCCGGGCAGTCGATAATGACAATGTCGCACTTGCCGCTGAGGTCCTGCACCAGCTGCTTCATTTGCTCGGGGGTGATGGCCTCTTTATTGCGGTTCTGGGCAGCGGCGATCAGGGCCAGGTTTGGCTGACGCTTATCTTTCACCAGGGCTTTTTCAGCGGTGCAATCGCCGGCCAGCACGTCCAGGGCAGTGTAGACGATGCGATTTTCCAGCCCCAGCAGCAGATCCAGGTTGCGCAGACCGAAGTCCGCATCAATCACCACAACCTTTTTCTTTCGTTGGGCCAGGGCCATGCCCAGGTTGGCGGAACAGGTGGTCTTACCCACCCCGCCCTTACCAGAAGTGACTACAATAACGCGTGTCATGGACGAACCCAACTTCTCAACGTCTCTACGAATGATTTCAGTTAACCAGTCTTTCGATTACAGGGAACCTATAGCACCAGATCAGAATAGCGGTTAGGGGCACCAATGGCACCACAAAAGCTCCTGAATTTGCTCTCACCCCCCAGCCCCTTCTCCAGAATCTTTGTCTACGACACCTCCAACCCGCTAGACGCCTGCAAATGCTGGCGGGCAAAATCCTGGGCTACGGCGATGCGAATGGCATTGTCGCCCACGTAGGCCACCTCCGGCAGATAGTTAGCCGGGGGCGTTTCTGGGGGACGGGCGACCAGCTCCGCAATACGCAACTGGGTAGGCTGCATCTGCAGGGCCATGATCCGGCAGCTGCGGTTGCCGTCCAGCCCGGCATGGGCCATGCCCCGCAGGCGACCCCATACTAAAATATCCCCCGCTGCCAGCAGGGCACTGCCGGGGTTGGTATCTCCCAGAATGATGATGGTGCCGGCATGGCGGATGTCTACCCCAGACCGGACGGTGGTCTGTAAATAGAGAGGATTTTCCAGCGGCTGCCCCGGCGCCTGGGGTTTCTGTACCAGATGATTCACCGCCTCGGATTGATCTACGGAATAGCCGATGGTGACGGCGGCCAGGGCCGTTTGGCGGCGACTGCTGGTAATGCGCTTCAGCTTCAGATCATGGTCGGATAACAGCTCCGCCAGGGCCTGGAGCTGGCGCACATCCAGCAGCCGGTCTTTCGCCTGCAGGTGGACTTCAGTATTGGCCTGCCAGAATCGCTCATTGGCGCTGAGCCGCAGGCGAATCTGCTGCAGCCACTCGGTCCATCCTGGGACAGACGCGGCTTCTGCTTCAGGATGGGGCATTTCGTTGGGCAAGACCAGATGAACCCAGCCGTTTTCGCTGGTGAGCTGGACCTGGCTTTGGGCCTCAGAATTTTGGACATCTGTAGAAGCTTCATGGGCCGCCGTATCTGCGGCTGGTTCGGTGCCCACAGACGGCGTGGAGGAGTCAGAAACCATAGGAAGCGTGAGGCAACAACTAGACCAACTATGGTAAGCATTTAGTTTTACCGTTGACCATGCCCTATTACACCACAGTTGCTCCAAAATTCTTCCGGCGATCCCCCTTGTCGTTTTGCGGGGGAGGTTGGTTATGATGTTTAGAGCTTCACTACGGCGTTGGTGACTACCAACAATGTTTTACGATCTATGTTTTTCGTTAAAGGGAGCTGAGAGCGTCGATGGCAGTAAACCGGGCATGTACCCGGAAACTTAAAATCGACCGCCATGGCACCCACCTGGTTCTTCCAGGTCGAAAGCTGAGGTAAGACGGCGCTGCGGTGAAGCTAAATCTTTTCCCTCACCCTCGGGTGGGGGAAAACTGCTTTAAAGGGTTATTTTGGATGCACCTCTAAGCCTGAGGGAATGGCTTAATTTTCGAGTCTCTCATACTTACTTAATCCAATTGGCTTCCCCCACGTTTTCAGTCATGACTCGGGGCTGAGCTTGTCGAAGCCCCTGGACAGGCTCAGGGTGAGCGTAATTAGCCTCGTGGGGCATCGGGGGTTTTAGAAACGGATGCGGGATCAGTTCTCACTTCATTCTGATTTTGATTTCGGCAGGGAGAATTTACGCTATCGGACGTATTAGCGCTAACATTATTTCAAGGTTAATGACGAGAATTGGGCTCAGCCGTTGATTACGGTCGACTTTCCAGCCAGAGTAGTTGAACTGGATAATGGGCTAACCATTATTCATCAAGAAATTGCGGCGACCCCGGTGGTGGTTGCCGACGTATGGGTGCGGGCAGGCGCGATCGCAGAACCCACCGAATGGGCAGGCATGGCCCATTTCCTGGAACACATGATTTTTAAGGGCACCGAGCAGCTTGGCCCAGGGATTTTTGACTACGCCATCGAAACCCAGGGAGGCATGACCAACGCCGCCACCAGCCACGACTACGCCCACTTTTTTATGACCATCGCAGCAGACATGCTGCCCCAGACCTTACCCTTTCTGGCCGACTTACTGCTCCACGCAGCGATCCCCGCCGATGAGTTCGTGCGGGAGCGGCTGGTGGTGCTGGAAGAAATTCGCCAGGCCCAGGATGATCCCGACTGGCTGGGCTTCCAGGCTATGTCAGAACTGGTGTTTCACGACCATCCCTACGGTCGCCCGGTGTTGGGCACGGCGGCGATTCTTCAGCAGCGATCCCCAGAAGAAATGCGCTGTTTCCACCAGTACCACTACCAGCCCAAAAACATGACGGTGGTCATTACCGGAGGAATTCCCCTGGAACCCACCATTGAGCTGGTGAGGCAATCCTTTCGAGGATTTCCCCGTCCGGCATTATGTCCTCCGGCGACACCGGCAAAACTGCCCCGGCTGGGGGGAGTGCATCGCGAAACCCTGCATCTGCCCAGGCTGGAGCAGGCTCGCCTATCCATGGCCTGGCTGGGTCCCGGCATTCACCAGCTAGAGGATGCCTATGGCCTGGATCTGCTGTCAGCTTTATTAGCCGAAGGGCGCTCCTCCCGGCTGGTGCGAGAACTGCGGGAAGACCGCCAGTTGGTACAGGATGTCGCAGCCGGATTTTCCCTGCAGCGGGAATGCAGTCTGTTTACCATCCAGGCGTGGCTGGCCGCTGAAGATATTGACCGGGTAGAGGCAATTGTTTGCGATCGCATCAGCGAACTGGCCGCCAAACCCATCCCCGAGTCAGAACTCAACCGGGCCAAACGGCTGCTGTGCAATGACTATGCCTTCTCTACCGAGGCCCCCGGACAAATCGCCGGTCTTTACGGCTACTACGGCACCATTGCCAATCCAGACCTGTGTCTGACCTACGTGCCCATCATTCAGAACTACTCCGAAGCCAAACTACGCCAGGTCGCCAATCAATACCTGACCCCTTTGCGGTACGTTTCCACCATTCTGCTGCCTGATTCCAGCCCGGTCATGGTTGGGCATGCTATGGTTTGACCCCGTCAAAGCTTCCCGTTCTCAGCCCTGGGGATGGTAGATCACCACGCAATTTCAGGACATGGGATAGACTGGTTTTGCTTTCAGGGCTGAGATAAACCAAGTCCACCTCGAAATCTGTAGTTCTCCCCCGGGCAAAACTCCACTTCTGGACTTGGACAGGGTTTATCACGCTTCTCAAAATCAATGTTCTCAAGGTAATAGACGTTTAACACTGTGACTGCCTCCCTTCTCCACGCCCCCCGGCTTCATCGCACCGTTCTGCCTAACGGACTTACGGTTCTCGTTTTAGAAAATCCCGTTGCTGATATCGTCTCGGCCCGACTGTTCATTCGCGCCGGGAAGGCCCAAGAAGCACCGGAAGCTGCCGGATTAGCGAGCTTCTTGATGGGGTTGCTGACAAAAGGAACTCAAACCCTATCTTCCCTGGAAATTGCCGAAGCAGTGGAGTCCGTCGGGGCCAGTCTGGGCACTGATGCCGCAGCAGACTACAGCGTCATCAGCCTCAAAACCGTCTCCGCCGACTTTGGCCCCATCCTCAGCCTGGCGGCGTCCCTGCTGCGGTCTCCCAGCTTCCCGGAACCCGAAATTGATCTGGAACAGCGGCTCACCCTGCAGCAAATCCGCTCCATGCAGGAACAGCCCTTCACCGTCGCCTTCAACCAGCTGCGCCAGGATATGTATGGCGACCACCCCTACAGCCTGCCAGGGGTCGGTACCGAAGCCAGCGTCGCCGCCTTTCATCGCCAGCAGCTGTTTGATTTTCATCAGCAGTACTTTCGGCCTGACAACATGGTGGTGACCATCGTGGGTCGCATTACCCCGGATGAGGCGGTCGCCCAGGTGGAGGAAGTTCTGGGGGATTGGACAGGGCCTGCATCACAGCTCCAGGGAGTGGTCTTCCCGACGGTGCCCACTGAAGGATGTTGCTCCGTCGCAATCCAGGACACGAACCAGGCCATTGTCATGGTGGGCTATCCGGCGGCTTCGGTGAAGCATCCTGCCTATGCGGCGCTGAAGCTTTTAAACACCTACCTGGGAAATGGTTTATCGAGCCGTCTCTTCGTGGAACTGCGGGAAAAGCGGGGTCTCGCCTACGATGTCTCGGCCTTTTACCCCACCCGGTTAGGGCAGTCCCAGTTTGTCGCCTACATGGGCACCGCCCCCGCAAATGCCGCCACTGCCCTGGATGGCCTGCGCTTCGAAGTAGAACGGCTGAAGGACCAGCTGCTGTCTGAGGACGAGCTTCAGGCATCGAAAAATAAACTGCTGGGTCAGTACGCCCTTGGCAAGCAAACCAATTCACAGATCGCTCAGCTGCTCGGCTGGTACGAAAGTCTGGGCCTGGGCGTAGAATTCGACCAGCATTTTCAGGAGATGACCGCTTCAGTTACGACCCAGGATGCCAGGGAAGTTGCACAGGAGTTTTTCCATACCCCTTATATTTCTTTGTTAGGCCCAGAAGAGGCGATATTGCCATTAGCTAATGCCTACGGTGAATGGCACTGAATTAAGTTGAAATCATCCGTGGCAAATCACCGCAAGCCTTGATCTGCCGTAGGGTGGACACTGCTCACCAGCTTTATTTCAGTGACATTCATGCCTACGGTAAAGCCTGAGAAATTATCGTGATATCCGCCCAAGCACCGCTATGACTATCATCGCGCCAATGGACTGCTGGATATACTGGTGATACAGAAACGCCTCTGGATTTTGACGGTTGAGTCGAAACGAACCAGTATTTCAACGGAGATAAATTTGTCTTTCTAAAGTTGGATGCCGGGCTGAAATACGATACTTCCCGTTCCAGAGTATATCCCTTGCCCTTACCCTAAACCCACCTGACAAAACGTCTTTCCAGCACCACAAAAATGCCATAGAGAGCAATCCCCATAACAGCCAGGGAGAGCAGGGCCAGAAACGCCAGGGGCACATTAAAACTCGAACTGGCCGACAGAATCACATAGCCAATACCCCCATTGGAGGCCACGGTTTCGGCAATAACAGACCCAATAAACGCCTGGGAAATGGCCACCTTTAGGGAGGCAAACAGATAGGGCATAGTGTGGGGTAACCCCACCTTCTGGAACACTTCCAAGCGCGATGCTCCCAGGGAAACCAGAACATCCTGCATTTCCGTTTCCACCGTAGCCAAACCGGTGGCTACGTTGACTGCAATGGGAAAAAAGGCCAGCAAAAATGCCGTCAGTATCGCCGGCACGGCACCAATGCCAAACCATAGAGACATCAAGGGCACCAGCGCCACCTTAGGAATGGTATTAAACCCGATTAGCAGGGGATAAACGGTGAGATTGGCCAGTTTGGAGTAGCCAATCATGCAGCCTAAAAACACTCCAGAGGCCAGGGCAATCAAAAAACCCACCACGGTGGTGGCCAGGGTGATCCAGGCATTGCGGGCCACCGCTGCCCCCCACTGGGGAATTTCCGCCAGAATCACCGTTGGGGCCGGCAAAATGAACTCCGGCACCGCAAACAGGCGCACCGCCACCTCCCACACCACGAGCAAGAGGAGGGTCGTGGCAATGGGCAACACATAGGTGCCGTGCTTAGAATTCAGCAAAGATTTAAAACTCAGGGAAGGAGATTTTAGAGATTCCGTCAGTACCATCAGGGGTTATACCAGTTTTGAGTTTTGAGTTTTGAGTTTTGAGTTTTGAGTTTTGAGTTTTGAGTTTTGAGTTGGGAAACAGTCGTTCTGTAAGGGATTCCGCGTTTACATCTGTAGTCAGATTTCGAAGAATTGATCTGAAAACAGCCCGCTTTTTATGGCTTTGGGGTGTCGCCGAGACGCCCTGGATGATGGGAATTACGCTTTGGGATAAGGAGGGGGCAGTAGGACTTCGACTAATGGCGCTGAATATGCCGTCGCAATTCGGTGTACATGTGGTGGAAATCTTCCGCAAAGCACATATCCAGAGTGCGGGGGCGGGGCAGGGCAACCTTCAGGGTATAGACCAGTTGGCTGGGGCGAGGACCCATGACGTACACCGTGTCCGACAGAAAAATTGCCTCCCGCAGATCGTGGGTAACCAGCATACTGGTGCACTGGGTCCGATCCCAGAGGCGCTGCAGGAGTTCCCACATGTCTTCGCGGGTGAAGGCATCAAGGGCGGCGAAGGGTTCATCTAACAGCAGCAGTTCTGGCTGATGAATCAGCGCCCGACAGAGGGACGCCCGCTGCTTCATCCCCCCGGAAAGCTGCCAGGGGTAGTGGTTCTGAAAGTCCTTCAAGCCGACAGTGGCGAGCAGTTCCCGGGCCGCTGCTTCGTACTCAGCCTTATGGGCCTTCAGTCGTCGCTTGTGGGCGGGCACAATTTCCAGCGGCAGCAGCACATTTTGCAGGGTGGTGCGCCAGGGCAACAGCACCGGGTTTTGGAAGGCGATGCCCACATTTCTGAGGGGTTTGGTGATGGCTTCTCCTCGAAAGGAAACCAGACCTTCCTCCACCGGATTGAGTCCCGAAATCATCCTGAGCAGGGAGGTTTTGCCGCAGCCGCTTGGCCCCACAATGGAGACAAATTCGGCCTGCCTAACGGTGAATGAGACCTGGTCGATGACCGACAGAGCCTGGCCTGACATGTCATATTTCAGGCTGACATCGCGAAATTCTAGAACGGACGATGTCTCCTCCTCAGAGGATGCCTCGACTGATAGGTGTTTAACCATAAGCTATACCTGAGCAGTGTTTGCAGCAACTAAGGGAAGGAGTGAATGTCACTGAAATAAACTTTCCGCAAATGGCCAAAACTCTTACGCTGCCTTAGGGTGGGCACTGCCCACCAAGCTTAATTCAGTGACATTCATTACAGCGTCGTATGTGGAGGCAATGCCTGAGCCTAGAACGCGTCAGGTCCTGTCCCCCCTACTCCAGAGGAGCCCGTTCCGATGCCGGGGGCACCTGTCGCTCTTCCAGGGGAGGCAGGTAGCTGTCGTCAAACACTGCTTCGATGGGGGGAGTATTGGCCAGGCCAAAGCCTTTCACCGTCTGGTCGATGGTAGCTTGCAGGCGTTCTGGGTCGACCGAGCCCAGGCCATTGGCTTCCACTTCTTCATTCACCATCAGGTCGTTGAAGTTAATCTGCAAACGTAACTTCTCTGTTTCGCGATCCATCAGGTCATCGCCCTGGGCCATGACGCTATCTAACCCGGCAACGGGGTCTTTCAGGGCATCTTGCATACCTCGGAAATAAGCCTTCAAGAAGGAGCGCACGACATCAGGATTCTCCTCCAGGAAGGATTCCTTAACCATAATGACGTTGCCGTAGAAGTCCAGGCCATTATCGGTGTAGTAGAAGATATCGATATCATCTGCGGTTTTTCCGGCCTTGAGCACGGAAGGAATCATCGAATAGATAAAGCCGCTAATGGCATCCACATTCCCCTGTAGCAGGAAGGTTTCCCTCAGCTTGGGCTCCATGGTGACCCATTCCACCGAGTCAGGATCTACACCGACCTCTTCCGCCAGCACGGGCCACAGGCGACGGGGGGCATCCCCCGCCGGGGCTCCTAATTTTTTACCCGCCAGGTCGTTTACGGATTTAATGCCCGTCTCTTTCAGCGCCATCAGCGCAAAGGGGGCCTTATTTTGGGGAACGGCAACCACAATCAGCTTTTGGTCGGGGTTTTGCTCGTTGAACTCGATCATGGCGTACATGTCGCCAAAACCCATGTCGTACTGACCGGCGGCAATTTTGCTGGCCGTATCGGCAGAACCGTACCCCCGCTCAAAGGTGACATCCAATCCTTCCTCAGCGAAGTACCCCCGCTCCATGGCCAGGGTTAGCGGCGCATCTACCCCCTGCAGTAGCCACGACAGGGTGAACTTAACCGGCGTTAGCTCCTGGGTATCCGTTTCTGCTGCTGTTTCTGCTGAGCCATCGACGGCTGCGGTGGCCTCAGTCGTTTCAGTGGCCGTAGGTTCCGGAGTTTGACAGCTACTGAGGCCCACTATCGCCGCTAGGGTAATGGCGCTGGCAGCCAGTGGATTGAAGGAAAACAGATGTTTCATACGGTTATAAACGGTTTTATCGCAAGTCTTTTAACCGCTGATTCTCGAATAATTCAGAGAGGGCAACTGTATTTGAGAACACAGAACTAACCCCGTATCTTTTCTAAGGCGACGAGGTTACTTTGACCTTGCGCGACTCCTCTTGACCCAGCGCCACAATGCTGATGACCACCAGCACCATACCCAGGATCTGGCGGGTCTGCAGCCCTTCCTGGAGCACCAACCAGGCCATGGTCGCGGTGAACACCGGGTTGCTAACCGCCACAATCGACATCGAGGCCGCCCGCACCAGATGAATGCCGATGTTGTAACAGAGATGGCCTAGCACGGTAAGCCCAGCGCTGATCAGGCTCAGCAGCCAGAGGGTGGGCCATTGATCGGACGGTACGTCAATGTTCACCAGCAGCAGGCTCAGGGTTGTCAGTACCGCCATTACGGCAAACTGCACCAGAGTAAAGGGCACCGGATGAATGTCTCGGAAGCAGACCTGAGCCAGAATTCCCTGCACAGAGTAAGTAACGCTAGCCCCCAGGGCCGCGGCCACTCCTAACCCTACAGAGTTACCCAGGGTACCGGCAAAGCTGGGCACCACCAGCACACACCCCAGAAGCACCCCCGCCGTTACCCCCAGGCGCAAACGACTGGGGGGGATGCCGAACACTTTCCAGGACAAAAGCCCGGTGACAACCGGATGCATAAAAAACAAAACCGTAGCTACCCCGGCGGGGATACTGGCAATCGCAATAAAAAGCAAAACCATGGCCAAAAATAAGCAGCCGCCGCTGAGTAATGACAGCCAGAGGGTAGACCGCTTCTGGGACCGGGTGAGCTGGGTCAGGGCACGGGTAGTGGCGGGGTATAACCGGTAAGACACGACAATCATGGCGGGGACCATCAGCAGCGATCTCATCTGCAAGACCAGCACAGAATTTGCCGGCGATGGCGGAATCAAACCGCCCCACATGAATTGCCCCAGAATGTCGCTTTCTGAAAAAATGACCCGCAGCAGCACGTTTTGCGTCGCCAAAGCCAGAGAGCCGATGACGACCACTAAAATTCCCCGCACTGCCGGTCCATTCATAGACGGTTTCTCCTCAATTGGGTCTCTCCTAGGTTGACACGAGCAGGCTGGTCGAAAGTATAAATACATGCCGTTGGAGGCTTGGGACACTTTGGCCATTCAGCTCGATGAGCAAGCTTCAGGATGTTCGGTTTATCGAGGATTCTATTTCTTGAGAACACAGTAGCCCAGCGTATCCATACGGTTGATGGCATCGGCGAGGGCGCTGTAGTCGCCCAGCAGAATGTATTACCTGATCCACTGGACCTAGGTATCTTCTGTTCGGTACACATAATGCTTCAACCGCATCGCTTCACGCACCTGATCCAACAGTTTTTTCGGTCTTTTCTGGAGGGAAGAGTCATGCGCCATCAGTACACCGCATGATAAATATCACTTTATAGTCTATTTGTACTATGGCTATAGATGTGCGGAAAGTTCCTCGCGATCCTCCCAGGTCCGGATAATATGCGGAAAGTTTCTCTCTAATAAGATTGTTAGCCCGCACAGCAATCCAGCAATCGTTTACCATAGCTTACTCAGAGGTTAAGAATGCATTACTCTGAATACGAGACTGATAGGCTTCTAGAAGTCGCAGAACTTGTCGGGGCAGCAATAAAATTTCATCGCAAAACAAAGAATGATGGCTTTCACTCCCCAGATATTTCTCAGTACTTTCTTTCAGGAGAAAGATTAAGAAATCATCTTCAAATTTTAATGTCACCTGATAATGATTTTTTTAAGGATTGGGGTCGATCAATTGTCGGTGCTTTTTTGGGACACAACTTATATTTCGGGTATACTGCCGTCAACAATCAAGAGATAATAGTGGCTTTGAGAGGAAGCCAGTCTTTTGTCGATTTGGGGCTATGTTTTCAAGACGGATGGGAAGGACATAACAGAAATATCATTCAAGTCCTTTGGACTTTTGGAAAGTCTGTCTTTAAACAAATTATAAGTACTGTGAGAAATCACCCGGAGAAAAGAATAATATTGGCTGGACATAGCCTTGGAGCTGCTGTCGCATGTGTAGTAGCTTATTTGCTAGAGAAGGAGATAGATAAAGGAGATCTCGAAGATAGAGATATAATTACCTATTCATTCGGTGCTCCTACTATCGGTAAAGGTGCGCCAACTATTAGCAAGCCACTCGTATCCATATGGACCTGCGAGGACATAATTCCTCATTTCTTTAATGTTGTAGTGCCCGAACTTTGTCGGGATTTTCCAGACTTGGAAGTGCCTGAAGAGATCTGTGAGTCATTTTCTGATTACCGACACATGGATAGCTACGATATAACATCTATAGTTCTGACAAGTGATAATAGAGTCAAAGATTATTCTTATTACATTGATTCAGACGATATCATTGATGAAGCGTCTGAGGGTTTTGAGGAATTAACCAAAGAAATTGAAGATAGACTCAATTGCTATCCAGGCGATCCAGACCTCAGTGACCTTTTTCAGGCTTGTTTAGAGCCATTCAAGGGTTTGATAAGCCGTCATACGTTTGTAGATTGTTACCTGAAGAGGTTGAAGGCTGCTGCTGAAGATAGTTACTGGTAAACTACTTTTCTTCCAACATGTTTCTCCTAATGTGTCCTTAGATGGATGAGAAGCCTTGACTTGGCGAAATTTTGCTATCAGCTTGCCAGTCTTAATACGATGGCTTATTCCTGCAGCTAGATAGACGGCAAGAAATCTGGCGTTGCCAACCTTTAAGATGAATTTAAAGTCAACAAGCTCTGCAACGCTTGACCCATAGGACTTTCAAAAATTGACGAAATCCAAATTCATCCCGTTACCGAGCAACGTCAGAAATCTAGTATTTCTTGGCTCTTATCGCAGGCTAAATCACACGTTAATCTGCAATCGTGGATGTGATCGATAGGTTAAGATGAAAGTGCGGTAGCTTCGTTCACAGAGCCTCAAACTAGGGGATTCTCAAATGCCATTAACTGAACTCATGTCACAAATCCAGGAACTGCCAAAAATCGACAAGCTTCGGCTAATGCAGTTCCTTGCTACAGAGCTAGTTAAGGAAGAAGACGCAAATTTCTTTGTTGCGAACCAAGAGTATCCGGTCTGGTCGCCGTACAATTGTTCTGAGGCTGCTAATATCTTAATGAATCTTCTGGTAACGAAGCAGCAAGAGAAGAATGGTTGACGCTCAAAGATTTCCTTACAAGATCATTGACAGCGCCCTCGGTATGGTTGATCGAATGCCATACCTGCCTTTGACTCTCAGCTTTAATGGCCAAGCCTCGAACATCGAGGGCTTATTAGATACAGGCGCTAGCGTCAATGTTCTACCATACGAGGTGGGAGCGCAACTGGGTTTAATCTGGGAGAATGAAACACTCTCGGTTCTATTAGCAGAAATTTGGCTCGATTTGAAGCTCGTGCAGTGGTTGTTGCCGCACAAGTCAGTTCTTTTCCCGCTGTTGATCTCGCATTTGCTTGGACGCAAGCACCTAATGTGCCTTTAATTTTGGGACAAGCTAACTTCTTCTTTGAGTTTGATGTTTGCTTTTTCCGTGCGCGTTCTGAATTTGAAGTTTGTCCCAAGCATGTTGAGTAGGCATAAAGACAAGATTGCTAGTTGGACGCTATTGGTCGGGCATGGTCTAACAACCCGTTTGGAGCGGACTGATGAGAGATCTTGGTCATGTAGCGTAGGTTACTAGCAGCCGCTCAACCGGAACGTTAGATAGCAAAAAGTTCCGGGTATCCTCTGTTTGAGCTGTATATGGCAGTAGG
>CAZPYG010000016.1:0-59768 GCA_964590465.1 uncultured bacterium | reverse complement strand
CTACCGCATCCGGATTCGCCTGGGGCGTCTCCGCTTCGGAAGGTGGCACCACCTGCCAGAACTTGGGCAGGTACTCAGCCCAATTATCCAGAATCCGCTGGGCTTTGGGACTGCCAGTGTGAGCCCTATGGGCTTCAATCAGCTCTTTCAGCTGAGCTTCACCCGCCGGGGTAATCACCCGCTGCACCTTCACGATTTCGGGGTTGACCCTGGTGGGAAAGCTGCCGTCTTCATCCAGCATGTAAGCCAGACCGCCGGTCATCCCGGCCCCGACGTTGCGACCTACATGGCCCAGTACAACCACGATACCGCCAGTCATATACTCGCAGCAGTGGTCTCCGGCCCCTTCGATTACCGCCTGGCCTTTTGAGTTCCGCACGGCGAACCGTTCACCCGCAGTGCCGTGGGCATAGAGGGTGCCGCCGGTCGAACCATACAGACAGGTGTTACCAAGAATCACGTTTTCGGAAGGATCGTAGTTAATGCCAACCGGGGGCTTAACCACCAGTTCGCCGCCGTGCATCCCCTTGCCCACATAGTCGTTGGCCTCACCCACCAGGGTCAGGGTCATGCCGGGCAGGTTAAAGGCCCCAAAGCTCTGGCCAGCGCTGCCCTCAAAGGTGAGGTTCAGCTGCCCTTCAAAGCCTGTATTGCCATACTTTTCGGCGATAACTCCGGCAACCCGAGCCCCGATAGTGCGGTCGGTGGTTACCACTTCATAGGACTTACTCACCTTACCCTGGGTCTGAATCGCGTTCTGCACATCCCCATCCGCTAGGATCTCAACATCCAGTACCGGGCCGTTGCTGTGGACTGATCCATGGTTGAGCCAGCTGCGGTCTTTCCGCCCATCGGGCAGGTTAATCAGGGTCGACACATCCAGGGAGCTGGTTTTGGCCAGGGTTACCCCTTCCCGAGGCTTGAGCAGGTCAGCCCGACCGACAATCTCGTTCAGGGAGCGGTAGCCCAGCCGGGCCAGCAGCGATCGCACTTCTTCGGCAATAAAGAAGAAGAAGTTCACCACATGTTCAGGAATTCCCGTAAAGCGCTTCCGCAGTTCTTCTTTCTGAGTCGCAACCCCCACGGGACAGTTGTTGGTGTGACAAACCCGCGCCATAATGCAGCCCTCGGCAATCATGGCGATGGAGCCAAAGCCGAATTCTTCCGCCCCCATCAGGGCACCCATGATCACATCCCAGCCGGTTTTGAAGCCCCCATCGACCCGCAGGGTGACACGATCGCGCAGCTGATTGTCCATCAGCACTTTGTGGACTTCCGTCAGGCCCAGTTCCCAGGACACCCCAGCGTGCTTGATCGAACTCAGGGGCGAAGCCCCGGTGCCGCCATCGTGACCGGAAATTTGGATGACATCGGCATTGGCCTTGGCGACCCCGGCAGCAATCGTACCGATGCCGATTTCCGAAACCAGCTTCACCGAAACCCCCGCCCTGGGATTGATCTGGTGCAGATCAAAAATTAGTTGAGCCAGGTCTTCAATGGAGTAAATATCATGGTGGGGCGGCGGCGAAATCAGAGCAACCCCCGGCTTCGAGCGCCGCAGCATAGCGATGTAGGAGCTGACCTTTTTGCCGGGTAGTTGCCCCCCTTCGCCGGGCTTGGCCCCCTGGGCCAGCTTAATTTCAATTTGCTTGGCATGCATCAGGTATTCAGGAGTCACCCCAAACCGTCCCGATGCCACCTGCTTGATGGCAGAACTGGCGGTGTCGCCATTTTTCAGCCCCCGCAAGTGGGGGAAGGTGGGAGAATTACCCTCTGCATCCACATCAGAAAGCACCTTAAACCGGACGGGATCTTCACCCCCTTCCCCGGAGTTAGACTTGCCGCCGATGCGGTTCATGGCAATGGCCAGTACCTCATGGGCTTCGCGGGACAGGGCTCCGAGGGACATGCCGCCGGTGCAGAAGCGCTCCATGATGGACTCCACAGACTCCACCTCATCCAATGAAATGGGCTGTTGGTCGCTCTGGAAATCGAGCAAATCCCGCAGGGCCGTAGGAGGACGATTCTCAATCTGGGCTTTGTAAACCTCGTAGTGGTCGTACTGACGGTCTACCAAAGCCTTATGGAGCAGCTTGGTCATGGCGGGGTTGTTCATGTGATATTCCCCGCTGGGACGCGACTGCACAAAGCCCATATTCTGCAGCCGCTTTGACGTGAGTTCAGGGAATGCCCGCTGGTGAAAGCTCACCGTCTCCTGGGCCAGATCCGTCAAGGACAAGCCTCCGAGACGAGACGTGGTTCCCCGGAAGGCCAGATCCAGCAGGTCGGGACCAATGCCGATGGCTTCAAAAATTTGCGCCCCCCGATAGCTGGTAATCAAAGAAATTCCCATCTTGGAGAGAATTTTTAATAACCCAGCTTCAACGGCCTTGCGGTAATTATCCTGGGCACCGTTCAGGGTAGAGACCGGCAGCTTACCGCTTTCCATCAGCTTTTGGGTGCGGCTATCCTGCCACCAGTGACGCACTGATTCCAGCGCCAGATAGGGACATACCGCGCTGGCCCCATAGCCGATCAGGCAGGCAAAGTGGTGGGTGCTCCAGCACTGGGCCGTATCCACAATTAACGAAGCATGCATCCGCAGACCGTTGCGAATCAGGTGGTGGTGCACGGCACCAATCGCCACCAGGGGAGGAATGTAGCTTGTTTCAGCGGTCAACGCGACCGGATTACCCTGAGCATCAACGCGATCGCTCAGCACCAGAATAGACTTACCCGCCTTAACCGCCACATCAGCCTGTTCGCAGAGGGCCTCGACCGCCTGCTCTAACCCATCAGGACCCGCGGTAATAGAGAACAAGGTAGACAGGGTCTCGGTCTCAAACCCAGACTGGCGAATCTGTTCCAGCTCCACCTCATTCACCACGGGGCTTTCCAGATTCAACAGCCGAGCAAATTCGGGCTTTGCATCCAGCAGATTGCCCTGGGGTCCAAGCTGGGTCGCCAGGGACATGACCAATCGTTCTCGCAGGGGATCAATGGCCGGGTTAGTAACCTGAGCAAAGCGCTGCTTGAAGTAGTCGTACAGCAGGTGAGGTTTGTTCGAGAGCACCGCCAGGGGAATATCATCCCCCATGCAGTAGGTGGGTTCTTTCCCCTGAGCCGCCATATCCTGGATGATCATGTCAACGTCTTCAGCGGTGTAGCCAAAAGCGCTCTGCTGCCGCAGCAACTCATCCGAGGCATAAACCATAGCCTCGCGGAAGAGTTGCGGCTGGAGCTGTACCCGGTGCTCTTTCAGCCAATTGCCGTAGGGCTGCTTCTGGGCAATCCGCTGTTTAATGGTCCAGTTCTTAAGAATTTCGTTGCTCTCCAGGTCCACGGCAATCATCTGGCCGGGGCCCAGCCGTCCCTTTTCCACAATGTCTTCGGGGGCAACATCCAGCACCCCGGCTTCGGAAGACACCATCAACAGGCCGTCTTTCGTCAATACGTAACGGGCGGGACGCAAACCATTGCGGTCCAGGGTTGCCCCCACCTGCTTACCGTCACTAAAGACCACCAAAGCCGGGCCATCCCAGGGTTCCTGCAGACCGCTGTAGTATTCGTAGAAGTCCACAATTTCGGGATGTTGAGCCAGGTCAGGTTGGTTGTTGTAAGCCTCGGGCACCATCATCATCAGCACTTCCTGAGGCGTCCGCCCGGAGCGCACCAGCAGCTCCATGACGTTGTCCAGGTTGGCGGAGTCGCTGTTTTCTGGATTAACGATGGGTTTCAGCAATTCCAACCGATCGCCCCATACCTCGTGGTGTAGATCCGCTTGACGGGCGACCATCCAGTTGATATTACCCACCAGGGTGTTGATCTCGCCGTTGTGGCCCAACAGCCGCATGGGGTGGGCTAAAGGCCATTTCGGCATGGTGTTGGTGCTGAAGCGACGGTGGTAGACCGCAAAGGAGCTGACATAATCCGGATCCCGCAGGTCGTCATAGAAGGACGCCAGCACCGCAGAGCGCACCATGCCCTTGTAAACAATGGTGCGACAGGAGAAGGAGCAAACATAAAACTCCTGCAGTTTTTGAATCTGCTCAGGGGAGAAACGCTCATAGTCAGCCAGTAATCCAGCCATCCCATGGAGCACCTGACGCCGAATCAAATACAGCTTTCGCTCAAGCTCATCTCCAGTAGCTTCAGCAGACTCCACTAGCAATTGCTCAATTAGGGGCTGATACTGTTTAGCCAAAGGCCCCAGGACCTCGGGTTTGACCGGCACCGACCGCCACCCTAAAACCTTGAGTCCCTCGTCCTGCACAATTTGCTCGAAGGTCTTGTGGATGACCTCGGCAATAGCCGCATCGTGGGGCAAAAAGATCATCCCGACACCGGTTTTTTCCTGGGTCAGCGGCCCCAGCCCCCGTTCGGCCGCCCATCGATTTAAAACCGTCCAGGGAATCGCCGTCATGACCCCAGCCCCGTCACCGGAATCCTGGTCAGCACAGCAGCCGCCGCGATGCTCCATACAATCTAGAGCCGCGAGGGCCTGGGCCACCAACCCGTGGCTCGAGCGATTGTGCTGATCCGCCAGGAAGCCTACGCCGCAGGCATCCCGTTCTTCGACCAACCATTTTGGTCCCCAATAAAAGGAGGGGGTGCGTTCAATGTGATGCGGTGATTGATGACGTTGATTCACAGGCGTATTTCCCATGGGACAGCTTGATAACAAAAAAATGAAGACTACCCGTTACCAGGTCAAGCAAACCGATAATCCGCTACTGGCGGATGCATTCGGACTAGCAGTAAATCATATTTTGCTGCCTGAACAGGTTCAGGAATAACCCATCCCCTTGCTATTTAAAGGCAGACCGACATCAGGTCGTCACTATCAAACGGACAACAGATGCCAGGGCAGGATCTACTACGAATCAGTTGAATGAGGAGGATGATCTTGATGGGCCGACTAAGAGCGACCTTTATTTTAACTTTATAGACCAGGCATTGACCGAAGGAACAAAGCCACTCCTAAACGTACTGACCTGAACCCTCAAGCCATGCCGAGAAATCCAAGTTAGTTGAGCTAGCAAAGTCAGGCCATCATAACCATACATCCCTCGGCGGCAGACCCAAAAACCTGCCCACCCACCTGTGCGAGAATGCGCAGCAGAATCTATGATTTACGGACAATTTAACCGGCTTTGACGCCGCAAGGATTGTGGATTATACCAACTTGTTCCCACAACCTGCTGTAGCACCACGATGCAAAAACCAATGTTGCCCCTGATCACCCTGCAGTACAAGCCCTTCCGGATCTTCAGCCGGCAAGCTTACATAGCCGTTGCTCTTCCCTTTTACGTATCCTTGGCCGCGATGTCACCGGTGGTGCAGGCTGGGGAAGCCGCCTCCTTCCCTCCCAGAACTAACCAGCACTACCCTCAAAAGCTGGCCCTGGATAGTACCCAAGTAGGCAACACGATTGCCATTAATGGCTCGGTGTTACCAATTCCCTGGATACAGGTTGATGGCAAAATCGCGATCGCAGACTACGCCCTGACCGACCACTTTGGTGCCACCTTCCTCAATACTGAAGATCCCACCCATCAACCCGTATGGTGGTTTTCTGGCCCCCATCAACCTCCGGTTAATCTGCGAGCCTGGTTAGACAGTGGTTATAGATTCCTGGATGTCACTGAATTTTTTGTTCAGCAGGGTTGGGCGGTTACTCCCCAAAATCATATCCTGCAAATTACTTACCCACCGTCACAGCTCCAAGCCATTCGCCAGGAGACTCATCCCTGGGGGGAGCGCCTGATTATTGACGTTACGGGCGCTACCTTGACCCAACTGTCAGAAGGTGTGGATGAATTCAGCCTCAGCCTTCATGCCACAGTCGCAAGCCAGATTATCCAAAGACTCCCCACCGAGTTTTCTGGAACAACAGGTATTACGGCACTGGGACTTGATGCCCAGATCGATCGGACCATTCTTACGGTCCAAACCGGACAAAATGTCCGTCCTATCATCACTACTCTCGCTAATCCCCATCGAGTGGTCGTTGATATCCGCAGAGATTTTTTGCAACCCCTTAACATCGTCTGGGCACCGGGTTTGAGGTGGCGACAGCAGTATATTTCCGTGGCAGGCAAATCATTTCCGGTGTACTGGCTGCAGCTCGATCCCCGCCAGGAAAATCTGAGTCTGCACCCCATTTGGACTGACCCGACCCGGGCCAGTGGGATTGCCCCTCTAGCCACCATGGCCCAGCGTTGGCAAGCTGCCGCGGCTATCAATGCCGGCTTTTTTAATCGCAATAATCAATATCCCCTCGGCGCTATGCGCTTCGATGGCACCTGGATTTCAGGGCCTATCCTGAGCCGAGGAGTGCTGGGCTGGGACACCCAAGGTAATGCCATCATGAGACGTCTGTTTCTCAATCAAACCTTAACCACTACCAGCGGAGAATCATTCCCTATTCAAGCCATTAACAGCGGCTTCGTACAGGCCGGATTAGGTCTTTATACGCCTTCCTGGGGCCCAGAATACCGTCCCATTCTCGATAGCGAAATCGTCGTCTCAGTTTTGAATGGCCAAGTCCTTAACCAACAGCAAGTGACTTCAGAGCAAGTCATTCCCATACCTTCAGGGGGCTACCTACTGGCGCTGAGATCCTTTGAAAGGGCAGCACGGTCACTACCACCAGGTACAGCGGTTGATATTCAATCTCAACTTTTACCCAAAGAACTAGCCCCTTTTCCCCACATTGCAGGCGGTGGCCCCCTGCTGCTGCAAAATTCATCCGTAGTCCTGAATGCTGAGGCCGAGCAATTTAGTAGCGCCTTTGCCCGTCAGGCCGCTCCCCGTAGCGCTATCGGCCTCACGTCATCAAATGAACTCTTGCTAGTGGCAGTCCATGACAGTCCTTCTGGTCCCGGGCCGACCCTGGTCGAGCTAGCCCAAATTATGGCTCAACTGGGTAGTACCGACGCCCTCAACCTAGATGGAGGCAGCTCCGCCAGTCTTTATCTCGGGGGTCGCCTCCTGAACCGATCACCGCGAACCGCGGCTAGAGTCAACAATGGCATTGGTCTTTTTCTGGAGTGATGCAATTCTCCGGATGCTAACTACCCCCATAGCCCCGATCCTCTCCCCCTCCTTCCCGTCTCCCTTGGCAACCCTGACCAGCAGCAGTCGCAGCAGTCGTCCCACAAGCAGGGCTCTTTCCCCTGAATAGTTCCATCCCACGGGCCATCTCAGCTATGGACATTTTGATGGACCCCTCTTAGCTTGACTTGATTCAGTTGAAGAAATTATGAGAATCCGACTCCGTCCCTAAACCAGGACTTGCTCCCACAGACTAGCCTGTTAGACTAAATTTCCAAAGCCTATGGCGAATTTATCCCTACAACCGTTCAGGCTTTATTCCTGCGGTAGGGGCAACATTCATGGTTAGGGAACTTTAGGTTTATTGATAACTTCTAAACTATCGATACCCAGATTATCTTCGGCAACCTTACTGATACCCCCTAGTACATAGACTCAATCATCTTTGGAGGAAACGTAACCATGCCCCAGATTGAAGAAACCATTCAACCCACGGCACTAGCTCTGGCAACGACCAACGGTAAACATGTTCCCGAAACTGGCCTTAGGCCCTGGGGCTCTTACACGGTGCTCGAGGAAGGACGAGGTTACAAAATCAAGCGCATTGAAGTGAAGCCCGGTCACCGCCTTAGCCTGCAAATGCACCACCACCGTAGCGAACACTGGATCATCGTTTCAGGGACAGCGAAGGTTATTTGTGGCGACAACGAAATTCTTCTGTCCACCAACCAATCTACCTATGTCCCCTCATGCACCAAGCATCGACTCGAGAATGTAGGAGTGCTCCCCCTCATTCTTATCGAGGTACAAAATGGTGAATACCTCGGTGAGGACGACATTATTCGCTTCCAGGACGACTACGCCCGGGCCGAGTAAGACTAACCCCCTGGCCTGCCCGTCAACCCAAGTCTCTGCGCACAAAATCCATCACTGAAAATCCTCCTATGCTAAGGATTTTCAACCTCACTGCCGGATGTAACGACCTTATTTGTCTTCGTTACGTCCGGCAGTATCCTTTAAAAGACACGTCTCAGTTGAGATATGCAAAACCCTACCTGCCACCCCACAGCACCTCCTTGCATGATTTGTAAGTCCTAACCATGATTCATGTTCGTCCCAACGCCATCAAAGAACTACAACGTCTCTTGGACAAACACCCTAACCGACGCCTGCTGGTTTACTTAGATCTGGCATCAGGAGGCTGCTTTGAGTGGACTTATCAACTCACCTTCCAGGAAACCTCCCATCAGCCAGAGGTAACCACCTACAACTTTGACACCTTGACGATTGTCGTACCCGATGCCGCTTTACCCTACCTCCAAGACCTCACCATCGACTATGCCGAAGACCTCATGGGCGGGGGGTTCCGCTTCATTAACCCCCAGGCGAAGCAAACCTGTGGCTGCGGCAACTCCTTTGCATTGATTCCTGAATCAGAATCAGACACAGATGCTCCAGAGGATTTCTCATCCAGGGATCGCCCAATCCATGCATCTAGTGATCGATGAGGATTGACCAAATATTTTCAAAGGTGCTACGCTAGAAACTTGTGAAAACTCAAAGTCAACCTCAACCCTAGTGTCTAGAGCCGTTTATGCCTACGATTCAGCAACTCATTCGGAGTGAGCGCCAGAAAGCCGAGAAGAAAACTAAATCCCCTGCGCTGAAGAGCTGTCCTCAACGCCGTGGGGTATGCACCCGCGTCTATACCACCACCCCCAAGAAGCCAAATTCAGCCCTGCGTAAGGTGGCGCGGGTGCGATTGACCTCAGGATTTGAGGTCACCGCCTATATTCCTGGCATTGGACATAACCTTCAGGAACACTCCGTAGTTATGATTCGTGGCGGACGAGTTAAGGATTTACCTGGAGTACGTTATCACATCATCCGAGGCACCCTGGATACTGCAGGGGTGAAGGATCGCCGCCAGGGACGCTCCAAGTATGGTGCTAAGCGTCCTAAAGAGTAAGCTTTAACGACCATTGCCCACAGCTTCGAGTCTTAAAAGGTTCAATTAAGAACTTTTTATTTTTCTTTCGGTGTCGTCGTCTGCCTCCCAGTGCCTCGCTTGATCGCCACTATCAAATCATCCTCAACGTTTAAATAGTTGGAAAAATCATCATGTCCCGTCGTTCTGTCGCACAAAAGCGTCCAGTCCCTCCTGATTCTGTTTATAACAGTCGTCTAATCACGATGATGAGTCGGCGACTTATGACCAGCGGTAAAAAGTCTCTTACCGACAAAATTGTCTACAACTCCCTTGAGGTGATTCGCGAGCGCACTGGTGGCGAACCCCTGGAAGTATTTGAGCAGGCCGTTCGCAATACAACCCCTCTTGTCGAAGTGAAAGCCCGAAGGGTCGGTGGTGCCACCTATCAGGTGCCCATGGAAGTTCGCCCTGAGCGAGGAACCGCTCTGGCTCTCCGCTGGCTAACTCAATTTTCTCGCCAACGCTCGGGCAAAACCATGGCGATCAAGCTGGCTAACGAGTTAATGGACGCGGCGAATGAAACGGGCGGTGCCGTACGCAAGCGGGAAGAAACCCATCGAATGGCAGAAGCTAACAAGGCCTTCGCCCACTATCGTTATTGATTCGGAGCCTTGTATTTGTTGATAGCGGTTTTCAGCGTCCGGAGTTTCACCACTGAAGCACGGCAAAGCTGCTATCAACCCAAGTTCAGGAGGTAGCTGTGGCACGAACTATTCCCTTAGAGCGAGTTAGGAATATCGGAATTGCCGCCCATATTGATGCAGGCAAAACCACAACGACGGAGCGAATCCTGTTTTACTCCGGTATTGTGCATAAAATCGGCGAGGTCCACGAAGGGACAGCAGTTACCGACTGGATGGCTCAGGAGCGTGAGCGAGGTATCACCATTACTGCTGCGGCCATCAGCACAACCTGGCGTGATCACCAGGTCAACATTATCGATACCCCCGGCCACGTTGACTTCACCATTGAAGTTGAACGGTCCATGCGCGTGCTAGATGGTGTGATCGCCGTCTTTTGTTCCGTGGGGGGTGTGCAGCCTCAATCAGAAACCGTTTGGCGTCAGGCTGATCGGTATCGAGTGCCGCGCATTGCCTTTATCAATAAAATGGATCGAACTGGCGCAAACTTTTTCAAGGTTTACGAACAAATTTGTGATCGCCTGAATGCTAACGCTGTGCCACTTCAGATCCCGGTGGGCGCTGAAGGTAACTTCCAGGGCGTTGTCGACCTCGTGAAAATGCGGGCTCGTATCTATCACGACGACCTCGGCCAGAATATGGCAGACACGGAGATTCCTGCTGAAGTAGCAAAACTGGCCCAGGACTATCGTTCCAGGCTGATCGAGGCCGTTGCTGAAACCGATGATGCCCTCACGGAAAAGTACCTCGAAGGGGAAACCTTTACCGAGGAGGAAATCATTACCGCGGTTCGTAAAGGAACCATTGCCGGCACTATGGTTCCTATGCTGTGCGGTTCAGCCTTCAAAAATCGTGGTGTCCAGCTACTGCTAGATGCCGTAGTTGACTATCTTCCCGCCCCCACAGAAGTTCCTCCCATTAAGGGGCAGCTGCCAAACGGAGAGGCGGCAGAACGACCAGCGGACGACGAGGTTCCCCTGGCAGCCCTGGCCTTCAAGATCATGGCTGATCCCTATGGTCGTCTGACCTTTCTGCGGGTCTACTCCGGAATCTTGAAGAAGGGCAGCTACATCTACAATGCCACTAAGGATAAGAAAGAGCGGATTTCTCGCCTAATTGTGCTGAAGGCGGATGATCGCATTGAGGTAGATGAACTACGATCCGGGGATTTGGGAGCCGCTATTGGCCTCAAGGATACCTTCACCGGGGACACTATCTGCGACCCCGATGAACCCATTATCCTGGAATCTCTATATATTCCCGAACCAGTCATCTCGGTTGCCGTAGAACCCAAAACGAAGCAGGACATGGACAAGCTTTCCAAAGCTTTGCAGTCCCTGTCAGAGGAAGATCCCACCTTTCGGGTCAGCACTGATCCTGAAACGAATCAGACCGTTATCGCTGGGATGGGAGAACTCCATCTGGATATTCTGGTCGATAGAATGTTGCGAGAGTTCAAAGTCGAGGCAAATATTGGAGCACCGCAGGTAGCCTATCGAGAAACCATTCGTAAGGCTACAACAGCTGAAGGACGATTTATTCGCCAGAGTGGCGGTAAAGGTCAGTATGGCCACGTCGTCGTTGAAATTGAACCCGGTGAAGAAGGTAGCGGGTTTGAATTTGTGTCTAAAATCGTGGGTGGAGTTATTCCTAAGGAATTCATCTCCCCTGCTGAAGAGGGCATGAAAGAGGCCTGTGAATCTGGTATCCTAGCTGGGTACCCCGTGATCGATTTGAAGGTTACTCTCGTTGATGGGTCTTATCATGACGTAGACTCTTCTGAGATGGCGTTCAAAATTGCCGGGTCAATGGCGATAAAAGAAGCCGTCATGAAGGCGTCTCCCGTTCTTCTAGAGCCCATGATGAAGGTCGAGGTTGAAGTTCCGGAAGACTTTCTGGGTGACGTTATGGGGGACTTAAACTCCCGTCGTGGCCAGATTGAAGGCATGGGAACTGATGCTGGCATTGCCAAGGTAACCACTCAAGTTCCTCTGGCTGAAATGTTTGGTTACGCGACCGACATCCGCTCTAAAACGCAAGGTCGGGGCATTTTTTCCATGGAATTTAGCCATTATGGCGAGGTTCCTCGGAATGTGGCTGAGGCCATTATCTCTAAAAACAGTGGGAACGCTTAGAAAAGAAAGGACACGTAACGTAAATGGCACGCGAAAAGTTTGAACGGAATAAACCACACGTCAACATTGGCACCATTGGTCACGTTGACCATGGCAAGACAACCTTGACGGCAGCAATCACCATGGCTCTAGCTGCGGCTGGTGGTGCTAAGGCGCGCAATTACGAAGATATTGACGCCGCCCCTGAAGAAAAAGCTCGGGGTATCACCATCAACACAGCTCACGTGGAGTATGAAACCGAGAATCGGCACTATGCTCACGTGGATTGTCCCGGTCATGCTGACTATGTGAAGAACATGATCACGGGTGCCGCTCAAATGGATGGTGCCATTCTGGTATGCTCTGCGGCAGATGGCCCCATGCCTCAAACCCGTGAACATATTCTGCTGGCTAAGCAGGTTGGTGTACCGAGCATCGTAGTTTTCCTGAACAAGCAGGATCAGGTTGATGACGAAGAACTGCTTGAGCTGGTTGAGTTAGAAGTCCGCGAACTGTTGAGTTCCTATGACTTCCCCGGGGATGATATTCCAATTGTCTCTGGTTCTGCATTGAAAGCGGTTGAAGTTCTAACAGCAACTCCTGCCGTTAGCCGTGGCGATGATGAGTGGGTCGATAAGATCCTGGCCCTGATGGACGAGGTGGACGCCTATATTCCCACCCCTGAGCGTGACATTGACAAGCCTTTCCTGATGGCAGTTGAAGATGTTTTCTCGATTACTGGTCGGGGTACTGTAGCCACCGGTCGGATCGAGCGTGGCAAGGTCAAGGTCGGCGAAACTGTGGAACTAGTCGGTATCCGTGATACCCGCAGCACCACTGTAACTGGTGTGGAAATGTTCCAGAAGACTCTGGATGAAGGTATGGCCGGTGACAACGTAGGTCTCCTACTTCGAGGCATCCAGAAGGAAGACGTTGAGCGGGGTATGGTTTTGGCCAAGCCCGGCAGCATCACCCCTCACACCACCTTTGAATCTGAGGTTTACATTTTGAAGAAAGAAGAAGGAGGTCGTCATACTCCTTTCTTCCCAGGCTATAAACCTCAGTTCTATGTGCGTACAACCGACGTAACCGGAACCATTGAAGCTTTCACGGCTGACGATGGCACTGCGGCTGAGATGGTCATGCCTGGTGACCGCATCAAGATGACCGTTAAGCTCATCAACCCGATTGCGATTGAGCAGGGCATGCGCTTCGCTGTGCGTGAAGGTGGGCGCACCGTGGGTGCTGGTGTTGTTTCCAAAATTCTTGAGTAATTTCCCCCAATAAATTTTTTAGGCAGGAGATGATCAATCGTCTGATCGCTCCTGCCTTTTTACTCCCCTAGGGTCCTCCTAGCCTGATCCCGAACCTTGAAAATTTAATTAGTGAGATAGATTTCCATGGCTACCATTCAACAGCAAAAAATTCGGATTCGACTGAAAGCATTTGACCGCAGACTACTCGACACATCTTGCGAAAAAATTGTAGACACCGCTAATCGTACTAACGCCACAGCGATCGGCCCCATTCCGTTACCGACCAAGCGTCGTATCTATTGTGTCCTGAGATCTCCCCACGTCGATAAAGACTCTAGGGAACATTTTGAGAGCCGCACCCACCGACGAATTATCGATATTTACCAGCCTTCCTCGAAAACCATTGATGCCCTGATGAAGCTGGATTTACCTGCTGGCGTTGATATTGAAGTTAAACTGTAGTTTTTTCAAGCCCTGAATCATTCCCGTCGAGGCAACGTTGTCTGCTTCGACGGTTTGTTTCTAGGAAAGGTTGATTAGTAGAGGACTACACCCAGGACTTAGGTTAGAATGACTGTAGATGTTAACAAGTGTTACAGACCGCTTTAGGAGTGCATGTCTACGCTTGGTTACATAAGAGATTACAATGGCATTCTCCGAATCTATTTCTGTGCGCGAATTACCGCTTTTCCCACTTCCTGAGCTAGTTCTGTTCCCTGGGCGGCACCTCCCGCTTCATATCTTTGAATTCCGTTATCGGATCATGATGAACACCATACTCCAGAGCGACCGACGCTTTGGGGTGTTAATGCTTGATCCGTCCACAGGGAAACCAGCCCAGGTGGGGTGTTGTGCCGAGATTCTGCACTACCAGCGTTTACCCGACGATCGAATGAAAATTCTAACCCTAGGGCAGCAGCGGTTTCGAGTGATCCGATACGTGCGCGAAAAGCCCTATAGAGTTGGATTGGTAGAGTGGCTCGAGGATAAACCCACAGATAAAGATTTAGCCCCTTTAGCCACTGACGTCGATCGTCTGCTGCGAGATGTGGTCCGCCTCTCGGCAAAGCTTACCAGCCAGGATATTGATATTCCCGATAATATTCCTAATCTGCCCACGGAGCTTTCCTACTGGGTCGCCAGCAACTTGTACGGAGTGGCCTTAGAACAGCAGTCTCTGCTGGAAATGGAAGATACAGGCGAGCGCCTTGAACGAGAGGTGGAAATTTTGACGTCGACTCGTAACCATTTAGCCGCTCGTACAGCCCTCAAAGATGTTTTGGAATAAGCATTTGCAACTTTGTTAATTTACTGGCTGGGGTTCTCGCATCGAGTCATGATCGTCTGAAAATCTTCTGAAACGGTAATGAGATTGTAACTACCAAAATTAATCAGGGTTTCTGTACAGCTGGTGAGTTTTTCTAGCGCTTGAGCTGTACTGTCATTGGCAGAATTTGCCTCTAAGTCGATAAAGAATAAATAATCCCCTAGAGACCGCTTGGTAGGTCGAGATTCAATGCGGCTTAAATTGATATTCTCATGGGCAAATATTTGCAGGGGTTTTAGCAGTGCTCCTGGAGTATTTGTCGGCAGGCTAAATGCCAGGGAAGTGTAATCTCCCTGGGTATTATGTTCTAACCCCAATACCCAGAACTTTGTACAGTTCTCAGTATTGTCGTTAATATCATGAACCAAAATAGGGAGATTGTAGAGTTGAGCCGCCCATTCCGATGATATGGCTGCCGTGCTCGAGTTATCGGATAAATGCTGTAATGCCTCGGTAGTGGACCTGGTCGGCAATAAGCTTGCTTGGGAGAGATGCTGCTCTAGCCATGTCTGACACTGAGAGAGGGCCTGGGGATGGGAATAAACAAGTTTAATATCTTCCAGACTGGAAGCTTTAGAGAGGAGTCCATGACGTATAGGCATGACCAAAGCTTGCTGAATCTGGAGTTGGCTTAACTGCCAGAGGGTATCTAAGGTTGTCGATACCCCTCCCTCTGTTGAATTTTCTACGGGCACAATTGTAACGGATGCTTCACCATGGGCGGTTGCCTGCATCGCCCTAGGAATACTGGGAAAAGCCTTAAGCACTACAGGCTGATGGGTCTGTTGCTCTAGCTGCAAGCTATAGGTAAGGGCAGCAAGCTGCGTGTACGTACCTTCCGGGCCAAGATAGGCAATAGTAACCGTCATAGATTTATGATGAAGCCAAAATCACTTTAGTTTAAGTCAATTTGTTCCCCCCTGGGAGAGGGAAAGCCTTGGGAGAACCTGCTTACAATTAACTTTTTAGACAGTTTCAGGGTAATTTTAAGCCTAAAAAGCTTTGAGAGACAGCAATTGGTTTAATTAACCTGAATTTAATAGATTTTCAGGGGTAATTTTGTCATTCGGAACGGTTATTCCCCAGTAATATGTAATGGGTTTTATGGCGAGTTGAATTCTTTAGATAAGCTCCGATTGCTGCCGTGAGGATGGGAAACAATGGGCATTGGGCAAAAGTACTATAAGTCGCAGCAGTCTATGGTGAAGGGTTTGCTGCTGATTGGTTCCGGGGCTTTTCTCCTAGGGGCGTCAGTGCCCCTTGCAGCAGCACTGAACACCAAGCTCGGACAACCCGATGCCATTGGTCCGCTACTGATGGCTTATGAAAGGACGCCCTCAGTGGAGGCGTTTCCTACGACGGTGAGTAGTAATCTAATTTGCCGTCCTGCCCCTGATCCGCAGTTAACATCCAAAAATTTGACCAGGGGAGCTTCAAACCCTGCTTCTCTATTCCAAGGAAGTTCTTTTGCAGGGGTTAATTCGGCCCTTAATCCCGAAGTCCTACAACAATTCAAAACAGAGCCCTGGCCGCAGATCCATCCTCGGGCGACCCAGGGGAAAGTCCCTATACTGATGTACCACGATGTACTGTCGGAACCTGAAGTTTTCTTTGACTTGGTACCTGAGCAGTTTGAGTCCCACTTGCAAACTCTTCAGGAAAATGGGTTCACTGTCGTCAGCCTGGATCAGGTAGTGCGTCACTTGCGTACGGGCATGCCCCTACCGGAAAAGCCAGTGCTCCTCACCTTTGATGACGGCTATGCAGGGCATTTTGAGCATGTTTATCCGCTGTTGAAACAGTATCAAGTACCCGCGGTGTTTTCGGTATTCTCCGGTAAGTTAGATGGAGATGTGGCAGGGCGCTCTACCCTAACCTGGGACCAGCTCAAGGCTATGGCCGCGGATCCGCTAGTGACTATTGTTTCCCACAGTGTGACTCATCCTCCTGATTTGACTCAGATGGACGATCAGGAGTTGGCCTACGAGGTCACAGTATCAAAGCAACGGTTGGAAGCAGAATTAGGTATTCCGATCCAGTATTTTACTTATCCAGCAGGGCACTACGATGAGCGGGTGGCCCAAGCCGTAGCTGATGCCGGCTATTTGGCAGCGTTAACGATGCGGCAGGACAATGAGCAATTCGCCGGAGCTTCGGAATCACTCCTGGCCATTGAGCGGTTTGGCCAGTCTCATCTGGAAGCTCTCCTAGATGAGGCATGGGGAGGACCTCCGGGACCAGGAAGCGCCGCAAGTCGCTTTAATTTCTCGTCGCCCGTTACCGTTACCGAGTTAAGCCTGGAAGATATCCCCGTTTCTCTGATTTCTGGCGGTCGCCCCGTCACCATTCATGCAGACAGCCGGTATCAGGTGCAAGAGATTTTGGCAGGGACGAATGCGATCGCAGGAGTCGATGGCGGCTTCTTTTCCCTGGAATACCTGGATTCCAACGTCATGATAGGACCAGTTTTGAGCCAAAGCTCACGGCGGTTCATCCCTGGAAACTCCAGCGAAAACCCCAGACTTAATGAGCGTCCTCTGGTACTCATTGCGCCGGAAGAAGTGCAGTTTATTCCTTTCAATGCCCAAACACATAACACCCTCGCGGGATTGCAACGCAATCTTCCAGACGTTACCGATGCATTTGTAGCCGCCGCCTGGCTCGTAAGAGATGGGGTACCTCAACCCAGAAGCAGCTTTGGCACTCTGTTTGACTTTGACGCCTATCGCCACCGGGCCTTTTGGGGGATTAACCATGCCGGAGAACCGGTGGTAGGAGTCTCTCAAGCTATGGTGGATTCTGTCACCTTAGGGGAAATCCTGGCTCAGGCTGGACTAAGGGATGCCGTCATGCTTGATTCTGGTGCCAGTACATCTTTGGTCTACCAGGAAGAGTCCCTGGTAGGCTACATTCCCCGCCCAGTCCCCCACGTCGTTGCCCTGATTCCGCCTCATCAGGATAGCGGCAACCCCTGCCCCCTGGTAATGCCCTCCCAGAGGAATGAGCCCTGACCCCATTAGCCCCATTCCTAACTCAAAACAAGGACTTTTATTCTGGAGCGCATCCCTTGAAAAACCGGCGATGCTGGGGCGTCGGCCCCATTTCCTGAATCGCACGACGGTGTGCCGCGCTGCCATAGCCTTTATTGGACGCCAAGCCATACCCCGGATAGCGCCGATCAAGTCTGATCATTAAAGTATCTCTCCAGACCTTGGCTAGGATACTGGCAGCGGCAATTTCAACGTGTTTTTGGTCACCCTGTACGATGGTCTTTTGAAGTAAGCTCAGTCGAGGGACCTTATGGTTACCATCAATTAAGCATAGATCGGGCTGGCGAGATAGTCTGCGAATAGCCCGCTCCATCGCCAGAAACGTGGCATTCAGGATGTTAACTCGCTCGATGTCATGGATTGAAGCCATGCCAACGGACCAATCCACGGCCAAAGCTTTAATCGGTTGAACCAGTTGCTCCCGCCGCTGGGGAGTTAATCGTTTACTATCGGTTACGCCTAGATCCTTAAGTTCTTGGCTAGTCTGAGTAGTCAGAATGACTGCTGCCGCTACTACTGGGCCAAACAGGGCCCCACGACCCACTTCATCCACTCCAGCCACCCGAGAGGATTCTGACCCTGAAACAAAATCAGATGGGGCAGGGTGAGCATCTAACACCATAAACTTTAGCCCATCGTCTTTTAGCTCTAACGTCTTTTAGCTCTAACAAGGAACCTGTTTCTAGCCCCCATACTTCAAGGAAAGGTTACTCTTCAGAGTTATCGCTGGAGGCAGAAGACCGACGGCGGCGACGGCGACGAACGGTTGTATCTTCGGTATTGGAAGATGCCTCCCCCTCGGAGGAGACCGTTGCGGCCACATCCTCTTCCGCAAAATCATCTTCAGCGGCCGCTGCTGCAGAGGCAGTATTGGCATTGGGAACCGGTTCCGCGATGGCAGCTTTTACCGGAGCAGGGGGAGCTGAATCTGTGGTCAGATCATTTACGACAGCAGAGCTTTTCTCCCCTGGTAATACGACAGAAATGAGAGCGTTACGGGGCTCTTCCACTGATTGACCAGCAAGGACAAGGGGCGAAATGCCCATCTCGGCATACACCCGTTGTTCATCAGGGGTCATCTCAACGGTAATCACCTGGGGTGGGGGTGCCTGGCGCTTCTCAGACCGACTGGAACGACTACGGTTAGAGCGAGAAGGAGTTTTATCGTCTTCTGGTGCATCATTGTTGACGGTGGGCACCGGCATTGAAAAATCGCGAGATGGGGTAGTCGGACTACTGTCTTTAGTAACTGGAGCCTCTTTACCATTACTGCGAGCCGGAACACTATCCCGACGACGACGGCGACGACTACTACCCCGGCCCAGCTTATCTTGATAGCTGGGGTGATTGATCAATTCCAATTCTTGCAAATCCTGATGGGGCTCTAACCCTTCTGGTGGGGCCTCCCTCAGACCAGGGGACAAGACCGCTGGGGCAGAACTAGTTGACGCTAAAGGTCTGACAACTTCCTGCCCATCATCGGCGGGAGCATCCCCTGGCAAATGCACTAAATGGCCAAGACCACCACAGGTAGGACAGGGACGACCAAATAATTCATAAATATTCTGACCCTGACGCTTCCGGGTCAGCTCTACCAGCCCCAACTCCGATAGCTGAGAAATCTGGGGCCGGGCCTTGTCGGATCTCAGGGCCTTGCTGAAGTGCTCCAGCACCTGCAGCTTATCCCGGCGAGAGTCCATATCAATAAAGTCAACGATAATCACCCCGGCAATATTGCGGAGTCGCAGTTGACGAGCAATTTCCGTTGCAGCTTCGCAGTTGGTCCACAAAACTGTTTCCCGCGCAGTGGCCGAACGGGTAAAGGACCCAGAGTTAACGTCAATAACCGTCAGTGCTTCGGTCGGTTCGATAATCACATATCCACCGGAAGGCAGATCGACTCGTGGCTTCAGGGCTTCTCGAATCGCCGCATTCACCCGGAAGTATTCCAGAATAGACGTCCTTTCCCGGTGGTGGTCAATCAGCACTCCCACAGGAAGTTGACCACCGCTCCAGTTGGACAAATGCTGTTTTACCCGCTTCATGCCAGCGCTAGTGTCGGTAACAATGCGATTAACATCCGCACTGTAAACATCCCGCAGCACCCGCTGGACAAAGTCATCGTCGCGGTTCAGCAGGCTGGGGGGCTTGGTGGTTAACGCTTGCTGCTGAATGCTTTCCCACTGCTTTTGCAGGCTTTCCAGGTCCTCAATGATGGCATTTTCACTGATGCCTTCCGCCTCGGTGCGCACCAGCAGGCCCATACCAGCAGGTTTAATCAAGATGGCTAAAGCCCGCAGACGACTGCGCTCGTTTTCACTGCGGATGCGCCGGGACAGGTTCACCCCACGACCATAGGGCATTAGCACTAAGTAGCGCCCTGGCAGGGTGATATTCCCCGTCAGGCGAGGCCCCTTGTTGCCAGTGGGTTCTTTCATGATTTGAACCAGCACCTTTTGTTGGGGCGCCACCAGCTCAGTGATTGACCCTGCAGACCGCTTCAGCCGCAGGGGTCCCAAGTCAGTCACGTGCATAAAACCGTTACGCTCGCTATCGCCGATGTTGACGAAAGCGGCATCAATACCGGGCAGGACGTTCTCAACGGTTCCCACATAAATGTCGCTAACCTGATGGCTTCCGGTTGCAACGATCAACTCTTGGATTTGATCTTCTGAAAAGACAGCAGCGATCCGATGCTGCTCAGCAATAACAATTTGCTTCGGCATTCAAATTCCTCAAACAACGCTCACTAGGGCGGATAGAAAACCTGATATTCCCAGCCAGCGATGGGTAACCCAGCCACAGTATCGGCAACTCCAGATACCACACCCCAGCTATCGGGCAACTAGCACGCGAGGGTCTAATCGTCCGTCAGACGCACCGCAACAGGACCGCGATGCCTAACTCGAAAAGGCATGTACAGGCCACCTAACTTACCTGGCGATTCCGGGAATTCTTGCTCCGTGCCAACAGCGTGGTAAAAACCGGCAATTTGAACAGGAATTCTGACAGAAGCACTTAGCGTTAAGGACTTGTAGCTGCTTAAACCAACTGCAATGTGCCAATCTAAGGCACATTCGCTCCTGTTTTTTGCATTATAACGCCAAGCAGGAGTCATAGCATATATTGGCTATCTTTGTAGCATAGCTGCTCTAAAACAGCACCTACCAATAGTTGATTTTTATAACAAAAATTTTTGTAACCCCTATCCGTCGACGCTCTATCAGCTTGACGGATAGGGGAGGGTTACTAGCCTACAGGTGCCACCGTCTTACTACGGCGCTTAGCTGCTGGCGCTGCGGCTACAGGCTCAACGCCCTGAAGTAGAACCACCAGCAGCGGATCGCGCTTATTAAGTTCCCGTCGGAGCAAACGCCGCAGGTCTCTTTCCATTAGAGATTTGAGGCCATCCCAATCGATGGTAGCCTGCTGCTTATTGTTGCCCACAATCCGCTCTGAGCCGTGGGTATCCAACACCTGTTGCAGGGTTGAGGCAACAGCCTTTTGCAGCTTCTCCAGGTTAACGGAATGGGCCACACCCCGTAGATCGACGGTTGGTGGAGCCAGGAGACGACCGTTAGCATCCAGGGTAGCCCCCACGGTAACCACACCATCTTCGGCCAGCTGCTGGCGATCCTTGAGAATATCCCGACCCACCACACTGACGCGGGAAGAATCGACCAGTTCAATACCAGAGGGCACCTGCCCGGCGACGCGAATACCGTTGGTATCGACTTCGACCATATCGCCGTTTTGGATGATCACCATATGTTCGGCGGGAATGCCCATACTCTGAGCCGTTTCGGCATGCTTGACCAGCATCCGATGCTCTCCATGGACGGGCAGGAAGTACTTGGGCCGAGTCAGGGCCAGCATCAGCTTATGGTCTTCCTGGGAACCGTGGCCGGAAACGTGGATCCCCTTACCCTTGCCGTAAACCACCTTGGCACCGCGCATCATCAATTTATCAATGGTATTGACCACGGCAATGGTATTGCCAGGAATAGGATTGGCGGAAAACACTACGGTGTCCCCTGCCTGAATTCTAATTTGCCGGTGGGAATCGTTGGCAATGCGGGTCAGGGCGGCCATTGGCTCTCCCTGGGAGCCGGTAGTCAAAATCAGGACGTTTTCGTCAGGGGCCTGATCCAGGGACCGCAGGGGTTGGAACAAATTATCGGGACATTTGATGTAGCCCAATTCCCGCGCATGGGCGATAACATTCAGCATTGAGCGACCCACCACAAACACCCGACGGTTGTGCTTCTGGGCCAGGTCCAGAATCATGTTGACCCGATGCACTGATGAGGAGAAGGTGGTGACAATCAAACGCCCTTTGGCCTGGGCAAATTCCCGGTCCAGGTTAGGGTAAACCGACCGCTCTGAGGGGGTATGGCCAGGAACCTCGGCGTTGGTAGAGTCGCTAATCAAACAGAGCACGCCCCGTTCGCCATACTCGGCCAGCTTTTGCACGTCAAAGGTTTCACCATCTACAGGGGTGTGGTCAAACTTAAAGTCGCCTGTGTGAACCACAGTGCCTGCCGGAGTATGAATGATGACAGAGCAGCTATCGGCAATGGAGTGGGTGTTACGAATAAACTCCACGATGAAGGCGTTACCGACGCGAACCGTTTCCCGGGGACGGACGGGGCGCAGTTCAGTCATATCGGCGACACCAGCCTCTTCCAGCTTGCCCTCGAGCAAAGCCATGGCCAGGCGGGGACCGTAAATAACAGGAATATCAAACTGCTTGAGATGGAAGGCAATGCCGCCAATGTGATCTTCGTGACCGTGGGTGACAATCATGCCTTTGATTTTGTGGCGATTTTCCCGCAGATAGGTGACATCGGGAAGCACGATGTTCACACCGTGCATGCCATCGGTGGGAAAAGCCAGACCGGCATCAAGCAGCATGATTTCGTCGTTAATCTCAAACACGCAGGTGTTTTTACCGATTTCATGCAATCCCCCTAGAGGAATAATTTTCAGTGGGTTATTTGAGTTTTTTGAAGTCATAAACAATCTCGTAAATGAAGAAATGAATTTTTTTGAACTAGAAGACTGCGTAGAGAGTTTTTAAAGCCAACCAAAGATAGTCAGACAGTGCAGAAGGCGACCTCAAGCTACAGGATCACTATCGAAGCAAGACCTTAAGCCTACTAAAAACGGGCGTAAACCAGACCAGAATTGCTCTTCGTCAAGGGGATGAGGGGAATCTGCAACATCATCAATAAATCTACAAAACGGCATAACCAAAAAGATATAGAACTCGTTTTTTATGAACAGGCAACCCCGATTCTGGAGAATTCGGGATAGCCGACCAATATTCAGTTGTTTTGAGTATTCAGTTGTGAAAAGACCGATATCCAATGCCTGCTAGAACCTGAGTTTTTTTGGTCTATAGCTTCCAAGTCCAAGCAATTAGCCCCTTTGCAGTCACTCGAACCCGTGACCTTTATGTGGCGGAGGTAGCGGTGGTTGACAACCTGCTCTCGAAGGCAGTTGACTGTCCGGAGGCGGACAGGGCACCCTCAAGGTCTTGAATCACCGCTTTAACCGCAGCTTTGACTGTCTCGTCTGCAGGGCAGAGGGGCGACCTTACTGATCCTACCATCCACCCCTGAAACTCTAAGGCCACCTTGACTGGAATCGGATTCGCCGTCAAAAATAGCGCCTTGAACAAGGGCATCAGTTCCAGATGAATTTCGGTTGCTAGCTTAGGTTGCCCGGATTCGTAGGCTTGCACCATTTGCTGTAGGCGGTCACCTACCAGATGGCTGGCTACGCTTACTACACCGCTGCCGCCGATTGCCAGCAACGGTAACGTTAGGGAATCATCACCGGAATAGATGGTGAAGTCACTGGGAGTATTACGCCGGATTTGACTGGCCTGATCAAGACTGCCGCTGGCTTCCTTAATGGAAACAATATTAGGAATTTGGGCCAGCTTAGCAACCGTATCTACTGACATATTAATACCCGTACGCCCAGGGATGTTATAAAGCATCAGGGGCAGGTCGGGCACGGCTTTAGCAATCTGGCTGAAGTGTTGGTAAATGCCTTCCTGAGGAGGCTTATTGTAGTATGGCACGACTTGAAGCGATCCATCGAGCCCAAGTTGACTCGCTTTTCGAGTAGCGTCAATAGCTTCACAGGTTGAGTTCGACCCAGTGCCTACAATTACCTTAGCCCTTCCGGCAACGGCCTGCTTAACCGCCTTATAGAGCTGAAATTCCTCATCCCAGGTAAGAGTGGGCGATTCGCCAGTGGTACCGCACACCACCAGGCCATCGCTGCCATGCCTGACCAGATGATCCGCCAGGCGCTCAGCGAGAGCGTAATTGACGGTGCCATCCTCAGAAAATGGCGTCACCATGGCCGTTAGTACTCTACCGAAATTCACCACCCGGATATCTTGTCCTCTAAACTTGAATGAATCGCTGCTCAAATAGCAACTTCAGTTTCCTGGATTATAACGGCATGTCCTGGGTTTTCCAGGGTGTAAACCGAATCTAAAGGTTTCTGAGGTTCCGCAGATTATGCCCTTGGGCTTATACACTTGAGCTCAATCGGATACAACACGTGAGATCGAGGGACTAACTAAACGGTCACAGAAGCCTTGATCCACTGCTTGGCCATCAGTAATTCCGCAATTTGCACCGCATTCAGGGCGGCACCTTTACGAATCTGGTCACCGCATAGCCAAAGCTCCAGGGCGTTTTCGTTAGAGATATCCTGACGGATACGGCCCACCAGTACATTATCCTGTCCGCTGGCTTCTAAAGGCATGGGGAAATAGTTACGGCCCCAGTCTTCTATCACACTGACGCCAGGAGCAGATTCTAACAACTGCTTAGCCTTCACCGCAGCAAAGGGCCCGTCAAACTCTATATTAAGTGCCTCAGAGTGGGCCCGCAGTACGGGAACCCTCACACAGGTGGCCGTTACCCGCAGTTCAGGCGCGTCGAAAATTTTTCGGGTTTCATGGACCATTTTCATCTCTTCCTGACAATAGCCGGCCTCGTTCAGGTCAGAGTTGTGAGGGAACAAGTTAAACGCCAGCGGATAGGGAAAGACTTCCGCCTGGGGCGTTTCCCCCGCCAGGATAGCTTTCGCCTGCTGCTTCACCTCTTCCATGGCCCGGGCTCCGGCACCACTGGCCGATTGATAGGTAGCAACCACCAGTCGCTTGATCGGCTGCACCTGATGCAGAGGCCAAACCGCCAGGCTCATCAAAATCGTGGTGCAGTTGGGGTTTGCGATAATGCCCTGATGTTGTCGGGCGGCTTCTGGATTCACTTCGGGAACGACCAGGGGCACATCGGGATTCATTCGGTAGGCACTGGAGTTATCGATAGCCACAGCTCCCGCCGCTACGGCTTTGGGCAGCCATGCTTTAGATACCGAACCACCGGCAGAGGCCAGCACTAAATCCACATCCTTGAAAGCCGCTTCGCTCAGTACTTCCACTTCCAGACTGTCTCCCCGGAAGGGGAGCCGGGTTCCAGCGGACCGGGGCGAGGCCAGCAGTTTGAGCTGGCTAGTGGGAAAATTCCGCTCTTCCAGCAGGGTCAAAATTTCGACCCCCACTGCCCCTGTGGCTCCTAAAATAGCGACTCGCAACCCGCTTGACACCGGTTTTACCTCAACAATTTCTGCTCATCAGCCGATCCTAACATTTGAGCCGCCGGGCTGATCTGGAAATTCGATATGTTGAAAGCAGCTTCCCCAAAAATCCGAAGGTTTGGAGTATGCTTATAAATTGCGTCAAAAGTTCTCCAGCCCAGTTCGGGGAGCACGCCAATGCCGTTTAGATAGATACAAACTCCATGAAAGTTACCCAGGAAGTACTACCCGATAGCCAGGTGGGATTAGAGATAGAGATTCCTGCCGAGATGTCTCAAAAAACCTACGATCAGGTTCTGCGGAAGTACATGCGCTCCGCAAACATCCCCGGCTTTCGTAAGGGTAAAGTACCCCGCCAGGTGTTTCTGCAGCGGGTGGGTGCGGAGCAGTTTAAGACAGCGGTGCTGGAAGAACTGGTGCAGAACGCCGTCGATAAGGCGATTGATCAAGAAAAAATTGAGGCTATCGGCAATTACCAGCTCAAGACCCCTTTTGAAGAGTTGGTCACCCAGTATCAGCCGGGCCAGGCTCTGACCATTGCGGCGGCGGTGGATGTGCCTCCTCGGGTCACGCTGAGCCAATACAAAGGACTCTCGGTCCAGGCTGAGGAAGTCAAGCCGGATCCAGAACGCCTCGACAAGACGCTGGAACAGTATCAAAACAACCTGGCCACTCTAGTGCCCATTGAAGATCGCCCCGCTCAAATGGGCGACATGGTGGTTGTAGACTTCGTTGGCAAGGTTAAGAATGAGGATGGCGACCTGGAAGAGTTCCAGGGCGGTTCTGCCAGTGATTTTCAGGTTGAGCTAGACGAGGGTCGGTTTATCCCTGGCTTTGTGGAAGGCATTGCCAGTATGAATCTGGGAGAAAGCAAAGATCTGGAAGTAGACTTTCCCGAAGACTATTCCCAGGAAGAGCTGGCCGGTCAGCCAGCAGTCTTTTCTATCACTTTGAAAGAAATTAAAGAAAAAGAATTGCCTGACCTGGATGACGAATTTGCCCAGGAAATCAGTGAGTTTGAAACCTTTGAAGAGCTGAAAAACTCCCTGCAGAAGCGCTACGAAGAAGAGGCGGCGGAAAAGACCAAAGCCAATCAGCACAATGCTCTCCTCGATGCCCTGGCCGAGAACCTGGAAGCGGAGATTCCTGAGACCCTGTTGCAAAAAGAAGTTGATTTCATGCTGCAGCAAAGCCTGATGCAGCTGAGCCGTCAGGGCATCGACATCGGCAAGATTTTGACCCGGGATATGGTCGCCGGGATGCGGGAGCGTACCCGTCCCGATGCGATAGAACGCCTGCGCCGTACCCTGGCCCTGGGAGAAGTGGCCAAGCAGGAAGAAATCAAGGTGGACGAAGAGGCCCTCCAGGAAAAAATTGACGAAACCATGAAAGCTGTTGAGGACCCCAGTCAGATCGATCCTGACCGGCTGCGGGAAGTTCTCCATGAGGAGCTGCTGCAGGACAAAATTCTGGACTGGTTGGAGTCTGAAAGCACCGTAGAACTGGTGCCGGAAGGAACTCTCCAGCCGGAAGCAGCTGAACAGGCAGAAGCTGAGGCAGCAGAAACAGAAACCCCTGCAGCTGAAGCTACCGTAGAGGTTGAAGCTGAGGCGACCGAACCGGAAGACTCCGAAGGCACCTCAACGAAACAATAGGTCTTCCTCTGAAAGGAGCCAGTATAAAAAGACCCCATGCTCAATGAATAGCTCATCGAGCATGGGGTCTTATCAATATCCTTAAGCTCATCCCAACCCCACTGGCGATTCCCCTCAGGATTTGGGGGAGAGCGGGTAATGCTGGGGTGGTGCCCATTCAGAATGGGCACCACCTCGCTTGCTTAGGCCGACTCCGCTGACTTCCAATTAGCTCACAGCGGGCCGAAAATCAAGAGCCGCAGAATTCATGCAGTAGCGCTGCCCGGTTGGAGCAGGGCCGTCGTTAAACACATGGCCTAAATGGGCATCGCAGGAGGCGCAGGTGACTTCAGTTCTCACCATAAGGTGGCTGAAGTCACGCTTGTTTGCGACATTTTCCTCCTCTGAAGGAGCCCAAAAGCTAGGCCAGCCGGTACCCGAGTCATACTTAGTATCTGAGGAGAACAGCTCAGCCCCACAACAAACACAGTGATAGGTGCCAGGAGCTTTGTTGTCGTGGTGTTCACCCGTGAAGGCCCGTTCAGTGCCTTTCTTGCGAGTCACCTGAAACTGCTCGGGGGTAAGCTGTTGCTGCCATTCTTCGTCGGTCTTTCGAACTTTCTGCACCGTTGTTTCCTCCCTGGAATGTCTGTCGTTGTGTTATGGATCGTAACGCAATGTTAAAACCGGGCATGGGGGTTATCCGAAAGCGCCGACTAAAATAGCGATACCCCCTAAAGTCACCAAGACTCCAGCTACCGCCCGTAGACTGATGCGTTCTCCCATCAGGGCGGCAAAGGGCAGCACAAACAATGGACTGGTGGATGTGAGCGCCTGGGCAATGCCAGTTTCTGAGTATTTTAGAGCGGTCTGTTGCAGGTAAAGGGCCAGATAGGTTCCCAAAAAGGCCCCGAGCAGAATGCCACCCATCACTCTGGCGGATCTGAGGGGGCTTATTTTGGGGGTCACCGGGCCCTGACTGCGGAGGATTATCAGCATCATTCCCAGACCCGCAACCAGTCTCAGCAGGGTACTCCAGAGAGGATCGACCCTGGTATCGGCCAGAGCTGCCCGCGATAATACCGCGCCGATGGCCTGCCCTAATGCCGCCAGAGTCCCCAGCCAGATACCACGGGAACTGACCCTTGCGGTGAGACCAGCAGGTTGGGGGACCCGCTCAGAAATTACCCATACCACCCCCACTACCGTCAGCAGAATACCAATCCAGGATGAAAGACTGAGCCTCTCGTCCAAAAACGCCAGGGCAATGAGAGCCGCGATGGGAGGGGCGAGGGTTTCCATTAACAGGGCACGACGCGGCCCTAAATGGTTTAAGGAGGCAAAATAGGCCGTATCTCCGGCCCCGATGCCAATCATGCCACTGGCCAGCAGCAGGCTAATGGTAACGGCATCAAGCCCCACCGGTGCCCGCTGGAGTAAGACTAAAGTGAGCCCCAGGAGGGAAACCGCGATTGCCCCTTTGGTCAAATTCAACACCAGCGGCGACAGGTACTTGCCTAATCGGCCAAAAATCACCGTGGCTAAGGCCCACAAAAAAGCGGCACTGAGAGCCGCCAGTTCACCCTGCATTTCAATCATTTACCCAGTCATCATTGTTCATGAATGTGAAATGCGCAGAGACCAGTTAATCACCTTATTCAAGGCTGCGGAAATAGCATTCAAGGCTCCGCAGGAGATAGCCCGTTAGAGTAAATCCTCATGTTATCTAGCTTAAGTCATCCTGAAGGCCACGGATGACCACCGACATGGGACCTGGGTTTCATAAAAAGCGTGTGTTGGAAAATCGGTAGTCCAACAAAAACTTTAAGATTCGTTTGCGGGATCGTGCTGACTCCTGCTGCGGGCTCTGTAAAGAGGAACAGCTAGGACTGAATTATCGGTTTAGGAGTGGTCTATGCGTGTTCGGACGCTTGCATCTTGGGGCAGCATTTTAGCCCTGACGGCCTGCGGTTCTAATCACTCGTCGCCCCCGGTCGCGGAGGATACTCAGCCCCTGGAGGATGAAGCCATCCAGGTTGAAAATCAAGCGCAGCTAGAGGCAACGATTACCCCCTCAGTAACGGCACCTGAGACAGGAACCAGGCAATCTGCAGGGATTAACGAATCGGCTCCTTCGCCACAGCTGACAAGGAGCCGTAGTTCCCGGGCGTCAGTTTCTAACGGGCAAACCTCTAAACTATTGAGGGCAAGGTTGGAACGCATTCGGACCCAGCAAGCCAAGGTCCCGGACCTATCCGCACCGTCCCCAATTTCCAGTAACCCGACTGTAGTTCAGTCTGAAACCCCCAGGGTCAACCTGCCAGGACCCACAACGGCTGTAACATCGACCTCACGGGTGCAGCCCTATGTTCTGCCACCCGCTTCAGTGCATGGATCCTCTACGGGGTTAGGGGCTCCGGTTTTATCCACCGCGTCATCGGCTAACCCCTCCGGACGGGCACAAGGCCAGGCTCATAACCTGGCAGACACCGCCGAGCTATCCAGACCAGACGGTGGTGCCCTATCCAACGGTGAGCCCCCCCAAGGCGAAGCCCAGGACTTGACAGCTAGAGCCCCTTCATCGCCTCAGCCCCCGGCAACGATACCCGCAGCCAGTCAGGGGCAACACCTGAGCCGCTCGCCTGATTTACGGTTGAATCCGGGGTCAGGCTTAGGGGCAACCAATCCCGCGGCTGATACCAATTCCGTCACGGACCAGGTGACAGAAGCAGGCCCCAACCGTCACCACCTTTCCGGGCGGCCTACAGAATTGTCGGTACTGACGGCTGCAGGTTCAGATCCTCCAGGCCTTGACAGGGTCGGGGGGGAGGGGAACATCCAACCTCGCCCCTCAAGTGACCCGCTGGTTTCTGAACCGATACCAACCCCGGTGAGCCCTGATCCGGCAACTCAAAACCCGGACATCAGTCAAACCAGTGGTTTGTCGGCCACCAATGATCTTGCCCCATGGACAACCCCAGGCCTAAATAACGCGATTCCTGCCGCCACCAGGCCCCAGGGGAGTCGCCATCACCAATCCCCATCCAGCGCCCAGATACAGCTCACCCCCGCAGGCCAAGCTCCACAGCCCCAGTTCTCTCGCCCTGCAGCCACCCCCACCCATGGGCAGGTAGGGTTTGCGCCTAGCGCAAATTTGCCTGAAACCGCATCTGAGCAGGTCCAAAAGGCTGAAGAAACGGCCCAGGTAGCCCCCCTGACGACTGCTCCCCCCCCCTCCGTCAGGCCCGCATCTACGGCTGCGCCCCTCCCGGAGAGCCACCGCCCGACCCTGGAGCCTCCGCCTTCGAGCCTGCCTTTGAGCCAGGAAGCGCCAGTCCAGGTGGAAAGACAATCGTCATCATCCCCTGAGACCTTGTCGTCGGACCCTACAGATAACGCCCAGGACGTCGCCACGACCGGTTTCTCGGATAAGTTTCGCCTTGACCCTACGGTCTTCAACCTGTTTCCGTTAGAGCAGGCCCTCACGGCGGCAGAGATGTTGAGCTTTGCCCTGCCGCCAACGGACCAGGAGAAGACCCACAAAACATTAACCTCCGACCGATGCGTTCCCGCCATCATCGATTGGGTATGGTTAATCCAACCAGGGGTTAATAACGGCGGGAAAACCCTGGATCAAACCAGCCTCCTGTTTGATGCCGGAGCCAAAGGTCTACCACCTCAGGCGGAGTTGTTCAATCCAGCTAATACTTGCCCCACCGGAACCAGGCCATTGGCACACATGATGCCGGCAGCGGCTACCGCAGGAACGCCAATTCCTGGGGACGTGGAGTCTCCTACCCGGTAAAGTCCTCGGATGGGAGTTTTATTGCCGGGAAACATCCCCTCTCCGGCTTTAATGGCGGGGCCATAGGTACCCTGGTGTCGTCTCAAAAACCGTTGATGCGTCAGGGGGGTGCCAATTAAATCCAATGCTATGCGGGAAGTGCCTTGATCTCCCTGACGTAAATCAGGAATCACCTTTTCTATAGCTCTGTAGAGGGGTTCAGCGCTTTTTCCCTTACGGGTTTGATAATCGCCTTCCTGCTGCCATCCCTGCCAGGGTTCCAGGGTGTAAGCATGAATAACATGATGACCGGGTGGAGCCAGGGAAGGATCCAGCACCGACGGGATGGAAATCATGCAGGTATTACCGGGTGCTGTAATATCCACCTCGCCGTCATGGACGACGACATGGTGAATCTTCAGATCCTCCAGACCGTCGGCCCGGATGCCCAGGTGCAGGTGCATAAAGCTGTCAACGGTGGGAGTCTCAAGCGCCTGGTAACGGTAGCTGGGGGGCAAATGGTGGGGAGCTAACAGATGGTTAACGGTATCCCAGAGGGTGGCGTTAGAAATGACCACCGGGGCAGTCAGCACTTCTCCCCCGTTAAGACGAACGCCCTTGACCTCACCGGAGTCCACTAAAATCTGCTCAACGTGGGTATTGAGGCGCAGTTGCCCGCCCCAGCATTCCAAGCCCCGCACCAGTGCTGCCACCATAGCCCCACTGCCCCCTACGGGATAATCCACCTCGGAGGCATCCCTTTCCCCAAACATGAAGGCCATTTCGGGGGCAACGGTATCGTGGGCTTTCAGACCTGAGAGGAGAAAACATTCCAGATCCACCAGTCGCCGTACCCAGGGGTCCTGTACTGTCTGATCGAGAATTTGCCCGGCGGAAGCCTGGATGTCGGGCAGCCGCCGTAACAGTTGAGGGAGGGCGGCAGGACAGCGCCGCAGCAGCAGGGGCAAAAGCTGCCAATCCTGTCTGAGGGCCAGCAGGGGAACGGCTTTTAGGGCGTCGTAAAGCTGCAGGAAACGAGCTTCAAGGCCAGCCATTTCCTCAGCGCCCTGGGGGCTAAACCGGGCAATGGCCTGGCGATATCGCTGACTATTGCGGTAGATCGGTAGGGTACCTTCCGGGAAATGGTAATACCCGAGAGGGTCGTAGGAGACAGTCTCTAAAGACTCGCCCAAAACCTCCAGCACTAGACGAACGGGATTGAGAGATTTAGGGTCCCCCAATCCACAGTAGAAGGATGGCCCGGAGTCGAATCGAAACCCGTGCCGGGTAAATTCATGGGCAGCCCCGCCAGGGATGCGATAGCTTTCGCAGATGAGTACGGATTTACCGTATCGGGCCAGCAAGGCACCGGCAACTAGGCCCCCGATGCCGCTACCGATGATAATTACATCCTGGTCAGCCATGGGGGTTAATGCTAGGGATTCCTGGATACCGGCCTAATAAAATGGGGGTTACTCCCACTCGATGGTTCCCGGAGGTTTTGAGGTAATGTCGTAAACCACCCGATTGACTCCGTCTACTTCATTCACAATGCGGTTAGAAACCGCCTCCAGGAAATCGTAGGGGACGCGGGACCAATCGGCGGTCATACCGTCTTCACTGCTTACCAAACGAAGCACAATGGGGTAAGCATAGGTACGCTGGTCTCCCATGACCCCGACACTACGCACCGGTAACAAAACGGCAAAGGCCTGCCAGAAATCGCTATAAACCCCCCGCTTACGAATTTCGTCGCGTACGATGTAATCAGCATTACGCAGAATTTCGAGCCGCTCTTCGGTGATTTTGCCAATAATCCGAATGGCCAGGCCCGGACCGGGGAAGGGATGGCGATTGACAATTTCTTCGGGCAGACCAATGGAACGGCCAACCTTACGAACCTCATCTTTAAAGAGTTTCCGCAGCGGTTCGACCAGTTTGAACTGTAGATCCTTGGGTAGCCCACCGACGTTATGGTGGCTTTTAATTTTTACGGCGACCCGTTCCCCAGTCTTGGGATCAACGTTGGTATCGGCAGATTCGATCACGTCCGGGTAGAGCGTTCCCTGGGCCAGGTAGTCAAAGGGGCCTAGACGTTTCGATTCCTCTTCAAAACAGCGAATAAATTCGTGGCCAATGCGTTTTCGTTTTTCCTCGGGATCGGTAATGCCTTCTACCTGGGCCAGAAAACGCTCCCTCGCTTTGACGTGGGTCACGGGAATGTGGAACTGCTCGTGGAAGAGCTTCACCAGACGTTCGGGCTCATCTTTACGCATGAAGCCCTGATCAATGAAGACACAGCAGAGTTGATCCCCGATGGCCCGGTGTAGCAGAAAGGCCAGGGTAGAGGAATCTACCCCGCCTGACAGGGCCAGCAGGACCCGTTTTTCGCCCACTTTGCCTTTAACTTCCCGAATGGCTTCTTCCACAAAGGCTTCGGTTGTCCAGGTGGGCTGGCATTCGCAGATGTGGTACACAAAGTTGCGAATCAGGGCAATGCCCCCTTCTGAATGGACCACCTCGGGGTGAAACTGCACGCCGTAGAGCTTGCGCTGGTGGTCTGCGATCGCGGCACAGGGGGTGTTATCGGTATGGGCCAGCAGTTCAAATCCCTCGGGCAGGTGGGCCACCGAGTCACCGTGGCTCATCCACATGGTGCTGCCGTCTTCAACATTGGTCAGCAGATCGGTGGGATCATCGATGTATAGGGCGGCTTTACCATACTCTCCCCGCTCGGCCCGTTCGACCTGGCCCCCCAGTTGCTGCACCATCAGCTGCATGCCATAGCAGACCCCCAGCACGGGAATCCCCAGGTTCAAAATCTCGGGATCGCAGTGGGGAGCCCCCCGATCGTAAACTGAGTTGGGCCCACCGGAAAGGATAATGCCCTTGGGGTTAAGCTGCCTCAGCTGTTCTGCCGTGGTGCGGTAGGAGAGCACCTCCGAGTAAACTTCCGTTTCCCGAATGCGACGGGCAATGAGTTCGGAATACTGGGATCCGAAGTCCAGAATGGCCAGCATTTGACGGTTAATCTCTGGCATCGACGAGTTTTCTAAGTTAGCGGGCGGTTCGGTTTGAAGAGTCACGGTTGAATCCTGCGAATTCGACGAAAAGATATTGGGTTTATAGATATGGATAGAACCAGAGGGTAGCTGGCCTCCCTAGACAGCCATCGGTTAATGGAACAAAGGTACCGCTGCAGCGGCTCACAACCCAGATTGCTTTAAGCAAAAATTAGCTGAAACCTCACAAAAGCGTTGACCAGAATCAGAAGTTTAGGGGTAGCCCAAGAAAAGCTGGCTTTAGCCGCTGGGCAATAGCCCTGGGGCCCAAATCCAATGTCTTTATGCCGCATTCGACAGAGGGAATTGACTCAGTTTCAGAATCGTTCAGGCTAACTAACGGTATTAAAAGCTACTAAATTTATCTAAAAATATTCCTTTTAGTCTATCAAAACTTGCTCAAATAGGTGGTGCCCCAGGGAACTCGTCGCCACGATCCGGCGTCTCCGGTCAAATAAGAGACTTCCCACGGTCAAAGCCTGCCCGGTATGAGCCTTGACGTAGGTCGAGGCCCGCTCGTCTATGCGGGTTGCGATGGCGGCATAAACCGCCAGGGCCTTTTCGCCATCACTGTCCCTGAGAATTTGTAGGCCTGCCTCTACCGTCTCGGCCCGGAGCACGGCTTTGATGACGTCAGGGGAAACATCCGCCCCAACGCAATGGGCCGCCAGAATCTCTTGCCGTCCATCCGCCAAATAATGATGGGTATGAAAGATTCCTCCCGCTAGCTTGATCAGCTTGCCGTGGTAGCCCAGCAGTAATACACCAGCTACTCCCAGCTGCCCCGCCTCCACCAGCATGGGACCGATCCAATTGGCGGTTTTAACCCGGCAGTCGGGCTGAATGCCCAGCTTCACGGCGAGATCCAGCCCATTTTCCCCCAGGCAAAACACTAAGCGGGGATAGGTTTGGGCTTTTCCCCGCAGCACTTGTCGGGCTTGCTCCAGCTGCCCGGGGGCACTGAGGGGCTCGGAAATACCGGATGTTCCCAGCAATGACAGCCCCTCCACCACCCCAAAAGCGGCATTGGAGGTACGCTCAGCCAGGGCTCGCCCCTCGGGCAGGACAATCGTGACTCGAATCCCTTTGCCAGCGGGCAACCAGCGGCTCAGGTTATGCTCAATCAAATGTTGAGCATAGCGGTAAATGGCCGCTTTCCCGTCTTGGGAATTGATTGTACCAATCCCTTCCCCTCCCTCTAGAAGGATAGGATCCGATGGGGCATTGGCATTCCAGGTAACCACAGCCCACACAGGAGTATGGCGAGTCAGATCCAGGTTATCGCCGGGATCGCTGTGGGTAATGGCCAATACTGCCCCATCCGGCAAAGGGGCCAGCTGGTCAACCGCAATTTCTGCAGACCGGGGAGGATTGAGCAAATCCACAGCAACGGATTTTGGCTCGTCCTGGGAGTCAATCAACCGCCTTAAGGCCGCTAGGGCTGCGGCACAGGCAAAAACTGGCAGAGTGTAGCCCGGGCGAGGGGGAGAGGGTTGGGGTGAACTAGCCATGACGATCTGAACACCTGGATAAAAATTTTTAATGATAAATGGGACGCCATAGGCCGGGATATGAACCTGGCAGATCGCTGAAAGTTTTAATTGGAAAAGGGATGGCCACTACCCACCAGCCTTAGATTGGCGTTCTTCCTGGAAGCACAACAGTTAAAGGAAGTCCGTTCCCAACCTAGCAATCTGCCCGATGAGCCGTAACAAAAGACCCACTTTGGAAACCTTGATGTTGCTAAACTAATACACCAAGGGCAATGGTTACCCTGATCAGGGAACCATTTGCCAGATGTCCCAGCTGCATAACTCCCCATGCCCGCCATCGATTATCTTCGCATTAGTCTGATCGACCGCTGTAATTTTCAATGTCAATACTGCATGCCGGAGGGGATTGACCTGCAGTACGTGCAACAACAAGATTGGCTGACCCGGGATGAACTGCGACGGCTATTACAAGAAGTATTTTTTCCTGTGGGATTTACTCGCTTTCGCCTGACCGGAGGAGAACCGTTGATTCGTCCCGATGTGGTGGATATTGTGCGGGATATCGCGACCCTGCCAGCCACGGAAGACCTGGCGATGACCACCAATGCCTTTCTGCTCAGCAAGATGGCTCAGGATCTCTGGGATGCCGGGCTGCGACGCATCAATATCAGCCTCGATTCCCTTAACCCGGAAACCTTTCAGCACATTGTAGGAGGGCGAGGACGCTCCCGCTGGTTTGAGGTATGGGCAGGGATTCAGGCGGCCCATCGGGTTGGGTTTTCCCCCTTAAAGCTGAATGTGGTGGTAATTCCCGGCGTCAACGACAACGAAGTGCTGGATCTGGCCGCCCTAACCCTGGATCGAGAGTGGCATGTCCGGTTTATTGAGTTTATGCCCATTGGCAATGGAGATTTGTTCAAAAACCGGGGCTGGGTGGACTCAGAAACCATTCGTCAGACTATCCGTCAACGCTGGGGACTGGAAGAATCCACCGTGCGTGGGAATGGGCCTGCGGATGTGTTCCAAATTCCCGGAGCAAAAGGAACCCTGGGCTTTATTAGCCAGATGTCGGAGTGCTTTTGCGATCGCTGCAACCGCATGCGACTTTCCGCCGATGGCTGGCTGCGTCCCTGCTTGCTCAATGAGACCGGCCAGATTGACCTCAAAACTCCCCTCCGCACCGGCCAATCCCTATTAGCTTTGAGGGAACAGGTCAGGGGCATGGTCGAGGAAAAGCCTGAAATCAATTTCAAAATGCGGGAATCTGGAACCACCGGAGCCTATAGCCGGACGATGTCGCAAATTGGCGGCTAGGGTGGCCATGCAAGGGCGGATGAAGTAGGTGAGGTAGATAGGTTGGGTAGGGGCAAGGCTCGATGCCGCATTCTCAGCGTTTTCTCAGCGTCCCTTTAGATTTAACTCAGGCATTCTTCAGTCCATCTTCAGGAGTAGACCGTTTATTGGAACCAGGGTGGGGCGTACCCACTGAGTTTGCTGATCTGATATTTCTGGTAATGTTTCATGAGAATCAAGTATTTTGCCGCGCTGGTCGCCGCTTCTGCCCTGTCAGTGGGCGCTGTTGCTTTGCCTGGCGGACTCACCCCGGTTAATGCCGCTCCCTGCGCTGCTGCTGACCCCTGCGCTGCTGCCGACCCCTGCGCTGCTGCTGACCCCTGCGCTGCTGCTGACCCCTGTGCCGCTGCCGACCCCTGTGCCGCTGCTGACCCCTGTGCCGCTGCTGACCCCTGCGCTGCTGCCGACCCCTGCGCTGCTGCTGACCCCTGTGCCGCTGCCGACCCCTGTGCCGGGGCTGATGTCGTCCAGGCCTTTGAGCCGCCTCACACAGAAGTTTACGTTGAGACTTCCAGCGACCTGGCTATCCGTGGCGCTGACCCGGTGGCTTACTTTACCGAAGGCAAAGCCGTGGCCGGCAGTGAAGCTTACGAATACGCATGGAACGGCGCAACCTGGCGTTTCAGCAGTGCCGAGAATAGGGCAAAATTTGCGGATAGTCCAGCCGCCTATGCGCCTCAGTATGGCGGGTACTGCGCTAAGGCAATGAGCGAGGGCAACCTGGCATCCGTTGACCCAAGAGCCTGGAAAATTGTTGATGGCAAGCTTTACTTAAACTACAGCGCAGAAGTTCAGCAGCTGTGGCTGGAAGATATCCCCGGGAACATTGATAAGGCCGATGAATTCTGGCCCTCAGTATTAGCCTCCACAACCTTTTACGAAAATGGATTAGCCTGGGTGCCGTAATCTGACCCAGGTTTTCATAACTCCAGTCCCCGGTATTGGAACTCAACCGATACCGGGATTTTGTCATGAATTCTCCATCATTTTCTGACAGCTCTGGTTATCACAAAAGGGATAGGGGGAGGTGTACTGCTGACTGCGCCGACCAAATATGGCATAGCGATTATCCCGGATGAAGCCATACACCTGATCGCCACTAGCTTTTAAGCCTGGTAACGCCCGGTAAGCCTGCACAAAAATTTGCCCTGCAGGCAGACGTCGACCAATTTCTTCTGCGGCGTCACTCCCCTGCCACCGTTGGTCTGGATGATCCAGGTCAATCAGTATCATGCCCACCTCACAGTCTTGGGGAGTGATCTCAAAGGTTGCCAACGTTGCCTGATCTTGCATGGGCACGTAGCGAAACAGTTGCCCCCGATCTAACGTTTCGAGGAGGCGCACTAAGTTAACGCACAGGTTACAGTTGCCGTCATAAATAACGCAAAACATGGGTTCAAAACTTTAACAAATAGATTGCCCGTTGCGAGAAAGGGGCTGAACTAGAATAATTTGACTGGGTGGGAAATTTAGCCGGACCCAACCTTTAGCGTTACCGGGTCGTTCATCAGGGCGTTTACCTTATAAAGAGCATGGCTGTAAAACGGTTACTTGACGGAAGGTTTCAATTACTTCGAGTCATCAGCAGTAAGAGCTACAGCAAAACTTACCTGATGACTGATTACAGCGATCTGGCGAAGGCTAAGTGCATTGTAAAACATCTACAATTTCCAACCCGAAACCCAGTAACTCTGAAGTTCTTAAATGAACTGTTAGCTAAGCGTGCCAAAATTCTTCAGCGCCTGGGGGATCATCCGGCCCTGGCCAAAAATTTGGCCTGCATCCAGGAAGGTACCGATTTCTATTGGGTTCGCGCCTATGTGCCAGGGCGCTCCTTGCAGTCTGAGCTGGCCCTGAACCAACCCCGCCCTGAAGGGGAAGTGCGGCGATTGCTCACCGAAATCTTGTCCTGCCTGGAGGTCCTACAGCACCATGGAGTCGTGCACCAAAACCTCCATCCCAATAATTTGATTCGCCATCAAAAGGACAATCACCTGGTGCTGGTCGACTTCAGCCTGGCCCATGAGGGGAGTTACGCCAAAGAGTCCAGCAATGGCAATGACAACGACAATGGCTATAACAACGATGTCAATTCCGATTTAGCCGTCACTTCTCCCTATCTCCCCCAGATCTCCCCGCGCCAGCATCCCCACTTCAATGCTGACCATTTTGCCCTAGGGATGATCGGGCTTCGAGTGGCTACCGGTTTAGGGGCTGCAGCGTTGCCCCAGTTTCAACAATCTGATTTTTTAGACCAGTTCAGGCTACAACTCGATGAATGCTCGACCCTGAGCCCAGGGACAAAAAATATTTTGGTGGAGATGGTATCTCCGAATCCCACTTCTGATTTTGCCCGGGCTAAAACGATTTTGACCCAGCTGGCGGAAACCCCGGTTCAAGGGCATGAGCCCGAGGAAACCTGCCCCCAAGATGACAGCTTGAATCCCCCTGCAGAGCTCAGAACGCCCACCAATATAGAAGCTACAGCCCCATGGGCATCTGCTATCCGTCCCCCAGGGAGAACAGGCTGGTGGCTCGGCATGGTGGCTTTACCAATCGTAGCGATTTTGGGAGCGGCGGTTGCCCTCAATGTGCCCCAGCGGTTCGCGATTACCAACCTGGCACAACAGGCCGAGACAGCCGCAAATACAGGCCAGGTTGACCAGGCCATTGACCATCTCAATCAAATTATTGCCAAAACGCCGAACCACGCCAGTTCTCTGGCTCAAAGGTCGACCCTGCTTTGGGAACACCGGGGAGATTCTGACCAGGCTTTGCAGGATATTACAGCGGCTATTCAAGCTCGGCCAGAAGACCCTGAACTTCTGTTCCAGCGGGGTAAAATCCGGTTCCATGTAGGCGACTCCCAGGGTGCGATCGCAGACTACACCCAGGCCTTGAGACTGGACAACACCTTCAGCGACGCCTACGTCAACCGTGGCACCGCCAGGGCACACCTGGGGGACGAGGAAGGGGCTGTCCAGGACTACACCGCTGCCCTGGCGGTCGCTGAAGACCCTAAAGTTCGAGCCTTCGCCCATCTGAACCGTTGCTTATCGCTGTCAAATTTGCAAAAAAACGCCCAGGCCCTGGCAGATTGTACCGAAGCGACCAACCTCCGTCCGAACAACAGCCTCGCTTACGAAAATCGGGGGTTGGTCAAACGTCGATTGGGGGATCCGCAAGGGGCGCTTCAGGACTTTACCGTGGCGATACAAATTGACCCGGCTAATCCCGAAGCCTATTATAATCGGGCCCTCACCCGCCAAGAGCTGGGGGACTTAGAAGGGGCCATGGACGACCTCAACCAAACGTTAACCCTTGATCCCGAGCATCCCTTTGCCTACTATGACCGGGGTCTCCTGTATGCGGACCGGGGAGAAACCGAGCAGGCCATTGATGACTTTGAGCAGGTCTCAACCCAATGCTTAGAAGTTGGTCGAGTAGGCTGCTTCGAAGATGCCCAGTATCAACTCAACGAGCTAGGAGTTGCCACACCCTAGACTACAAGACACCTCGACGGCCACTGCCCCGCGGCGCACCGGTGCCGGGTCTCCAGCGAGCCATCATGTCCTGGGGAACGTCCTGCTCCATAGACTGGCCAACGAAAGGTTCACTCAAATTGCCCGGCAAGAGGGCCAACATTGTGGAGGTTCCGATGAGCAGAACCAGGGGGAGTAAGCGATTAACCATGGTTTTTACCAAATAGTCTTCGCTTACTGTTTCGAGCATTGGAAGCTAAATCCAGCTATTTTCAGGGCGCATACTTAATGAGTCAGTAAATAAACAACTGCCCCGATAAAGATTCAATGTTTCATGGAACTTTCAAGTCCATCAAGTTTAAGGAAAAATCTGACGCCCCCTCGCATTAGCCCCCTTTAGAGCGTTGTTTCTGGCCGCTTTCGATCCATGGAGAAGCTAGGGAACTCAGGGCGAAAGTGAGATTATCCTGGGGGTGACTATGGTGGAGGTACTACGGTCAGCCATGGGACCAGCTCACCCTGATGACCTGACAGATATGATGATTAACATCATTACCGGGACCCATGGTTACAGGAGCCCATGAACTTAAGTTTTCGCCACCGGTTGATGGGAAAATCGTTCCAAAAATTTCATCACCTCCTCATATCGAAAATGCATTTGAGGTACGCCGTTAGAGCTTAATACCCAGCGACCTTTAGCATAGGTTAAGCACCATCTGGCCTGATCGTCTTTGGGTCGAATACGGTGCTCACCCTGATCGGACGAACAACAAAGCAACCCATACTCAGTAGCCTTATCAAACAACTTCTGGGGAGTATCCATCATTTCCAAATAACAGAAACACTTACAGTCAGCTCTTCAGAAAAATCTCTCACTCAAAGTTTCTTGCCTGGCAAAATAAAACCATCCAGGCAGAGCCTCCTTTTTATCATCACTCAAGTTTAATAGGCTCAGCATATCGGGAACAGAACGCCTTTGAAGAAAGTTTAATACAGAGTTCATAATTACTCAAATACCTGCACAGTCAGCTAGATTAGCTTACCCTCCTCGCTCTTTCGAGGTATACAGCTAGACGTATAGCCCTCAGGAAAGGACTAGACATATAGACATATTCATTGTCATAGAAAGCCCGAATTGATGAGAATTTTTCTCACTTATTTTTTCTGCGAAATTGTGAGTTTTTTGAGGTCACGGTATGATCTAAAGGTAGGGCAGAAGGTTCATTTCAAGTATGCGTCTCTTTGCCGTTGGCGATATCCATGGCTGTGGCACCGCCTTTGATGCCATGCTCGCCGCCATAGACCTGCAGGCGAACGATAAAGTTATTGCCCTGGGCGACTACATCAATAAAGGTCCGGAAACTAAGCTTGTGTTTGACCGTCTGCTTCAGCTTTCTAGCAAGGGGGTGTTGGTTCCCCTGCTGGGTAATCATGAACTCAAAATGCTGGCGGCCCAGAGGCTGAAACAACCCCGCATTGACGATAGTGTCTTAATCGACGAGAGCACTCTAAATTCCTACGCGCCCTCCGAGGGGCAGGGCCACCTGGAAGACATCCCGCTGGAACACTGGCGCTTCGTCGAAGAAGAATGCCTGGACTGGTTCGTGACGGAGAACCACATCTTTGTCCATGCCACCCTGGAAGCAGATAAACCCCTGGCTCAACAGTCACGGGAGGCCCTGTTTTGGAAGAAGTTTAACCATCCCAAACCCCATTGTTCCGGAAAAACCATGGTGTGCGGCCATACCCCCCAGAGAAATGGCTATCCGATAAATTTAGGCCATGCGATTTGTCTCGATACAGCCGCCTGCGAAGGTCAGTGGCTCACCTGTTTAAATGTCACGAGCGGGCAGGTCTGGCAAACCAACCAGCAGCGGCAGGTGCGTCGTTCCCACATTCAAGACTACTTCCAGGCCGACAGCAGTAATCAAAGTCAGCAGCAGCACGAAATTTCTCTTTCGCGCTGAATCTTATCGGGCCTAGCCTGACCGGGCCCTCAACGGGCGGAGGCATTGGGCGCGGAGCTTTGTCGCAGAAACTTCTGTTGACTGGGAAGCAAGGATATTAGGATGAATGTCACTGATTTAAGGCTGGTGGGCAGTGCCCACCCTACGGTAGATCAAGGCTTTCGGCCATTTGCGATGGTTGATTTCAGCTTATTTCAGTGCCATTCATATTAGGATAGATAAAACAGAAAGGCTGTTGAATTGACGTAGCCTTTCTTTGATAATGGCTGAACATCATTGCCCTTCTAGGTTCTTCAGGTTGTGACAGACACAAACAGTTATAAAGATACGGTTCTGCTGCCTAAGACAACGTTTGAGATGCGGGCTAACGCCACCAAGCGCGAGCCCGAACTCCAGGCATTTTGGGCCGACAGCGAAATTTACGAACGGCTGGCCGAGCACAACCCCGGACCTGAGTTTGTGCTGCACGATGGCCCCCCCTACGCTAACGGTGATCTGCACATTGGCCACGCCCTCAACAAAATCCTGAAGGATATTATTAATAAATACCAACTCCTACAGGGGCGCAAGGTACGCTACATCCCGGGTTGGGACTGCCATGGCCTGCCTATTGAGCTGAAGGTTTTGCAGGCGATGGACTCTGAAACCCGGGCTAACCTGACCCCCATCAAGCTGCGCAAAAAAGCCAAAGCCTTTGCCCTGAAGACCATTGATCGGCAGCGCAACAGTTTTAAGCGGTACGGCGTCTGGGGCAACTGGGACCATCCCTACATGACCCTGACGCCGGACTATGAGGCGGCACAAATCGAAGTTTTTGGCCAGATGTACCTGAAGGGCTACATCTATCGGGGTCTCAAGTCTGTTCACTGGAGTCCTACATCCCAAACTGCCCTGGCTGAGGCTGAGCTGGAATATCCCGAAGGTCACACGTCGCCCAGCATCTATGCAGCCTTTCCCATGGTGGGTGCGGCTGAGTCGGCGGCCTCAACCCTGAACCCTTATTTACCCGGGCTGGGTGTTGCCATTTGGACTACGACCCCCTGGACAATTCCTGCAAACCTAGGGGTAGCAGTAAACCCCGAGCTCATCTACGCCGTGGTAGAAGTGGCCTCTGGCCAGCCGTTTCAATACTTATTGATGGCCAAGGATCTGGTAGAGCGCATGGCCCAGGTGCTGGATGCTGAGCTGACTATTCGGGCTGAACTGCCCGGGAAGATTCTGGAGCATTCCACCTACCGCCATCCCCTCTTCGACCGGGAAAGTCCCATCCTCATCGGCGGCGACTACGTCACCACAGAATCGGGTACGGGCCTCGTCCACACCGCTCCTGGTCATGGTGAAGAAGACTTCCGGGTCGGGCAACGCTATGGTCTACCGGTGCTGTGTCCGGTGGATGAGCGGGGCGACATGACCGCTGAAGCTGGTCCTTTCGAGGGGCTGAATGTGCTGAAGGATGCTAACCCTGCGGTCATTGAGGCCCTGGAGAACGCCGACGCTTTGCTGAATCAAGAGCCCTACGTCCACAAGTATCCCTATGACTGGCGCACCAAAAAACCCACCATCTACCGCGCCACTGAGCAGTGGTTCGCTTCGGTGGAAGGCTTCCGGGATGAAGCCCTGAAAGCCATCAAGGAAGTCCAGTGGATTCCCGCCACAGGGGAAAACCGGATTACGGCCATGGTGGCGGACCGATCTGACTGGTGTATCTCCCGTCAGCGCACCTGGGGAATGCCGATTCCGGTGTTCTACGACGAAGCAACCGGCGAGCCCCTGATCAACGCCGAAACTCTGGCCCACATCAAGGCCATTTTTGCCGAAAAAGGTTCTGACTCCTGGTGGGAACTCCCGGAGGCGGAGCTGCTGCCGGAAAGCTACCGTAACAACGGCAAAACCTACCGCAAGGGCACCGATACCATGGATGTGTGGTTTGACTCGGGTTCTTCCTGGGCAGCGGTGGCGCAACAGCGGGAAGAACTGCACTATCCGGTGGAGATGTACCTGGAAGGGTCGGACCAGCATCGGGGATGGTTCCAGTCCAGCTTGCTCACCAGCGTAGCGGTGAATGGCCATGCTCCCTACAAAACGGTGCTGACCCACGGTTTCACCCTGGACGAACAGGGCCGCAAAATGAGTAAGTCCATGGGCAATGTGGTGGACCCGTCGGTGGTGATCGAAGGGGGCAAAAACCAGAAGCAGGACCCGCCCTATGGGGCCGATGTGCTGCGCCTATGGGTGTCTTCGGTGGATTATTCCTCGGACGTGCCCCTGGGCAAAACCATCCTCAAGCAGATGGCGGATGTGTACCGCAAAATTCGCAACACGGCCAGGTTCCTACTGGGCAACCTGCATGACTTTGATCCGGCCAAGAACGCCGTCTCCTATGACCAGCTGCCGGAGTTAGATCGGTACATGCTGCACCGGATGACGGAAGTGTTTGCAGAAATTGACGACGCCTTCAAAACCTATCAGTTCTTCCGGTTCTTCCAGACAGTGCAGAACTTTTGTGTGGTGGATCTATCCAATTTTTATTTGGATATTGCCAAGGATCGGCTCTACATTAGCGCGGCGGATTCTCCCCGTCGCCGAAGCTGCCAGACGGTGTTAGCTATCGCCATTGAGAATCTGGCTCGAGCGATCGCCCCTGTCCTTTCCCACATGGCGGAGGATATCTGGCAGAACCTGCCCTACACCATCGAACCCAAATCTGTATTCGAGTCCGGCTGGGTGAAGTTGGATGAGCAGTGGCAACAGCCAGAGCTAGCGGCAACCTGGAGCCAGGTCCGTTCCATTCGTCAGGAAGTCAACAAAGTGCTGGAGCAGGCGCGGACGGCGAAGGAAATCGGCTCGTCTCTGGAAGCCAAGGCCCTGCTGTATGTCTCCGACGGGGAACTGCGGCAGAAGCTAATGGCCATGAATCCGGTGGCTGTCATCACCCCTGATTCCCTCCATGTGGATGAATTGCGCTACCTGTTCCTGGTCTCCCAGGTAGAGGTTCTGGACTCAGGAGCAAAACTGAACGGCTTGAACTTCCGCAGTGAGTCGGATTCCCTTGGGGTCGGGGTCGTAGAAGCTGATGGCAAGAAGTGTGATCGCTGCTGGAACTACTCCACCTATGTCGGCAAGGACAAGGAGCATCCGGCGATTTGCGATCGCTGCGTAGAGGCCCTGAACGGCAAATTCTAAAAGCTTTCACTGGATAAATCTAGCCACCGGAGTTCGCCGAGGACCCTGGGGGTTACTCCTGCCGCAGAACCTTACCCCTGCTCAATGATGGGGCAAATGGCGGCATCACCGTTGGAATTGCTTTTATCCTGGCTGAGCAAATCCTGCAAATGTCCCTTCAGTTGGGTCAGTTCCTGAATTCGCTGCTCAATATCTGTAATCTTTTCCTGAAGAGTGTGGCGCACCTGCTGGCAGGGCATGTCCCCCTGGTCGTGAATCTCTAAAATCTGGTGAATTTCCTGCAAACTCAACCCGAGGGCTTTGGCCTGTTTAATAAAGCTCAATCGAGGTAAGCAATCGGGAGAAAACTGCCGAAAACCTCCCTCAGTACGTTTTTCAGACTTAATCAGCCCTAATTCTTCGTAGTAGCGCAGAGTTTTAACCGGTAGATCGCTCTGACGGCTCAATTCACCGATGCGCATCAGGTTAGCAGCGGACAATACAGCCATAGGGAGCACCATGAGTTCCTCGATCATCATAGCGTGACCCTCCAGACCAGGGGAGAGTCAGGAGTCTGGGTCACTGGAATATAACTCACGGCCATCCCAGACCTTGACTCTCCCGTTAGAGGTACCTTTAAGATATGGATGCAGACAGGTAGGATTTGGCAGAAATTCCCATGGCTTTAGCCGCTACTGGCACCAACAGTTTCCTTTTGGCCCACACCGGACACGATCACGGCACCGCCGCTACCCCTGGGGAAAACCCTGCTCCCGATCCTCAAGAGGCCACCGCAGGATCTCCCCCAATTCCGGCCCCCGCAGTCTCGGAAACCGTAACTCACCCCCCTGGGGAACCCCCTGCTGTGGCAGATCAGGCTAGCATGGCAGGCACCTTAGGGGGGGAATTTTTGTTCGCTCTAATTTTGGCTGGTCCGCTGGTATTGCGGCAACTGCGCCGCCAGTTGTAAACGGGTAAAGGTATGAAAATTCGCGGTATCCGGCACTTTCATCGGGTGGTTGCCCCCATTATGGTAATGCCCTTATTGATTACCATAGCTACGGGCATCGGATTTCAGACAGCCATTGCCCTGGACCAGGGCAATGAGTTTCTCTGGCTGCTGGATTTGCACCGGGGTAAGTTTGGACGCATTAATCTGGAAATAGTGTACCCCTTTCTCAATGGGTTAGGGCTGTTGTGCCTGGTTATCTCAGGGCTGCTGCTTTGGCTCAAACTTCCCACATCTGCTCGTAGTTCATAACCCTTGATGAAACGACGTCAGTTTATCGCCTATTCCACCGTAGTAGCGGCAGCGACGCTACTGCCCCGTTGTGCAAACCAGACCTCCCGAGACATTGGGCCTACCCTCTTCCGTAGCGAAAACGGGCTGCTGGACATCGACCTGTCCGCCGAACTCACCGATGTTCCCCTGGCCGGACGGAGCGCCCAACTGATGGCCTATAACGGCCAGGTTCCCGGCCCCCGAATCGAGGCTAAGCCTGGGGATACAGTCCGGATTCGCTTCACTAATCGACTGCCAGAACCCACCAATCTGCACTTCCATGGACTACACATTCCCCCCACCGGCAAGGCTGACGATGCCTTTCGGGCCGTAGATCCGGGGCAACCCGCAGATTACGAGTTTACGATTCCTGAGGGGCATCCCGGCGGCTTGTTCTGGTATCATCCCCACTTTCATGGACTGGTGGCAAAGCAGGTGTTTCACGGTCTGGCTGGAACGTTTGTGGTCCGCAGTGATATAGACGCTTTGCCTGAGTTTCAGGCGGCCCAGGAAGCCGTTTGGGTGCTCCAGGATTTCGACCTAGACCGCCGGGGAAGGGTGCAAGACCCCATGCCTATGTTTCGCATGTGGGGTCGTGAAGGCAACCTGATTACCGTCAATGGACAGGCATCCCAGGCGATAGATTTACCCGCAGGTGGTTTGCTGCGGCTCAGATTATTAAATGCCTCTGCCTCGCGCGTGTATCAGCTGCGGTTGGAGAATCACCCCTGGTATCTGGCAGCTACCGACGGTATTGCTTTAAATACCCCTGTGGAGCGACAAGAGATCCTCCTGGCCCCCGGCGAACGGGCTGATTTGCTGGTACTGAGTGATCAAAATCCCGGTACATACCAACTGCTGAGCCTACCCTATGATCGGGGTATTACCACGATGGCCCAAGAGATGGGCATGGCTGACATTCCAAGCCTGACAGAGCCTATCCCATTAGGCAGCATTACCTACCAGGCTGGCCAGGAATCTCTCCCTTTGCCAACCGTCCTGAACCAAATTGGCTCTCTGCCTGAACCCGTTACCGTGCGGGAATTTGTCCTGGACCACGGCATCGACCCAGACTCCCAGGACCCATTTTTGATCAATGGCAGAGCTTTTGGTCACCACCGGGTCGATCACCAAGTCAGGTTAGGCACCGTTGAAGACTGGGTGATCACCAACAAAGCTGGGATGGATCATCCGTTTCATGTTCACACCAATGCTTTTCAGGTGATCAGCCGCAACGGTCAGCCCGAACCCCTGCGGGCCTGGAGAGACGTAGTCAACATTCCAGCCTACGAAACCGTCAGGATTCGTATCCCCTTTCGCGATTTTGCCGGAAAAACCGTTTACCACTGTCACATTCTCGACCACGAAGACCAGGGCATGATGGGCATTGTAGAAATGGTCTAGGGTTTTGCCCGAGGTCAGGCAAAGTTGTATTAAGAAAATCTTGGTCGGCAGTAGCCCTTAACAGCAATTGGGCAGTCTAACAATATGACATGAAAACAACGTTTATGCCCCCACGTTGGTTGTGATTTTTTGTTGGCTGCAGGATGGTTTGTTATGACAAACGTTGATGAATTTGCCGTCCATGAAACAACGGTAAGTCGCGAATCGGCCCGCGAAGAACGGCAAAACGCCCTTTATCAAATCTATGCCCAAGTTCTAGAGCGTCAACCCTACGCTTACGAACGTAAAATGCTGGGCCAGGCCGAAAAAGACTTTCTGAGAAATAAAATAGGCGTTAAGCGTTTTCTCAGGGTTCTAGGTCAATCGGAGGTTTATCTGAACGAGTTTTATTACAACTCGTCGAACCAAAAGTTTATTGAGCTTTGCTTCAAGCACTTCATGGGGCGGGCACCTAAAGATCAGGAAGAAATGCATATCTACTGCGATATCCTGATGCGCCAGGGCGTTAAGGAACTGATTACCGCCCTGCTGGATTCTGAAGAATACCGCCAGCATTTTGGTTGCTTTACCGTGCCCCACGCCTGGGCTGAAGAGAGCTATCCTTCTCCCAAAACCTATTGGGAGACCGATGTGCTGCTGCATGAGTTACATGGCCGTCGGGGCTGGATATTACCCACCATGATCTGGCACGATTTGCACCTGAATTGTGATGCTGGTAGCTGTGATATTCCGTCGACGGGAGATCATACTGCCCCCGGTTCAGCCGCCGGTCCCTACCCCTCTACCCGAGACATGGGAGTACTTCACCAGGTGCTGAGCAACATGAGCCAGAGTGATCTGGAAACCTTTGCCTCGACCCTGTCTGCCGTAGAACGAGAAAAGCTACAAAGGCTTCTCGCGCAGTCGAAGGGTTAGTTTTTCGAGGCGGGACAACCCCTCAAGCCAGGGCTGCCAGCCCCACCTCCGCTTGGCTTCCCTAACACCTGACTCTCCTGCCAGTATTGTCCAGCCATGGGTGTCTACAAGGGTATGGGTTAACCTCCTGCTGACAAATTTGTCCGTCTTTATTCCACCAGGCGGACAAATTTTTTCTTGCCCACCTGCACGATTTTGTTGGCCAGGTCTTGGGGAGTATCAAACGTTTGGTTGGGGTCGGTCATCTTTTCGCCATCCAGCTTAACCGCCCCCCCCTGAATTTGACGACGGGCTTCGCTGCTGCTGGCACAGAGGTCAGTAGCTCCCAAGACATAAAACAGTTTAGCCGGGAAGTTAATGGCCCCCAGGGAAAATTCGGGCACCCCTTCTGCCGGTTGGCCCGTACCCTGCACCAGACTCATCGCCGCCTGCTGGGCTTGACGGGCCGACTCTTCACCGTGGACCTGCTGGGTAATTGCCAGGGCCAGCTGCTTTTGCTGGTCTCTGGGGTTTTGGGGCAGGGTATCCAGGCTGACCGGGGTTAGTAGTTCAAAGTAGTCTTTAATGAGGGCATCGGGCACCTTTTCCAGCTTGGAGTACATGCTGAGAGGGTCTTCCTGTAGCCCCACATAGTTGCCCAGGGACTTCGACATTTTTTGGGTCCCGTCTGTGCCCAGCAATAGAGGCATCAACAGCCCAAACTGGGGTCTTAACCCAAAGTGTCGCTGCAGGTCACGACCCACGGCAATATTAAACTTCTGATCGGTTCCCCCCAGTTCCACATCGGCCTCTACGGCAACGGAATCATAACCCTGCAGGAGAGGATACAGAAATTCATGGAGAAAGACCGGATTGCCCTGCTGGTAACGCTCCGAAAACCCTTCTTTTGCGAGCATTTGCCCCACGGTCATAGTGGCCAGCAACTCGATGATTTTCCCTAAATCCAGGGATGACAGCCATTCGGAGTTGTAGCGAATTTCTAACCGCCCTGGGGTATCAAAATCGAGGATGGGACGAACCTGCTCCAGGTAGGTTTCGGCGTTGGCTTTCACCTCGGTTACAGTCAACTGTCGCCGCACTTCAGACTTGCCGGTGGGGTCACCGATGCGGGCGGTAAAGTCTCCAATAATCAGGACTGCCGTGTGGCCAGCATCCTGAAATGCCCGCAGCTTACGGACGGGAATACTGTGGCCCAGATGAATTTCGGTCCCGGTGGGGTCAATGCCCAGCTTCACCCGCAGGGGACGGTCAGTTTTTAGCAGGCGCTGGATCAGATTTTCCTCAATACTGGTCGATTCAGGCTGGTGGGGGAACACCTCGCTCACCCCTCGATAAATCTGTTGGATAGAGTCCGGAATGGGGGTAGGGGTGGTAGACCTGGAGGGAGACAAATCGGCCATGATGCAATCGCGTTTATCGTTTTAAGCTGGTGGTGCAGCAGATGTTCTTACTAATTCTTTATCAGTCTCTGGGAGATTAAGCCCATTGGGAAAAGCAGAGGTGTTTCCTCTAAATTGGTCAATGGGGCCAGGCAACCTGCCCAATACCGACCATCTCGGGCTGACCAGGGTTTATTATGCCGCGAAACCGGCAATTCTTAATCTTTCAGGTCGATTTTCCTCAGGTGCATTATCCTAGTTGCAAAATCATTCTTTTCTTTCTCCCTGGTTAAGTTGGCCTCTCTAATGATTTGCGTGAAACCCGTAACTCCCATGACCATGACCTGAAATTGTCCGGCTACCAACGGTTAAGAGTTGAAAGATCAGGTAACCGTAGCTAATCTTAGCGTTTCTCAACAATCCCCCTTCCGCATCTTAGTAAATCCCCTTAACAAACGTGTCCACAAATACGATTCGCCAAAAAATTCGTGCCCAGCCTAAGCCGTTACGACGCGGACCTCATATCCTGAAATACGTTCAGGATGTAGGTCAGGTGGCCGCTGCCACCCTGCTGGGGACTACGATGATTGCCAGTTCTGTGGTGGCCGGAGGACTCGTAGGTTTGGCCATCAGCTTCCGCAACCTCCCTGATGTACGGGTGCTGCGCAACTATGTACCCAGCGAAACAAGCTATATCTACGACGTTAACGGCACCCTGCTCTACAGTCTGCACGATGAAGCCAACCGGGAAGTCGTCGATATCAACGATATTTCCCCCGACCTGAAGCGGGCGGTGCTGGCGGTGGAGGACAGCTACTTCTATTCCCATAACGGTATTAACCCCAGTAGCGTAGGGCGAGCGGTGCTGGCGAATTTCCAGGCTGGCGACACCGTAGAAGGGGCCTCCACCATCACCATGCAGTTGGTGAAGAACCTGTTTTTGACCCCAGAACGCACCATTAGCCGGAAGGTGGCCGAGGCGGTACTGGCGCTGCGGCTAGAGCAAATTTTCACCAAAGACGAAATCCTGGAAATGTACCTCAACCAGGTGTACTGGGGTCACAATAACTACGGGGTAGAGACCGCTGCCCAAAGTTACTTCAACAAGTCGGCAAAAGACTTGAACCTGCCGGAAGCCAGCATGATGGCAGGGTTGATTCAAGCGCCTGAAGACTACAGCCCATTTCAGAATTACGGTGCCACCAAGCAGCGTCAGGCCATTGTGCTGAACCGAATGCGGCAACTCGGCTGGATTTCTCCCGAAACAGAACTAGAAGCAAATGCCGCTCCCCTGCTGATCGGAGAAATTAAGTCGTTCCGCAGCAGCATTTCTCCCTATGTCACCGAAGCGGCCGTAATGGAATTAAAACAGCGGTTTGGCAATGATGCTGTAGTGAAAGGGGGCATGCGGGTTCAAACAACCGTTGACCTGAATATGCAGCGCATGGCTGAGGAAGTCGTAAAACGCCATCACCAGCGTCTGCGGGGAGTTGCGGATCAGCTTGCATTAGTCGCCATTGACCCCCGGACTCATTTTGTAAAAGCCATGGTGGGCGGCGTCGATTATTCGGAAAGCCAGTTTAATCGAGCGATTCAGGCCCATCGACAGCCGGGTTCGGCGTTTAAACCCTTTGTCTATTACACGGCTTTTGCCACAGGGCGATTTACTCCGGCCAGTAGTGTGGCAGATACCCCTGTCAGCTATCCCGATGGATATCGTTACTACAGCCCCAGAAACTATGACGGCAGCTTCATGGGCAATATCCCCATTCGCACCGCGCTGGAGCTGTCCCGTAACGTGCCGGCGGTAAAGCTGGGTCAAGCCGTGGGCATTGACCAGATCATTGAGGTCTGCCGTACTTTAGGCATCACAAGTCCAATGAATGCGGTCACTTCCTTACCGCTGGGATCGGTGGATCTGACCCCCATGGAAATGGCTGGGGCCTATGCCACCTTCGCCAATAATGGTTGGCATTCAGACCCTACTTTTATTGTTCAGGTCACCGATAGCAGCGGTAACGTCCTGCTAGATAACACTCCAAAACCTCAGCTCGTATTGGATCCGTGGGCCTCTGCGGCCCTGACGGATGTCCTGCAAGGGGTGATTGCCAGGGGTACTGGAACCCGGGCACAAATTGGTCGACCGGCAGCGGGCAAGACGGGTACCACTGACTCCCAGCGGGATGTCTGGTTCGTGGGTTACGTTCCTCAACTGTCTACCGCGGTTTGGGTCGGGAATGATAATTATTCACCCATGGGCTCTGGGGCAACGGGTGGCACCTACGCGGCTCCGGTTTGGAAAGATTTCATGCAGCAAGCCCTGGTGAATGTGCCGGTGCAAGGATTCCGACGCCCCTCCGAGTTTCCTCAACCTTAATTACTCGCCCAAAACTTCCCCACCGTCTTCTTCAGGGGCATAGGCTTGGAAACGGCGGCGCTGCTTTTCCATGGCTTGAGCCTTGAGCACAGCAGCCCATTGGGGTCGAATTGGCTCAATAATCAGTATCGCAGGTAGGTGGTGAGCCTCCCAGGGATTGTTGGACTTGAGGCTTTCCAGGTCAAGGGAGTAGCCCATGCGCTGCAGGGAAGCCACCTGCTGTTGGGCCTTGGCCTGGTGGGGATGCAGCCCCGGCAGGACATTCTTAATCTCGGCTACATAGGGACGGGTCGGCACATGCTTTTGCTGGTACTCAGTGATGGCATCCGCCAACCCCGGCGATCGCATCCGAATCTCAGCCCGGTCGCGAGCCGACAAATTCACATCTTTTAACCGTTTGAAAAACTCCTGCTCATGGCTGGATAGGCGCATACAAAACCCTCCTCCTACCCATCCTAAGGGGTATGCAGCGGGTTTTGCCCCCCTTGGTTAAAAGTCTTACAAAAGAGAGCGTAGGATGGGCAAAGGGCCTTGCCCGTGCCCATCGACAAGATTGCCAGGGTGGATATGGGATATTAGCATCAAGATCTGATGGGCACGCTTCGCTTTGCCCATCCTACGTAAGCTTTAGCTGAGGGCAGCTACAAGCTGCTGTTTTGCGGTTTCTAGCGCCTCCGGCAGCTTAGCGGCATCGCGCCCGCCGGCCTGGGCCAGGTTGGGGCGACCACCACCGCCGCCGCCGCACAGTTTGGCAATGCCGCCGATGAACTTACCCGCCTGTAGCTTTTTCTCAATGACTTCGGGACTGAAGGCGGCTACCAGACTGACCTTGCCTTCCTCGGGGACAGAACCCAGAACCACGGCACCGGCACCGAGCTTTTGCTGTAGCCGTTCTGCTGCGGTCTTGAGGGCATCTGCACTGACGCCGGGCATTTCTGCCACCAGCACCTTCAGGTGACCGACGGTTTCGGCCTTATCCAGCAGCTGATCGGACTGGGTAACGGCCAGCTCCGAACGCAGGGTCTCCAGTTCTTTCTGGGCCGATTTCAGGTCGTTCTGCAGGGTGGTGATGCGGTCCGGTAATTCTTCGGGCTTGGCCTTGAACCGCTCGGCCAGATCCCGCACCACGGCATCCCGCACGTTCAGGTACTCCAGCACGGCAGGACCGGCCACCGCTTCAATGCGGCGCACCCCAGAGGAAATTCCGGTTTCAGAGATGATTTTGAACAGGCCAATCTCGGCGGTGTTGGTGACGTGGGTGCCACCGCACAGCTCCATGGAAACGCCAGGAAAGTCGATCACTCGCACTTCGTCACTGTACTTTTCGCCAAACATGGCGATTGCGCCCTTCGCCTTGGCTTCCTCCAACGCCATCACGGACACATCCGCCTGGTGGCCTTCGGCCACCCAGGTGTTAACCTGCTCTTCCACCTGCTGGATTTCTTCGGGGGTCAGGGCGCGGGGACAGTTGAAATCGAACCGCAGCCGGTCAAAGGCCACCAGAGAACCGGCCTGGGAGATGTTGGTATCCACCAGCTTTTTCAGGGCCGCCTGTAGCAGGTGAGTGGCGGTGTGGTTGGCCTGGGCGCGACGGCGGCAGGATCGGTCGATCTGGGCCATTACCTGATCGCCCACCTTGAGGGCACCCCGCTCCACTTTGCCGAAGTGGACGAAGAAGTCGCCGTCTTTCTTCACGTCATGAACGCGGATCACCAGGTCTTCGCCAGAGAGGTAGCCGCGATCGCCAATCTGTCCGCCGGATTCCGCATAGAAGGGGGTCTGGTTGAGCACCACCTGCACGTCCTGACCGGCTTCGATCTGATCTACAGACTCACCGTCTACCAGCAGCGCTTCCACCCTGCTGGTACTGGAGTTGTCCTTGTAGCCCAGAAACTCTGTGGAGTGGATGTGTTCCGCCAGGGAATCGAGGCTGCCCTGCACCGTCAGGTCGATGGTTTGGTGGGCATCCTTGGAGCGCTGTTTTTGCTTCTCCATCTCGGACTCGAACCCGGCCAGGTCCACGGTGAGGCCCTGTTCTTCGGCAATTTCCTGGGTTAATTCTACGGGGAAACCGTAGGTGTCATAGAGAACGAAAGCGTCCTCTCCAGAGATCTGCCTGGCTTTAGTCTTGCTGGCTTTTTCAACGATTTCCGCCAGCAGCTTTTCGCCCCGCTCCAGGGTTTCCAGGAAACGGGCCTCTTCCCGGTCCAGTTCGGCTTGGATGGTGTCTGCCCGTCGTCGGGTATCGGGAAAAGCGTCTTCGGAAAGCTGGATGGCCGTTTCCGCCACCTTGCTGATGAAGGCTCCTTCGATGCCGATTAATCGCCCGTGGCGCACCACCCGGCGAATCAGTCGCCGCAGGATATAGCCCCGCCCCACGTTGGAAGCGGTGATGCCATCAGCAATCATATGAACCACGGCGCGAACGTGGTCGCCAATCACTTTGAGGGAAACTTTGGTGGAATCGTCCGCCTGGGCGTAGTCAATTCCGGCAATCTCCGCTGCAGTCTCGATGATGGGGAAGATCAGGTCGGTCTCGTAATTATTCGGCACCTGCTGCAGAATCTGGGCCATGCGCTCCAGGCCCAGGCCGGTGTCAATGTTCTGGTTCTTCAGGGGGGTAAGATTGCCCTCGGCATCCCGGTTGTACTGCATGAAGACGAGGTTGTAAAACTCGATGTAGCGGGTGTCGTCTTCCAGGTCAATGTCTTTATCGCCCCGTTCAGGATGGAAGTCGTAGTAAATCTCGGAGCAGGGGCCGCAGGGGCCGGTGGGGCCAGAGGTCCAGAAGTTGTCTTCTTCATCCATACGGATAATGCGGTGTTCGGGCACCCCAATCTGGTCCCGCCAGATGGCGAAGGCGTCGTCATCTTCGCGAAAGACGCTGACCACCAGTTGTTCCGCCGGGAGCTTGAACACTTCTGTCGACAGTTCCCAGGCCCAGGCGATGGCCTTTTCTTTGAAGTAGTCGCCAAAGCTGAAGTTACCCAGCATTTCAAAAAAGGTGTGGTGCCGGGCGGTGCGTCCTACATTTTCAATGTCGTTGGTGCGAATACATTTCTGGGAAGTGGTGGCACGATCGACATCCGCCTGCCGCTGGCCCAAAAAGATGGGCTTGAAGGGCAACATTCCCGCAATGGTCAGCAGCACCGTGGGATCTTCGGGCACCAGGGAAGCGCTGGGCTTAATAGCATGGCCCCGGTCGGCGTAAAAGTCCAGAAAGGTCTGACGAATCTGGGCACCGCTCATCTTAGCGGCGTTCATCTTGGGCGCTGTGGACTTTGACTTGGACTTAGCCATGGGACAGGTTTGGTGTGGGCGGATATCACTTCAAAAAAGTCTAACGCTTCATGTCAATGGACTGAAGCCAGACCGTTTTTCTATTTTGACGGATGATGACCGGGATTGATGGGGGAATTCCCAATAAATCATGGGTTAAAAGGGTTTGCTAAAATCATGTTCAAGCAAACTCCTGCCTGTGAAATTATGACCTTTTCCTGGCCGCGTGTTGAGCAGACGGATCCGCCCCGGTCACCGCGCGAAACGTTGCCCACTATGTATGATCTTCCCAGCGAAGATCCTGATGAGCCTGGCTTGCCGGACGAATTTCACGCACTACAGCCCCAGCTATTGAGTGCCACACTGCGCCTCAACCCCGATTGGGACGACAACTTTTTCACCGGCATGGATATCAACCTCTACTACAACGTCCGCAAGCCGTTGTGGCATAAGCGCCCGGATTGGTTCCTGGCGTTAGGGGTGCCTCGCCTGTACGACGGTCATGATATGAGGCTGAGCTATGTAGCCTGGCAGGAAGAGGCGAGCCCTTTTGTGGTGGTCGAGCTGCTGTCTCCTGGTACCGAGGCCGATGACCTGGGTCAGCGGTTACGTAACTCCGACCAGCCGCCCTCAAAGTGGGATGTGTACCAGAATATTCTGCGGATTCCCTATTACTTTCTGTTCGACCGCTACGAGAACCGTTTCCGGGGGTTTGTCCTGAGCCAGGGCAGATATGAATCCATTGAGATTGTTGACCAGAAATTCTGGATTGCTGATCTAGATTTGGGCCTTGGGGTCTGGCACGGCACCTACCAGGGGATTACCCGCAACTGGTTGCGCTGGTATGACAGCGAAGGAACCTGGGTACCGACCCCACCAGAACGGGCTGAACAGGAACGGCAACAAGCCGAGCAGGAGCGTCAACGAGCTGAGCAAGAACGGCAGCGGGCCGAACAAGCAGAAGGTCAGGTCATACAAATTGCCCGCAATTTAGCTCGAACGGGGATGCCCCTGGAACAAATTGCTGAAATTACAGGGGTTTCTCCAGAACGTCTGCAAGAGCTGATAGACCCTTAAACGCTGACGACTGGGACATGCTGCTGAATAATTTGGCGACAGTCCTCTACTGATGTACGGTCAGCCATGGCAGAGGCCAGAGCGTCGAAGGCGTCCCGATGTTTTTCCAGCAGAGTCTTCGCCTGGAGGGCGGCCCATCGCTGCTTGATTACACCCTCCGCCGCCGGGCGATCCAGGGCCTGCCAGAGCAGAGTCAGGGCACGCCTATCATCCCCGCCACCTTGAGCATTGCCATACATCATTTGCTCCGCCGCGATCCCCGCCATCCACACCTGGCAGTAGCGGTCAATCCACTGGGGGGTGAAGTTACCCGAGGAGTTGTCCGGGGTGAGGGTATTGGGACCAAACAGGACGCCCCCCTGGCCAGGCAGTCCCTGCTTCCAGGCTTCCCACGCCGTCAGGGTGTAGGCTTCCACGGGAATCTCCAGCAGCACCGCCGTCAGGAAATGCCCGGCTTCGTGGTGCAGCACCCGCTGGCGGTGCTCGAGGTCTGTCCAGGCCAGCCAATCCGTCAGGATGTTGCCAATGCGGCCATTCAGCCCCAGTTGATCCAGGGTGAACACGCCCAGCCCAACGGCGGTAAAGACAGCGGGCACAGCTGGGGAAATCTGAAAAATTGGCCCCAGCAGACTGACCATGGTGACGCCGAAGATTGCGATCGCAATCGTATTCAAAGTAGTGTCTCGCATACCGTTGGGATAGAGTGCTTTGCTTTATGGTAGCGAGGTCCTACTCCACATAAAAGGTTTCCAGGCTTTCTCGATCCCCCACAAAGCGCCAGTGCCAGGGCTCAAACACGACGCCCTGGGGGTTATTGGGCAAGAAAGAAAGCTCAAAGCCAAACCGGGTGGCATTTTCTTCCAGCCAATCAAAGGCTTCGGTGTCCCCAAATTCTTCTTGGAGGTGGGTGCCGGGCTGGGTGGCATCGCCGATGTCGATGGCATAGCCGGTGTGGTGTTCGCTGTAGCCGGGAGGGGCGCTGACCTCGGCGCGGGTTTCGGCATTTTGCGCCCGTTCTGCCTTGATGTCGAAGAACAGATATTCCTGCTCCTCCAGGGTGCGAAAGCCCGACAGGGGCATCAGGGTATGACCGGCCCGGCTGGCGGCCTGGCGCATTGCTTCAAATTGTTCAGCGGCGGCGGTGCGGAGACGAATCTCGGGGTTAGATTCTAGAGGCACCAGGTCATCTTCTGGCGCTTCATCAAAGGCACGATGGCCCAGCAGGGTGCGGCTGGTGGGAGCGAGTTGCACGGCGCGATTTCGCGACGTTGTAGCGACATCCGCATCTTCATTTACTGATTCTACTGATTCAGAGGCCGCAACCACGCCCCGAAAAGGTTCATTGAATTTTGCGTTAGCAACCTGGTTCGTCTGGTACCAGGCGGCAAAGCTTCCCGCCGCCAGAGCAGCTGTCCCCAGCGTACCCGCTAACCAAACCCAATTCCGAGATTTGGGCGGCTGGGGCACATCCACCAAAGACGGGGTATCCCGTGCGGCTTCTGGAATATCGTCAAATGGCGGCTTGGTTGTGTTATCCATTTGATTCATCCTTGTACTCCCCCCTTCACCTACGCTCTAGGCAAACCCACATCCATGCACACATCCCCCAGCCAGAATGCTACCCCTAATTTGAGCATCTATAACCCAGCCGGGGAAAAAACTAAGTCCGGTTTGCAAACCCATAAGTCCTTCGGTGTATTGTGTTTCCTCCCCTAGAAATCCTAATCAGGCTCTATGGTCCCCTGGTGGCAGGAGTCCTGGCCGGAATAATTGTCAGCACCCTGCTGGCAACCGTCGGGGCGCCTACCAACCGGGCCAAGCGCCATCAACAGGTGCCGTTAGCGTTAGGTAAGTTCCTATTCTGGATTGGTGTTCCCATCAGTATTATTGGCTTTATTCGTCAGGCTGACTTATCTGGAAATTTGTACCTGGCTCCTCTAGTGGCCTGGGCCGCCATCTTATTAGGGCTTTTATGCAGCCGTTTGTGGATTGCGACAAGGGACCCAGGGTGGCCCCGTCCTACCCAGGGCAGCTTTTCCCTGGCCTCCATGCTCGGCAATACGGGATACATTGGCTACCCCGTCATCCTGCTACTGCCCCAATTGGGCATCGACATGTTTGGCTGGGCCTTGTTTTATGACGCTCTGGGGACCTTGCTGGGGTCTTACGGGCTCGGAGCCGTATTAGCGTCAGAGTTTGGCGACCGGCCAAAATTGGGCTACCGACCCCAGTGGCAAACCTGGATCATGCAAGTGCTGCGCAACCCGATTATTCTGGCTTTCGGCATGGGCATGGGCCTGAAGTTGATGGCGCTCCCCCCCTGGCTAGACCAACTGCTTTATCAATTTGCCTGGTGCATTGTTATGTTGTCACTGGTGTTAATTGGCATGCGCGTTCAGCAGCTAAGCTCATGGCGGCATGTGCCTCCAGCTCTAGTGGCTATCAGCATCAAAATGCTCGTTTTACCGTTAGCGGTAGGGGTCGGACTCACGCTCCTGGGAATTGATGGGTCTGCACGCCTGGTCTTAACCCTACAGGCCGGGATGCCCTGTGCCTTTTCCAATCTGGTTTTAGCAGAAGCTTACGAATTAGACAGAGATTTATCCGTTACCTGTGTCGCGCTCAGTTCTGTCAGCTTATTGTTAACCTTGCCTTTCTGGCTGTGGGGGTTTGCGATTTAAACGGCGATCATCCAGCCATGACCCATCATCACGGCCAAAACAAAGGCAGCGGAGAGTTATCAGCGCTCCATAACATTCCCTGCCTGGGATAGGCTGCGTGTAGACTTAAGCTGAGGTCACAAGCAGTATTCCCCCAAGCAGGGTTACACTTCTTAAGCTGACTGGTAAGAGCTTCGAGGACTCTATCCGTTTTGAGAGTAAATGATGTCCTTTTAGTCAGGCCGACTAGGGCAACGGGGTGTCTGCCACCAACGATGCGAATGGTTCTCCCCAAGAGACACCTGGTTTTAATCGCCATTGCCTTTACGATTAGCCTGGGTCTAGCGGACTTGGGCAATTCTGCCCTGATGGCCCAAGCTAATTCCCCTGCCATGCCC
>CAZPYG010000015.1:57986-63201 GCA_964590465.1 uncultured bacterium | reverse complement strand
TGGTTAACCTAGGGTGGGACGGTCTGCCACACTTTTTAAGATACAAGGGTGGGCATTGCCCACCACCCCATCTATTCACCCACCACCAACCCCTCCCCTTCAAACTCAATCGCTGCCTCTTTCCCTCCGCATCGGCATCCCCAATCCTCTCCGTAAAACCCATCTTTTACAAATTGCCGAAAACTTGAAACCTCTTACTGATGGGGGCACTCTACCAGCTCATGCTTTATTGCAGGTGACCAGGGAGAGAAAGATGGTACCGCGGGGGAGCTAGGCGCGTCGATAATCGGGCATTTGGGGGAGGGGAGGGAGTTAGTGTTCCCGATTGGGTGGGTGATAGCCTGGTGGGAAGGTGGGCACTGCCTACCATCCCATTAACGCTTTTCAACAATCACTCCCCTGCCTCCAACTTCTCCCCGAAGCCATCACACTCCACCACCTCGCCTCTAATCATTCGGCAGGCATTGCCCCCAACCATAGCCCGTAAACCTGCATGGCAAACCTTCGGGCAATTCTTTTCTATTACGCATAATCAAGCGTTCGGAGAATTTGAGGGAGCCAAAATTTACCCTTTTCGGACCCACCTCCAGTTTCAACTCTGGGCCAATGGTAAGGCCACCGGCAAGTCCACTGCTTACCTGGCCTATCTACGCCATGACAATTTGCACCAATTCAAAGGTGAGAGCTTGACCAGTCTGAATGACCGGGCGAGTATGCTGGTAGAGAAGCTTATGGCTGGGGATTTTGCGCCAACCGCGAACCCTACTCGCTGTGGGCTATGTTCCTATGGGGAAATTTGCGATAGCCGGGTCAACGCTTCCCGTTAGCGATCGCTAAGGACCTGCTTTTTAGAAAGGATTTGCTTTTATTGGCTCTCAGGGGCAAGCGACTTCAACATGCTGAACTGGTTGAAAAAGTTAATCTGGGGAGAGGCGACAACCTCCACCACGAAAACTCCCAAGGGAACTCGTCCTCCGATTCGAACCAGGCCATCGCCTCCAGCTCCGCCTCCCTCTCGGGCCCTTTGGCTTCCCCCTGGAGAGGCTGTCACCGTGGCGGGTTATGACATCCCCGGAGGGATGATCTATGTAGGGACCCAGTTGCCGGGGAGTGGTAGATATGCCCAGGTAGATCCTGGCCTGATTAATCCAGAGTTACAGGTAAACCAGGCCAGCCCAGACCACCAGGGGAATGGTCTGGTTGACTGGTCTTCCTACAGTGAAATTTCCCCTGCTAACCGAGCCGCCTACCTGGAATGGCTCGCCAAGGGACGCCGCGATTCAACCGCTAGTATCGGCTGTGTATACCTTTTTTTCTATGGCCTGGAGCGCCGGGTAATTCGAGATTATAAAACGCTGCAGATTGATACCTCCGAGGAACTGGCCCAAATTACCGCCGAAGTAGAGCACCTGCTCGACAGTTACGAAAATAAAGGCTCTTTTGGTGGCTACGCATTTCGCTTTTTAGAAGTTTGCCGGGCACTTCAAAATTCGAAGCATTTAGCGGCAACCAAGCCTCCCCTGACCCCAACCGGCTGGGGAATTCCGTTTAGCCTGAAGGTGGCCCTGGGGCAAATGATCGCCGAGGGGCAACCGATTCCAGTGGACTGGATGTTGTCCTGGTACCTCCATTCAGAACAGGCCCGGTTGAGAACCCCCGCGACCCGATGCGCCGAAGAATTTCGCCAGCTCTTGAGCCTCAGGTACCAACAGCGCTACGGCGAAGGCATGGTGGTCAAACCCAACCAACGCAAATTGACTATTCACTATTACCCATTGAGTTCTGGCTTTTTGGGGGATGATTTGTCTGAATTACAGATAAATATCGGAGACTTACCGGATATTGCGACCCTTTCGGCTCCCCTCAACAAGCTGCAAACCCTAATCGATGGCTGTACCGATGCCCTCGACCCCTACAGCCGCTGGTTGGGCCGCAACGGCGAGACCCCAGATTCTAAGGCTGCTCTGGCCTTACTGCCACCAGAGCTTGTAGATGGCTGGGAGGATGACCATATTCGCCAGCTCAAACAATGGTTGGGTCAAACCCTTGGGAAGCAGGATTTTGTAGTGATATCAGGAGAGGCGTTGTTAAGTCAGTGGGATGCTTCTGCACCATTAAAGCTCACCAAGAAGGAGTCCACAACCCTGGCTCAGGGGCTGGAAAAACTTGGATTCAGCATAGAACCCGATGTCCGTTTTGGCGGCAAACCTCTTAACGGAGATAGCCGCATCGTTCTATTTCGTCTGGGGGATATGGCCCAGGCAGCTCCATCGCAGGACTATACGGCGGCCACTCTGCTGCTGCATTTGGCCGCCAGCGTGGCTAGTGCAGATGGGGTCGATGCTGCCAAACAAAACCATTTGGAGGAACATCTGGAATCGACCCTGCACCTATCCGCCGCTGAACGGGTTCGGCTGAGGGCACACCTGGCCTGGTTACTGCAGGAAAAGCTGAGCCTAAGAGGCGTGAAGACGAAGCTCAGCAAAATGACTGCCGACGAGCGAGCTGGTATTGCCGACTTTTTAATCGGTGTGGCCGGGGCAGATGGGTCCATCAGTCCCCAGGAAATTTCGATATTGACGAAAATCTACCCCCTGCTGGGTTTTGAGGCCGATGATGTCTACAGCCACATCCACCAGTTCAGTACCTCCTCGTCCATGCCGCCAGCGACAGCGCCAGTCACGATCAGACCGGCCTCTCAAACCGCTACGGGCTTTGCGATTCCTGCCCCGCCTGATCCTGAAACTCCAGGTACAGAAACGGCAGACGTTCCTCAAGATGCCTCCGGATTTGCGCTGGATTTAGCGGCCATCCAGCATAAGCAGGCAGAATCCGCTAAAGTGGCTGATCTGCTGGGAGATTTGTTCGAGGAGGAGGAACCGGATGTGGGCGGCGCATCCCCTGGGCCTGCTCCAGAGTCTGAGGTCTCTATCGCGGGGTTGGATGCACTGCACTCTCAATTTTTGCTGGCGATCGCACAACAAACCAGCTGGAATCGCGACGTTCTAGAAGCCAAAGCCGATGAGTTGGGCCTGATGCTGGACGGAGCTTTGGAGGTGATTAACGATGCGGCCTTTGAGACCTGCGATGACCCGTTAACCGACGGAGAAGACCCCATCGAACTTGACCCCGACGTTTTACAACAGCTGCTGCCATGACTGCCGGAACCAAAATCAAAGCGAAAGATCGAGATGCCGTCATTCAATCCTTACGGGCCGGGGTGGTGCCCCGCAGCGGCCAGCACCTGATTCAGGTGGGACGGGTGCAGGAACTGGAAGCCCTGCTCAAAGACATCGACCGCATCGGTGAGGGAGGCTCGGCGATGCGGTTCGTCATTGGCGAATATGGCTCTGGTAAAACCTTCTTTCTGTCTCTGGTCAGAGCCATTGCCCTGCAAAAGAAGCAGGTCACCGTCCACGCGGACCTGACCCCAGACCGTCGGCTTCATGCCTCTAAAGGGCAGGCCCGATCCCTCTATGCCGAGTTAATGCGAAACCTCTCAACCCGAGCCAGGCCTGATGGGGGTGCCCTATCCAGCGTGGTAGAAAAGTTCGTCAGTTCGGCCATGACCGAAGCGCGATCGCGGGAGGTAACCCCTGAAGTGATCATCCGGGAACATTTAGACCACCTTTCCGAAATGGTCGGCGGATACGACTTTGCCGAAGTCATTGCCGCCTACTGGCGAGGCCACGATACCGGCGATGATGTGCTGAAGTCCAACGCCGTGCGCTGGCTGCGGGGAGAGTTCAGCACCAAAACCGATGCCCGAAAAGCGTTAGGCGTCCGCACCATTGTGGATGATGCCAATTTCTATGACCAGTTGAAGCTCTTCGCCCGGTTTGTGCGGCTGGCAGGCTATGAAGGGTTTGTGGTTTGCCTGGACGAACTGGTCAACCTCTACAAGCTTGCCAACACCCAGGCCCGCAACAGCAACTATGAGCAAATCCTGCGCATCCTCAACGACAGTCTGCAGGGTATCGCCGATGGCCTGGGCTTTGTGCTGGGGGGAACTCCCGAATTTCTGATGGATACCCGCAAGGGGCTCTACAGCTATGAAGCTCTCCAGAGCCGCCTGGCGGAAAATACCTTTGCCGGTAACGGAATTGTGGATTTCAGCCATCCCGTTATTCGTCTGGCCAGTCTCAGCCAGGAAGACCTGTATGTGCTGCTGACCAAAATCCGCCACGTATTTGCTGAGGGGAACATAGACGCCTATCTGATCTCAGATGCAGAGATTCAGGGCTTTATGCAGCACTGCTTCCAGCGGGTGGGAGAAGCCTACTTTAGGACACCCCGCAATACCATCACAGCCTTTGTCAACCTGCTGGCTGTCCTGGATCAAAACCCTGAGGTATCGGTGGAAGACCTGATCGGCAGGGTCACCATCGAACCCGAACAAAACCCGGACCTGCTGCCCTTCGAAGACGACGAGGAAGCAGGCCCCCCGACCCAACCCCCCCTGACCGAAACCGTTGCTGAAGATGTCGAAGCCGATGACGACCTCGCCTCCTTCAAACTCTAGCGGGCAGGCCTCCTCAGGGTTTCTGCGGCTGCATCCGGGGGTCCAGAAATGGATCTGGCAGCAACAGTGGCCTGCGCTGCGCCCCATTCAAGAGCAGGCAATTCCGCCCATCCTGGAGGGAGAGAAGGATGTCATTATCTCCGCAGCAACGGCAGGGGGTAAAACTGAAGCTGCCTTCTTGCCAATTTTCTCCCGCCTCATGGAAGCATCTGGGGCAGGCGTTGGCACCCTGTGCGTCAGCCCCCTGAAAGCCCTGATCAACGACCAGTTTCGGCGACTGTCGGGACTTGGGGAACCGCTGGATATGGCGGTGACTCCCTGGCATGGGGATATTGATGCCGGACGTAAAAAACGGCTCTTGAAGCAGCCCAGGGGCATCCTCATTATCACCCCCGAATCTCTGGAGGCCCTGTTTGTGCGCCACGGGCCGGATATGGCCGCCGTTTTTCAGGCCCTCAACTATCTGGTGGTCGATGAACTCCATGCCTTTATCGGTACAGAGCGGGGTAAACAGCTGCAGTCGCTGATGCATCGGGTTGAACAGGTGATTCGGCGGAGGGTACCCCGCATTGGCCTCAGCGCCACCATCGGCGATATGGGCCTGGCTGCAGAGTTTCTTCGACCCGGAAAAGCTGACCAGGTCAGACTGATTGTGTCAGACGAAGAAGGGCAGGAGATTCAGCTGCAGGTGCG
>CAZPYG010000015.1:1272-57886 GCA_964590465.1 uncultured bacterium | reverse complement strand
GAGCAGGCGCTGAAACGTGACCAACCCGCCAATGTCATTTGCACGACAACCCTGGAACTGGGGATTGATGTTGGGGCCGTGAAATCCATCGCCCAGGTCGGGGCTCCCTTTTCGGTCTCCAGCACCCGGCAAAGGCTGGGGCGTTCTGGTCGGAAGGAAGGCGACCCGGCCATCATTCGCTTCTACATTACGGAACCGGAGGTAACCCCCACCACGACACCCCAAGATTCAATTCATCCGGCCCTGGTTCAAACCATGGCCATCGTTAATCTGATGGTGTTTGAGCGCTGGTGTGAGCCGCCCAGCGTCACCAGGCTGCATCTGTCAACGCTGATTCAGCAGGTGTTGTCGCTGATTGCTCAATATGGCGGCGTGAATGCCCTGCAGCTGTATCAGGTGTTGTGCCAGACGGGGGCTTTCCGCCAGGTGTCCCAGGAAATGTTCATTAAACTGCTGCGTCAACTGGGGGCTCAGGATCTGATCCAGCAGACCCACGATGGCGTGCTAATTCTGGGGCTGAAGGGGGAACGGCTGGTCAACCACTACAGCTTTTATACGGCCTTCCAAACGCCGGAGGAGTATCGCATCGTTACCCGAGGCAAAACGTTAGGCACCTTACCCATTGACTTCCCGCTGTTTGAGGGAATGTACATCATTTTTGCCGGTCGCCGCTGGAAAGTACTGGCGGTGGATGGCGAACGTAAAGTGGTGGATGTGGCCAGGGCCGCTGCCGGGCGGGTGCCGAGGTTCAGCGGCGGCGGCGGTTTAATTCACGACAAAATTCGGCAGGAAATGTACCGGATTTACTGCTCAGAAGATGTGCCGGTATTTCTGGATAGAACGGCAGTTGATCTTTTGGGTGAGGGGCGAGAAAATTTCTTGCGGCTGGGGTTGAATCAGCGGTATCTGGTCAAAGACGGCAACCAGACTCTACTGTTTTGCTGGATGGGAAGCCAGGTCGTCAACACCCTATGCCTGTTGCTCCGTGCCCAGGGGCTAGAGGTGGGGGCGGACGGAGTTGCGATCTCAGTCCAGAATATTAGCCCCGAAGAACTGACGAAACACCTGGAAGCTTTAGTCGAGACGGGGCCTGTAGATGCGGTGAACCTGGCAGAGGTCGTGGAAGACAAGGTCAGCGAAAAGCACGATCATATTCTCAGCGAGGAACTGTTGTGCTGGAACTATGCCTCCAGCTTTTTGGCTACCCAGAGCGCCTGGGAAACCATGCAGCGTATTGTTTCTTAATTAATGGACTCAGGGCTGTTGAGAATAACCAAGCTGGAAAGCGAATGCAAGGTCACGTTAAGCGCGGATCACCCCAGAGGAGTGCTCCCAAAAAGGGGGTGATATGGAAACGGGCTCGCGCCAGTGATTGAGGCAAACAAGACCCGGTGGAACTGCGCCGCAAAATACCTACCGGCTCATTCCCTGCCCCTTCACCGACTCAACTACCGCCCCCTGATGCATGGGCATGGGCAGGCCGCCTGATTGTTCGCGCTCTATCCCTAAACCACCAGAATAATGAACAAGATGAACAGTCCCGTTGCGATCGCAGAATCCCGAAAAATTCCTAATGCCAGGCCGTACTGAGTTTTTTGAACCGCTAGATGACTTTTCATGGTGATACCTCCACCGATGGGATCCAAAATTTTAGAAAATCTCTAAAATTTTGGATTGACTTGGGTTCACTCGTAGAATATGCATATCGGCACCCATAGTATCAGCCTGTGATAAACCTTTACCTGAAGGGAGGAATCGCCACCCCGGGATTGCAGGTTGTCGCGTTTTCTCATCAATCTTGAGAACCCGGAGAGTAGCAACGGTTCTGTCGGTTATAGCGCCAACTGCAGCTATCTGGGTCCCGCTGACGGCTCCACTGCTCGAAATCAGGGGTTTCCCCCTGGATGGTTAGCTCAGAAACAGAGCAGCCCAGTCGCCAGGCCAGTTCTAGGGCAGTTAAATGCAGCCGGGAATCCTGGGGGGAGCTCTGGGGCAAAGGCGGATAAACCGGATGAAATTCCGCAGCAGTGGGCTGGGCTACAGGGCCTGAATTGGGTCCATGGGATACCGTCGTGGCCTGGGTATCGTAGTCGGGAGTATGAAAGGTGTAGAGTACATCTCCCGAGTCGGTGGGTTCAAAATTTGCGAAAAATTCTCGGGCCCTAGCATCCAAAAAGGCCCGGGCTTCTGACCCGGTTAACTGGGTCGCCATGGCAAACTCCAGCACCGAGATCCGCCCCTGGTGGGCGGCCAGGTGTTCGTAAAACTGCAGATGCAGGGCCCGACGCTGCATTTGGTGACGGTGCCAAAACCAGATGCCGGCTCCCACCAGCCCGGCTCCCACCAGCCAGGGCAGCAAAATTCTCACAATCACGATGACCGCCAGGGTCAACCCCGCCAGAATCAGAGCCACAGCGAGGCGATTTTCCAGCCGGGGACCGGGATCATAGGGAGGCCGAAACGACATAGGAGTGTCAGTCCTGCGGTAAATTCCGTACTATGAGGTAAATTGTGGCCCTCTAGTAAATCTTTACCATGCTAACGTTTGCCACCCCTGGGGATCGTCACCAGGCCGAACTATTGATGCAGCCGACCCTGATTCGGGTCATCGACAACTTGCGCAAACAGACGGAATCGACTGACTGTCAAAGCGAATACGTTGAGCGAGTCCTCTGGCCTGAAACCGCTACGGAAGATCAGAAACAACAGGTTAAGGACATCGCAGCACAGCTAGAAACCGCCGATCCAGACCAGACGGCTCAGCTACGGCAGCAGCTCAAACAGCTTCCCAACCCTGTACCGACCTATGAACTGCGAATCACCCACCAGGACGAGACCACTGTGCTGGATATCTGGCAGCTTTGTTTCCGGGTCTGTTTTCAAAATTATGAACCGGCTATGCCCGCCCAGGTGGACCAAAATTTACTAGATGCCGATGGGCAAGTGGACTGGATTGCCCTGGACGAAAAAGCCAAAGGGCAAGTGGCTGGAGTGGTTAACCGACTCCTCCAACACTGATGTTTCGCGCAAAAGGTTATGTTACTCGTGGGTCTTGCCCGCGGTAGGGCTGTCGCAATCTTTACCGGGGTAACTTGCCCGGGTTCAGGTGTCAATTTTCGATAAGGAACTATGCAGGTTATTCATAGGTCTCTGCTTATAGACTGGCTACAACAGGGGAAACCGAGTTGTATTCCGCCCCACGAGAGGTCGATTCCCATGCATATTCATCCTGAAGCAGACTATGAGTGGTTAGCCAAATAGCCCCGGGATAAAAACGGTACATCCACCACGGTACCCTCGGCCTCTCCCACGGAGACCTGTAGCCCTGCTCCTCCAGCTTTGGTGCGAATGTAGCCTAAACCCATAGGACCATCTTGGGTGGTCAAAACACTGGTGAGGGTGCCGACTTTATCGCCATCCGCCAGAATGGCAGAACCCGGCTCCACGGGGGCACTGAGCTGGATGCCCCAGAGCTGCTGCTTGACTCCCTGGTAGGTGTTCAGCCGGGCAATGGTTTCCTGGCCGATGTAACAGCCCTTATCAAAGGAGATGCTGCCCCACAGGCCAGCTTCCAGGGGATTGTAGTCTTCCGTCAATTCCGTGCCGGGCTGGGGGCGACCGGCCTGGATGCGGAGTTGGTTCCACACGGTTTCTCCGGCAGGGGTGGCTCCGGCGGCGGTGAGGGCAGCCCAAATTGCATCTGCCCCCTCTGCGGGTATCAGCAAAGTGTAGCCCTCCATCGCCAGGCCACTGCCGGTTGCTACCCTGACTTCAACGCCGTTCAGGTGGGCGCCATGGTGGTGGCCGTAGGCGGCTTCTGGTTCCAGGGCGATGCCCCATTGGGCCAGGAGGGATACACTGTCAGGCCCCACCAGGGAAAAGACCGCCATGGTTTCCGTCAGGTTCTTTACGGTCACTTTGTCGGCGGGAAAGATGTAACGATCCATCCAATCTATCAGCCGCTGGTCCTGGCCGGGGGATGTCACCAGCAGGAGGGCATCTTCAGTAATATAGGCGGTGACTAAATCAATGGTGCGGGCGGTGGAGGTGACAAAAACGGTATCGCATCCCTCGCCCGGTTGACGATGCTGAAAGGCGTTGGTGGTCTGGTTGTGGATAAACCGCAGACGATCGTCCCCCGTGAGTTCAATCACCCCCCAGTGACTGCGATCACAGAGCGCCACGGTTTCCCGGGTGGCCATGAGGGCCGCGGCGTCATTGCCAAAGCTAGTGGGAATGCCGGTGTCGCTCAGGGATGCCCCGGCGGTCTGCTGGAGAGTCCTTAGTGCCTGCATAGGTGTTTTGTCCATCCTTATCGGTTTATGCGTTTTTGATCATATCGGCTGGAGGGGGGTACGGGATAAATCCCCTGTGATATGGTGACCTGGAACGTTGTTTCAGGGAGAGGGCTGGTGAAGGTTGCCTTTATTGGAATGGGGACCATGGGTGTCCCTATGGCGCTGAATTTGCTGAAGGCAGGGCATGAGGTAACAGTGCATAACCGTACCCGCGATCGCGAAATTCCCCTCGCCGAAGCCGGTGCCACCCGAGCCGAGTCTCCCGCCGCTGCGGCTCAATTGGCGGAAGTCGTCATTACCTGCGTCAGCGATACCCCCGACGTCGAGCAAGTCATTCTGGGAGAAAACGGCGTCATTGAAGGTGCCCGAGCCGGCACCGTAGTTGTGGATATGTCTACCATTAGTCCCACGGTGACCCGGCAGATTGCCGAGGTTCTGGCGAAAAAAGCCATATCGATGGTGGATGCCCCTGTTTCCGGCGGTTCTGAGGGAGCACAAAAGGGCACCTTATCGATCATGGTGGGGGGCGATGCCGGGGATGTCGCTAGGGTCCGTCCGGTGCTGGAAGCCATGGGTACAACCATTACCCCCATAGGCCCCATTGGTGCCGGGCAAATTTCCAAAGCCATTAATCAGATTATCGTTGCCGGCACCTACTGGTCCGTGGCGGAAGGCATGGCCCTGGGCATGAAGGCCGGGCTTGATATGGACCAGGTGGTCCAGGCCGTAGGCGGCGGTGCGGCAGGTTCCTGGGGCTTGACCAACCGTTCCGGCAACATGATTAACAATGAATACCCCCTGGGGTTTCGGGTAAGGCTGCACCGTAAAGATCTGGTGATTGCCCTGGAGGCGGCCCGGGAGCTGGGGGTGACCATTCCCATGGCGGCATTTGTAGAGCAGATTGAAACGGGTCTGATAGCCCAGGGCTTTGGTGATGAGGATGTCTCAGCCATTGCCCGCAGCGTCCGTCAGCAGTCAGCATTGGATTGATCCCAATTATGATTTATCGATTCAGGGGTAATCCATCAATTTGGCGGGTAAACCAGGAAACGGTATCGGCTATGGCCTTGGCCTGCAAAGCTACCCCCCCTTCGGGATGCTGCGGCTGGAATATGGATTCAATCCCCGTGGGGGCAACCAGCTGCAATTTACCGTGGGCGACCGGTTCTAAAGGGCCGTGCCCATGGTTCAAGGAAACCGGCTGGATAAAACCCGGTATCCTTGAACCCAATGCTTGAAGCCTCTTTTACATTGGGCGACATCCCATTGGGTCCAGGTGTATCCAAGTGTGAAGGGCAAAATTTTCCTTGCGCTACAGTAGCTATGGCAGTGTCGCCCCAATAGCATGGCAACTCGGCAATCTAGTTTTTGGCGTCAACCCCAGACATATCTCCTGGTCGTAGGAACAGGGCTAGGATATGCTTTCCTACTGATGGTTGCGGGGCCCCGTCCCCTCACCTGGCTGGCTGGTGGGGGCATTTCTGCGGCCATGGTAGGCACCTGGGCAGTGGGCTTTCGGGGACAGACAGAACCTTCATTCAGCGATAGCAACCTGCTAGAAAGTCAGGCTTTTGCCCAGCAGATCCAGCAGTTTGATCAGCAGGTTCCCCAGAAGGGACGGTCTACCTGGCAGCAGGTTCGCACCTGGGCCACTGAGTCCCAGCGGTTTGCTGAGCGCATCTATGGGCAGGATCCTTTACTCCAGGTCGAACTGCTGGAAGCCATGCACACTGTGGTTGATCTGGCCCGCCAGGTGGCCGAAGCCCTGGAAGTGATGGATCAAATTGAAACCCCCACCTATCGCCAGTTAGCCCAACAGCGGTTGACTGCCAGCTGCGATCGCATGCAGTCCTCCCACGCCCAACTCCAGCAGCTGCAGGATCAGGTTGCCCTGGCCAAACTCGACCAGAGCTCATCCACCAGCAGCTCTTTGCCCCAGCGGCTGCAAAATCTGGTGGCCGCCAACAAACAAATCCTGGAGATGAATCATCCGGATTCCCCATAACTGTTCTGTTAACCCACCCACCTACGCCACCCATCCCACCTCCACCGCCATTCCCATGAAACGTCAAATTTTCAATCGCCGCCGTCGTCCTTTCCTGGGCTTCGTTCTGGGGCTCTGTGCCGTCCTGGTGTGGAGCTGCTCCTGGGGTGGGGCACCCCAGGTAGATTCCCTCGACAGTGCTCGCTCCGTGCTCAATGACTACGTTCTACCGAAAATTGATGTGGCTACGGAAACCATTCCGGACGAGGCCGCTGCCCGGTTCGCCACGGATCAGTTTGAAGAGCCGCTGCCAAACCTGGCCGACTATCCCCTCTATGGTGCGCAACCGGGCGGAAACAATAGGGTTTACCTCGAGATTTTCAGCTCTTCTGAAAAGGCCAACATTGACCGGCAGAACGAACGCTGGCTGGTGGAAGTGGCAGAAGCCTTCAACCAACGCCAGGAGACCCTGCCCTCCGGCGAAATGATTCAGGTGGGCATTCGCCAGATTGCTTCTGGGACAGCGGCCCGGGTGTTGGGGGCGGGAGCGGCTCAACCCCAGGGCTACAGCCCTTCGAACGACCTGTGGGTGTCGATGATTCAGAGCCAGGGCGTAGACACCATGCCGGTGGTGGAGCGGCTGGTGCCCAACACGGCGGGTTGGGTAGTTCCTAAGGAGGTGTATGATTCCCTGGCGGAAAACGGCACCGTGAGCTTTGACCGGTTGCTGAATGAGATCGTATCCGAGCAGGTCACCGTAGCCTACCCCAACCCCTACGCCAGTTCCACCGCCCTCAACCTGCTGTATACCCTTTACTGGCGGGCCGCGGGGCATCAGGAAAATGGTGGACAACTCACCGAGGCACAACTACAGACCCCCCAGGTCAATTCTGTTTTTGAGCAGTTCCAGAACCAGGTGTTAATCACCACTCCCACTACCCTGGACCTGCAGGAACTGTTTTTGCGGGACCAGACCAAGCTCCAGGCCTTTCCCCTGGAATATCAAAACTACCTGGCCCTGCGGCAGGTGCCGGGCTTTGAAAACACCGAGTTTGTGCCCTTTGGCATTCCCCACGATAATCCCCTGGTGGGTTTTAGCTGGAATACTCCCCAGCAGCAGGCGGCCCTGGAACAGTTTGGCGAATTCGCCCAATCTCCTGAGGTTCAAGGCCTGGCAGAGCAGCAGGGGTTCGTGGAAACGGACTACCTGAAAACCGCCCAAACTCCCCCGATTCCCTCAGGAGAGGTGCTACTGGCGGCCCAATCCAACTGGAAGCTGCGCAAAGACAGTGGTCGTACCGTGTACATGAGCCTGGTCATCGACACCAGCGGTTCCATGGATGGTCAGCCCCTACAGGCGGTGCAGGATGGCCTGCGTATTGCCGCAGGACAAATTAACGCCGGCAACTATGTGGGAATTATCACCTTTGACGATAGGCCCGTGCGTCGGTTAGAGATGGCTCCCTTTGATGAACTGCAGCACCAGAAGTTTCTGGCCACCGTAGACCAACTGCGGGCAGACGGCAAAACCGCCATGTACGACGGCATTATGGTCGGTTTGGCCGATCTACTGGAGAAACAAGCCCAGGATCCCACCGGACGCTTTTACCTGCTACTACTCAGCGATGGGGAAGCGAACCGGGGCAATCAGTTCAGTGCCGTTCGGGACATCATGGCCTACAGCGAAGTGCGGTTCTATCCCATCGCTTACGGTGATGTCAACGAAGACGAACTCCAGGCCATTGCCACCCTGAGGGAATCCACCGTGAAGCAGGGCAATCCCGATAACGTGCAAACCCTATTCAAAGATCTGTTCCAGGTGAATTTGTAGGTTCAAACAATATCCATGGAAAATCCTAATCGACGGCTGCTACAAATTCTGGCGGTGGGCTGGCTGGCCTTTCTGGGAGTCGGTTTTGGCATTCGCCAGGCCTTCAGTGGCCCTACCGTTACCATTATCATTGACCGCAGCTATTGCGATCCTGCCCGGTGGCAGCAGATTACGACCGAGTATGGCCAGTTATACAGCCAGCACCAGCAAAAGCGCCTGACCATCAATCAAGTCATTTACGTCAGCGATTTAGGCCAGGAAGTGGCGACCGATATTCCCTCCCCAGCACAACTTCAAGCAATGGGCACCTACGGTCGCTTCAATGGGGAGCAGTTACAACAGATCACTGCGGCTTATCCCGAGGCAGAAGTATTTGCCTGTGGTGGAACTAACCTGTAGCAGCAATCTGAATGGAATGTTAGCTGCAGCGACAAATTGGATTTAGCATCCGTTTTCCTCTACCATGCTGAGCTTTTAATGCCGCGATTACTGCATCAACATCGTCTGCTTTTGACCCCCTTCTCTGAAAAATGAAAGGTTCTTGACTCAATAATGAATCAACTATGAGAGCCCCGAGGGCAGAGGCTTTCAAGCCTGGCTGTGCTTACCTTTAGGGTGCTATTCTGAAGGAGTGATCGATAAAAAACCTCACCCAAAACGAATTTCCTGAAGAAATTTATCGAGGAATTTTCGCTCAACAGTTGCTGAACACTGCGGGAGGAAAACTTGGGCTTCTTAACTGGATTTACCGCCGGTTTGTTACTCATCACCCTGTCGGAATTAGGGGATAAAACCTTTTTTATTGGAGCAATTATGGCCATGCGCCATCCCCGCCGCTGGGTGTTTATCGGGGTGACGGGGGCTCTGTTTGTGATGACGGTGTTATCGGTGCTGTTGGGTCAGGTGGCGACTTTGTTGCCCCAACACTATGTGCAGTGGGGGGCCGTAGCGCTGTTTCTGGGCTTTGGCTTCAAACTACTCTACGACGCCAGCCAGATGAAAAGCGGCGGCAGCTTAGCCGACGAACAGGCCGAAGCCATGGAAGCCGTTGAGAACTACCAGGGGGATGTGCTGGTGCAAGCGACTCCCCACTCCATCGTGACCAAGACCTTTGCCCTCACCTTTGTGGCCGAGTGGGGGGATCGCACCCAACTTGCCACCATTACCCTGGCCGCTGCCAACAACCCCCTGGGAGTAATCGGCGGGGCTACCCTGGGCCATGCCATTTGCGCGGCCATTGCCGTGGTTTGCGGCAAATTGATTGCCGGACACATCTCAGAGCGCTGGCTCACCCTGGCCGGTGGGCTACTCTTTATCATCTTTGGCTGCGTTGCCGGTTTCGAGGCGCTATCGGCCTAGTTCTGCTGCAAAGCAGCAAAACAATCGTAATGCTCTCCCCTAACCCACCATCCCCATCAGTCCATAGGCAAACAGGGCGCTACCCAGGGGCACCGTCAGATTATCCACTCCGTAGAAAGAGAGGGTTTCCAGAAGGGTAGCCGAGATCGCAACCGCCAGGGCTATCCCCGCCACCGGCCAACTTAAACCAGAGGCCGCCCCGAGCACCCCCACCGCCACGACAAAGCTGGCCAGAGCCATGGTCAGGCTGCCTTCCCAACTCTTTTTATTACCCAAGATTTTGTAGGGATGGCGGCCAAAATTTTGCCCCACAAGGGCGGCCAGACCATCTCCCCAGGTCATCACTAAAATGCCTAAAGCCGCGTATTGGGGCTGCCAGGTAGGCCAGAAAAAGGCTGTCAGCACCCCAATGCTGATGGCGTAAAAGAAAGTGCCCAGGCTCTGACGGCCTACGCCGTTGATGCCCGGCAGGATGGGATAACGGTAGGAAAATAGAGCTACCCCGCTAAATGCCACAGAAGCGGCTAGGCCCATCCAGGTTGGCGTTTGCAGCCACCAGGCCAACAAAATCACATGGCCTGCCCCAATATGAACGATTTTACGGGTAATTTCAGTGTCAATATTGGTATTCTGTCTTAGCCCTTCAGCCACCCCACCGACTAAACCAAGCCAGGCGACGACGAATCCAATTTGAGCGAAGGCAGGGGGCATCATGGGGTTGAAGTAGGTATAGTGGTGTGGAACTTCCAATACTTTCTACACGAAATTTCTATGGAGCCGAAATATAAACGAGTATTACTAAAGCTTAGCGGAGAAGCCCTCATGGGAGCACTCTCCTACGGCATCGACGCTGACGTGGTGGAAACGATTGCTAAGGAAATTTCCTCCGTTATCGAGGAGGGCATCGAAATTGCCATTGTAGTGGGGGCGGGCAATATCTTTCGGGGCATTAAAGGGGCGGCGTCAGGCATGGATCGGGCCACCGCCGACTACATTGGCATGATCGCCACGGTGATGAATGCCATGACCCTGCAGGACGCCCTGGAGCGGATGGGGGTTCCCACCCGGGTGCAAACGGCGATTGCCATGCAGGAGGTGGCCGAGCCCTACATTCGCCGCCGCGCCATTCGCCACCTGGAGAAAAACCGGGTGGTTATTTTTGGGGCCGGGTCTGGCAATCCCTTCTTCACCACCGATACCACCGCTGCCCTGCGGGGGGCCGAAATTAACGCCGAAGTGGTCTTCAAGGCAACAAAGGTTGACGGTGTCTACGACTCTGACCCTAAAATTAACCCGAACGCCAAACGCTTTCGCACGTTAACCTATGGCCATGTGCTACAGCACGACCTTAAAGTGATGGACAGCACCGCCATTGCCCTGTGTAAAGACAACAATATCCCTATTATGGTATTTGACCTGTCAGTACCTGGGAATATCAAGCGGGCGTTGATGGGCGAGTCAATTGGCACGATTGTAGGAGAGTCTTGTGATGTCACCTGACGAAATTTTGCTCGAAACCGAAGAACAAATGCAGAAGGCGATAGAAGCCACCCAGCGCAACTTCAATACTATCCGGACGGGCCGGGCAAACGCGTCTCTCCTGGACCGCATTGAAGTGGATTATTACGGCGCACCTACCCCCCTCAAATCCCTGGCTAGCATCAATACGCCAGACTCTAGCACGCTGATGATTCAGCCCTTTGACGCCAGCAGTCTGCAAAATATTGAACGGGCTATTTCCATGTCCGATGTGGGCCTCACTCCCAATAATGATGGCAAGGTGATTCGTCTCAACATTCCGCCCCTAACCAGCGAACGTCGTCAGGAATTTGTCAAAACAGCTCAAAAAGTTGCTGAAGAAGGACGGGTCTCCATTCGCAACGACCGCCGAAAAGGTATCGACTCGGTGAAAAAGCTCGAAAAAGCTAGTGATATTTCTGAAGATGAGTCCCGCGACCTGCAGGACGAAATTCAAAAGCTGACGGATGCCTATATAGCTAAGGTAGACAAGGCTCTGGAAACCAAAGAAAAGGACATCCTAACGGTTTAGAGGGTTGAGGCCAATTCAGTTGGCTAGAGCAATCGCTAGCAAAAGGGGGCTGTATCAGAACAGCCCCCTTTTGCTATCTTCCTAGGCGGCATACCCTGGCCGCACCACGTAGGCAAAGTGCATGGGATACCCCTCTGAATAGAGCTTGTCTACTCTGTTCTGGGCGATTTCCAGATTCTGAAATACCTCCAGAACCTTTTCGGTACCGTTAGCATGTTTAATACACAGTTCCCAAAACATAGCGATGTTGCTCCTCAAGCACCTTTGGCAGTGAGACACCTGGCTTCATAATTGCCCTATGGAGCTTCAGGCTAGCTTCATATTAAGCTGGGTGGTTTCTATTGAAATCCGCAGAACTCATGAATCCGGGCTCTCCGTAGCTTCACCGATGACGTCCCGTTACCTTGGCGAACTTGCTTTAGTTGCTATACAACGCAATCAGAGAAGCAATCGAGTTTGCCATGGCCCCACCGGATCAATCCCCTATTTTTATTGTCGGTGCGCCCCGCTCAGGAACCACCCTGTTAGCCACTCTGATGGCCGGCCACAGCCATATTAGTTGCGGACCAGAAACCCATTTTTTCCCTTATTTAGAAGCAAACCACCAAAAAATACCCGCCCTTTTAAAGGATCCGACCTGGCCAGATCGGGGGACAAAATTTATGGCTGCCCTATCCTTAGGGGACTACCGGGTACATGACCTATATGGAGTTGATACCCACACCATTTATGACTACTTGACGACCCGCCAACCATCCATCCAGGCTCTGCTGGAAAGCCTCACTGTGCCGCAGATGGTCGCCACCGGAAAGACCCGTTGGGCGGAGAAAGCCCCTAACCATCTCTTGCATCTTGAAACCCTCCGCAGGATGTATCCCCAGGCCAACGCAGCCGTGAGTTAAAGGCGATCAGCCAGGTCTGCCGCAAGATGATTCAGGGGTTGGGTTATCCCCAGGGGGAGAGTTCCTTCCGGCCTCTCTACGGGCATCACATCAGCTATCGGTTTGTGCGATCGCACCACCAGGAAATCCTTCGGTTATTAGATCAAGATTGTCTTTTAACGCCTCGCTCTCCTGAATCTCTAAACCCTGGAGAATCGGTGATGATCTGTGATGTGCCCATTGAGGGACAAAACTACCCTAAGAGCCGCAAAAAATTTGTCAGCTTTTGTACTGAGCTGTTGGCATTAAAGCTTAAAGGGGCCATCGTCAATTTTAGTCCCGATATCCAAACCTCATCCTGACCGCAATGGATTTGGCATGACAGCTGCCATGTTACTGCGCATCCTGGGTGCAAAAGCAGCACTCAATAACTTAGGAGATCTCTTGCAACAAAATTACCCACGTTATCAGGCACTCACCAAGGGCCCAGGGACTGCGCCCCTACTCGGGGGTATTTTCTTTCCCAGAGTTCTCCTTAGGACGATGAAAACCATTGGCTCCGGGAAATAGTTCCCTGACCAGCAGGGCCTAATTCCCATAGGCGACCGTCGTCCGTCCCTAGCCAAAGCTGGGATTGATAACCTGAATGCCGCCGAATGTTCCCCCAGAGAAGCTCCTGATTAAGCCCCTAAAATCTGATCATCCAGGGCAAAATCTACCTCGGCCTTGTCCCGGCCGGAGGCGAGGTAGTCCTTCTGGAAGGAATCCTTCAGGCCAGATACCAGGTCAAAACTGGGCTGCCAATGGAGTTCGGCCTTGGCCTTTGCGATGGAGGTAAAAAAGTGCTGCACCCGCATGGGGAATGCCTTTTGCTTGCCAACGTCGAACTGTTTAGGGTTGTAGTGAACAATCTCTAAGTCCTCAGGAGACTTGTCCGCGGCCAGGGCACAGGCGCGAGCTAACCCGTCGAAGGTGACGGCCTTTTCGCCGGAGATGTTGTAAATCTGGCCGACGGCGGTTTTGTTACCCAGCACAGCCGCCATGGCCTGGGCCAGGTCCTGGACGTGGCCCAGTTGGGTCAGGTGCATGCCGTTGTCGGGGATGGGAATGGCGCGATTGCGCACCACCCGATCAAAAAACCAGGCTTCCAGGTCGTTATAGTTTTGGGGACCATAGATATAGACAGGGCGCACCGAGGTAAAAGGCACTGCCTGCTCTTTTAAGTAGGCTTCCGTTTCAAATTTGCCCTTGTGACGGCTGTTGGGATCCACCGCATCCCCTTCAACGTGGGGCATCTGGTCCGACTTGAGGTAAACCCCAGCAGAGCTGACATAGACAAAATGCTGGAGTTTACCCCCAAAAATTTCAATCAGCGGTTGGGTATCGCTCAGTTCGCGCCCGTTGTTGTCAAAAATGGCGTCGAAGGCTTCCCCCGAAAGCCTGGCTTTCAGGGTCTCGTGGTCTTTTCGGTCGCCCTGGATGATGTGAACACCATCGACGGGGGCAGGGTTGTTTCCCCGGTTAAACAGCACCACCTCGTGGCCCTGGTCCACCAGAAGTTTTGTCAAGTACACGCCAATAAATCGAGTGCCGCCCATGACTAATACGCGCATAGCCTTTTCCCCACTGCTGAATGTGTTTAAGACGCTTCCGAGTCAAGGCTAGAGCAGGTTGGTATGCTAGACAACCGTTCTTCTTACCCTCGGAAAGAGTTTATTTCCCTATATTAAGCGGGCGAATTCCCCAAATTCTCACCATAAATCAAGGGATTGGAGCCACCCCTACCCAGGCTAACCTTGAGAAATAGGGTAAAACTTCGTCGGTACGGGGGAACCCGCCTAGAATGATATGAGTTAAGGCAAACCTGCTATCAACTGTAAACGCACGATCATTCCTGCATGCGAGAGTTGAACAACGCCTATCGAGTACTGGAATTAGAGCCTGGGGCATCTATGGAAGAGGTGAACCAGGCTTACAAAGATCTGGTGTTTGTTTGGCACCCTGACCGCATACCCCAGGATAACGAACGGCTGTACCAGAAGGCCCAGGACAAAATTAAAGCCCTCAATCAGGCCCGAGATTTACTGAGAGCCCATAGCCGTCATGCCAGCAGCGCCCGCAGCAGTACCACCAGTCGAGCGGCAGGCAGCTACGGCTCCGCCACCGAACGCCGCTACGGCAGTGGTTACCAAACCCGACGGTACGGCAGCTACAGCAGCTATAGCAACGGCACTAACGGGACTAGCAGCGATAGCGCTTCTTCAGCCAGCTCCGGCAACGGTTACAACAGTTATCAAAATCGCTACTACCGGTACCAGCGCAGCCCCTACGGCAGCAGCTACTACGGCAATGGTCAGGGAACCAGCAGCGACGACCAGCAAAAAAACCATCAAGGGGATTCCGCCAGCCCATCTAGCCAAAAAGATTCAGCGGGTACCGGTCAAAACGGTTCCGCCAGCGCCTACACCAGCTATAAGCAACGGCGAGATGCTGCTGCTGGAGTTGGTCAAAATAAGTCTTCCGGCACAGCTAGCTCGGGGCCATCCAGTTCAGGGTCTGCGTCTGGGTTTCCCCGGAGTTCAAGCCAAACCAACCGGACTTCAGGGCATACCAGCAGCCAGAGTTCTGACCAATCTTACAATTCCTATAACGCCCACACCCGAAACTCGCCGGGAAGCGCCCACCGGGCTCGTCAGAGCCCAGATCTCAGCGGCACCGACATGCATGGGGCCAACTTGAAGGAAAAGGACTTTTCAGGCCGCAACCTGAGTGGAGCCGACCTGAGTGGGGCAGACTTGAGCGATGCCTTTTTACACAAGGTCAACTTAAACCGGGCGAATCTGAGCCGAGCCAAGTTGTTTCGAGCTAATTTGCTTCAAGCTGATCTGAGTCACGCAAACTTAAGTGGAGCCGACCTGATCGGCGCCGATCTCAGCGGTGCCGACCTCAGCGGTGCCGACCTGAGTGGGGCTAAAGTGACCGTAGGCGGCAGAACCATGGTGAAACTAACCGGCACCATTCTGACCGGGGCCATTATGCCGGATGGCTCCATTCACGATTGAGTGTTGACTTCCATCAAATCAGGTCTATCAAAAGCACCTCGACAACTTTGCCGGTCATATCATCAATATTTAAATCCAGCCCCAACTGGCCCCGGTCGAGTTGAATTTGGCGAGGGGTTTGGGCCGTTACCATCCAACCGTCTCGTTCCAGCATGGACACAGCCGTTTCAGCATCCTGACCCACCAGAAAGCTTGCGAGTTCTTGCACGGGGACATCTGGACTGGAGTCATCCCCATGGGAACCATTCTCCGTTGGGGTTTCTGGAGGTGGCCCTGACAGGTCGGGCAACTGGTCAGGGACGGTAGGTGGATCGGTGACCGTTGAGGGGTTCTGGGGGGAGGTTTCAGTGGGCCTCAGGGGGTTCGGTGGTGGCAGGGGGGAGACATCAAGGGACGGAGCCGCTGGAGCGTCTAAATTCTCTGGGGAATCAGTATCTGTGGCCGGAGAGGAGGCCCCCTCAGGCTGCCCGGTGGTAGAATCCTCGGCGGCATCATCGGTGAGCTGCGGGGAGGCTTCCGCTGCCGGTTGTTCTGGGGCAGATTCGCCCGAGGTCAGGTCAATATCCAGGGGTAGAGAAGCCTGGGCTAACACTTCCCCAGCCCAGAACAGAGCCGAACAGGCGAGTAGTCCACCGCTGATTACCGGCTGCTTGAAAAGCCCTCTAAAAGTCATGGTCGTCTCACCCCTCGCAATGTGTATTCAGGCAGGAGCCATTTGGCCTATCAGGAATTGGGGGTATTGTACCGAGCCTGTCAAGGTTGAGTTTCCGACTCGCCCAGAGCCCTGAGGATAGGCGAAGGGTTTGTTACACTTGAAAACATCATCGAAAATAGAACGTAAGCCCTACCACATAAGGATTGATTGGCATGACCGTTGCAACCTCACCGACCCCTCTGCTGCAAACGAGTGACCTGCTGCAACGCAATTATTCCGCCACCCGCGAGCGCTTCGATATGTCCTGGGAATCTACCCTTTCCACCCTTTTGGGCCTGGGGCGGGCTGCCGGGGCAGACTTCGTTGAATTTTTCCTGGAGCGCAGTAACTACATCAGCTGCCTGGCCGAAGACGACGCCATTACCAGCATTTCCCCTCGCATTATTACCGGGGCTGGGGTACGGGTCTTTCGCCATCAGGGCGACTGCTATGTCAGCACCAACGATCTCTCCTTTGCCGGCCTTAAAGCTGCCCTCGAAAAAGCCCTCTCCATTATGGGACTGACCCTGCCCGGTCCGGCTTCTGGCATCGCCGAAATTAACCTGGAGTTGCTGCGGGACTACGGCACCGCCCGGGGCAAAAACACCTGGCTGGACCACAGCAGCTCCATGGCCGAAATGGGAGACGTGCTCCTGGCTGCCAACGCCGCCCTGGAAAAGAAAGCCAGCCATGCGGCCTCCCGCCGGGCTGCTTACTTCCGCGACTGGCAGGAAGTGCTGGTGGCCTCCAGCGACGGCACCTTCGCCCGCGACATTCGCCTCACCCAGTCCGTCGGCTACAACCTTCTATGTGCCGATGGGGAGCACCGTTCCTCCATTGGCCAGCGCATCGGCGACACCAGCGATCCGGCTTTCTTAAGAAATTGGGATTACGAAAACACGGCCTCGACCGTAGCCGAGTCCGCCGGCAAGATGCTCTACGCCGACTACGTCGAGTCTGGCAGCTACCCCATCATCATGGCTAACGAGTTTGGTGGCGTGATTTTCCATGAAGCCTGCGGTCACCTGCTGGAAACTACCCAGATTGAGCGCGGCACCACCCCCTTCATCGACAAGAAAGGTGAAAAAATTGCCCATGAAAACCTTACCGCCTGGGATGAGGGGCTTTCCCCCGACGCCTTCGGCACCATCGACATGGACGATGAGGGCATGCCCGCCCAGCGCACCCTGCTGATTGAGAATGGGATACTGAAAAACTTCCTTTCCGATCGGGCTGGCTCCATCCGCACTGGCCATCCCCGCACCGGCAGTGGTCGCCGTCAGGACTATACCTATGCCGCCGCCTCCCGCATGCGTAATACCTATATTGCCCCTGGCGACCACTCCCTGGATGAGTTGTTCGCCTCCGTCGATAAGGGCATCTACTGCAAAAAGATGGGCGGCGGCAGCGTTGGCCCCACCGGCCAGTTTAACTTTGCCGTCGACGAAGCCTACCTGATTGAAAACGGTAAAGTCACCAAGCCCCTCAAAGGTGCCACCCTGATCGGCGAGGCTACGGAAATCATGCAGAAAATTTCCATGTGCTCCAACGACCTGGGCCTGGCCCCCGGATTCTGCGGTTCTATCAGCGGCAGCATCTATGTGACTGTTGGCCAACCCCACTTGAAGGTAGACTCCATCACCGTCGGGGGACGCTAGGAAGAAGGTGAGGGGTGAGGGAGCTCTCTGCCCCGCCACCTCTGGCTTCAGGCCCCTTGTACCCTTCACCTTGTGCCCTTCACCCACCGACCTCACCCATCCACCTGCCCACCCATCCACCTACCCATTCACCATGCCTACCGTTCAAGAAATTGCCTCCTACGCCGAGTCCAGTGCTAAGAAGCTGGGCATCACTAAATACGACGTCTACGGTTCCAGCGTTGACGAAACCAGTGTGCAGGTGGACCGGGGAGACCCGAAGCAGGTCAAGGCGTCGAACCGCAGTAGTGTGATTGTGCGGGTGTGGAATTCTGACGGTCGGGTGGGAGTCACGTCTACCAGTGATGTGGATCCCCTGGGGGTCAACCTGGCCCTGGAAACGGCGAAAGAAGCCAGTGGGTTTGGAGTAACGGAGCATATTCCTGACTTTAGCCCTGAGGCCACCAAGCCTACCGCGGAAGTTTCGGTAGAAGTGGCGAAGCCGGTACCGGTGGGGGATTTAATTGCGACCCTGGTGAAGGTAGAGAAGCAGCTTTTGGAGGCCCATCCCGCGATCGCCAGTGTGCCCTACAACGGGTTAGCCCAGCGGGACATCAACCGCTTTTACCTCAACAGCGACGGTGCCCTGCGCCAGGAAGCCCGCTCCTATGCTTCCCTCTACCTCTACAGCAAGACCGAGGAGGATGGGCGCAAACCCCGTTCCGCCGGGGCGATTCGGGTTGATCATGGACTCCAACTGCTGGACATTGACGGCTGCCTTAAAGAGGCGGCAGACAAAACCATCAGCCACTTAAACTACGAAAAAATTAAGTCCGGCAAGTACCGGGTGGTGTTTTCCGGAGAAGCTTTCCTCAGCCTGTTGGGGGCATTTTCCAACATGTACAATGCCCAGAGCATTCTGGATAAGCGCAGTCTTTCTACCTCTGAATCTTTGGGGACTACCGTTGCCTCTCCCCTGCTGTCGGTGGTAGATAATGCCCTGCATCCTGAAAACGTCAGTGCCGAGACCTTTGACGGTGAGGGTACTCCCACCCGTCAGGTGCCGATTATTGAAAAGGGCGTGCTGACGAATTTCCTCCACAGTGCCGGTACTGCAAAGCGCATGGGAGCTTCCCCCACCGGGCACGCCAGCATTGGGGCGAAAGTTTCCGTGGGGCCGAACTTTTACCAGGTACTTCCCGGCGAAGCGGCCAATGCAGAATTCTCCCTGGATACGGCTGAAAATGTCGTGTTTATCGATGATGTGCAGGCTCTCCATGCTGGGGTCAATGCTTTGCAGGGTTCCTTTTCTTTACCCTTCGATGGCTGGCTGGTAAACCGGGGCGAAAAGGTCAGCGTTGAGTCTGCTACCGTAGCGGGAGACTTTCGTGATCTGCTGAAGGCGATCATCTATGTGGAACCTGAGGTGGAAATAACCCCCGGTGGGGTCTGCCCCCGGATCTGGGTTGATAACTTATCCATCACTGGCGATGCTTGATATAGCTGTTGCCTGGCCTCAGGCCATAGGGTGCGCCGCGGCACTTGTCGTTGGCCAGAGTTCTTAGGCTGGGCCAGCTGTTTGAAGGATTCTCCGATCAAAACGACTTCTCCCAAGGGAGTTTGAATGTAAAGCTGATTGCCAACCGCCGCTACAGCAGGATGCTCCAGAGCTGTCTTTTGTCGTTGAAGAGACCGAGGGCAGGAAATGCTCCCTTTAAACTTTTTGCCTAGCCTTGACGCCCTCGATATAGTAAAAAAGCGTTCTCTCACAATGGCATCATGGTAAATACCGTTATTCCAAATCATCATTTTTTAGCGACTAATGGTATCAGTCTTCATTATGTAACCCAGGGAGAAGGTCCCCTGATGCTGTTTTTGCATGGGTTTCCTGAGTTCTGGTACTCATGGCGGTATCAGCTAGCAGAATTTTCCCAGGACTACACCTGCGTCGCTCTGGATCTGCGCGGCTACAACGAAAGCGATAAGCCCGAGGGCGTAGATGCCTATCGCATGGAAGAACTGGTAGAGGATGTCAAAGGCGTCATTCACAACCTGGGGTACGACCGATGTATTTTAGTGGGCCATGACTGGGGCGGCGCCATCGCCTGGAACGTTGCCTACACCTATCCCGCCATGCTGGAAGCGCTAATCGTCCTGAATCTACCCCACCCGGCTCAGTTTGCCGCAGGGTTGCGGACTCCCCAACAACTTTTGCGCAGTTGGTATATCGGATTTTTCCAAATCCCCTTTCTGCCCGAACTCCTCATACAAGCGGGCGACTACTGGCTGATTGAGCAGGCGTTCAAGGGCATGGCCATTCGCCCAGAAGCGTTTACCGAAGCTGATATTCGCCAGTACAAAGCCGCTGCGGCTAAACCCGGTGCCCTCACCGCGATGATCAACTACTATCGGGCGCTTTTGAGCAGTAACTTTATGGACCATACCTGGCCCGTCCTCGAAGTCCCCACTCTGATGATCTGGGGGGAAGAAGATACGGCCCTGGGTAAAGAACTCACCATCGGCACCGAAGACTATGTGCGGGACTTTCACCTGCGGTACATTCCCAACTGCAGCCATTGGGTCCAGCAGGAACAACCCGAGCAAGTTAACAGCTATATGGGCGAGTTCCTGGACCTGGAAAAGCGAGTTCACGCCCATGATTCGGTATGACTTCCCCCAAAAGTATCCGCAACCCCCGGCTAGATCTGGTCAACAGTATTGCAACGTAGGTTGACTGGGTGGAGCGCCAGCGGAACCCAACACTCCCAGAATCTTCGATGTGGCAAAACTAACCGTGTGATGTACTAGATCTGGTCAACCAACGGGGTTCCAGTAAAACCAGAACAATCAGCCCACCGATCAGACAACTGTGATTGTTTTAGGGACCAGGGCAAAAAAGAACAATAATTTTTTCTAAAAGAAAATAAATATTCCTTCAGTTAGAGACGTCCCTATTTTCAGCGTGATAGCATCCTGCTGAAAGTAACCAACAGAACTTTATGACAGCCGCTCAATTTAGCGACACCGAGAAAGCATTTCTGCAAAAAGTTATGCAACGGGCCAGTCTACCCGACATCTACGATGCCCGGGATCTAACTCTGGTGGTCTTCCGTACCATGCGCGACTTGATGACCACGGAGGCCTCTGACCGTACCGAAGCAGCATTCGAAGACGACAAAATTGCTCAACTCTGGAAGGATGATAACCCCATCGTTTCCTTTTTAAGCAAGCTGCGCCCCCCCCTGGAGATTGACTCTGAAACCTTTCTCCGACGGGTTAAGCAAGAAGGGGGCGTTCCCAAAGGGGTGAGCCCTGAGGCGGTGGTCATTGCCGTCTTTTCCGCCACTCGGGAAGAACTGCCACAGGATCGTGCCAAGGAAATTTCCGGCTTCCTGCCCGAAGGGTTGCGGGTCATGTGGGAGCAAGTTTAGGGCTAACCTGGGTAATCTCTAACAATGCTAATGCCCAGTCATTTTAATGGTGCAACTCCTGCCCAGAGGGTGCAAAAAACTCGACATTTTTGCACCATTAAGCTTTCCGAAAGCTTGATGACCCGCAGGATGCATCATTTTCTCTAACTCTTCTCTAACCCCCCCAGGGTTCCCTGGGCTGAAGACTGGTTGGTGGCCGGGCATAGGTCTTGCAAATTGGTGAGCGATCGCAGCAGACTCACAGCTTTTTTCTCATGTACTCCAGGGATACTCAGGTCAACGGATTGACCCCCTTAAGGAACGCACATCAGAAAGCCCCATCCGTTTCAGAAGTAATGGGGGCATCCCTGGAATTTGAGTGCCACGGCTTCTTTAGAAGAGGCTGACAATGACCATCCAAAAGTTGGGGCAGGGCACCCTTAGACGAGAATTCCCTGGCTCAAGGATTAGCAAGGAAAACCATTTACACCAATAAATATAAGCTTCCATTATTGAATAAATCTAAAATCCCGTTGCGACAGGCAGTTAAAATCTTAGCGATCGGATATAGACTTATATGCATGGGAATCAAAAACTTAATTGACTTAGATCAATGGTCATATACTCCTCTGGGTCTCAGAGTACTTGCCGGAATCTTCTTACAGACTTGGTTCAGGGAGGGTGAGCTGCAGAGGGAAATCCCCTGCGGAGTCCTCGTCAAAGTCTGCCGCACCGATTCCCCTCTGTCCTGAACCGGCCTACCTCGGCCTTGCTTCCCGGGAAGTTTTTGGTCGAGGTGGGTTTCCTCTTCCTGCCCCCTCGCTGCCAAAAAAAAGGCGGCCCACGAAAGCTCATGGAACCGTGGGTTGTCTACTAAAGGTAGTAAAAAGCAAATCTCTCCTGGGCAAAATGCAAAAAAGCGCCAACTCTTACACGATTGGCGCTTTTTATTGAATGCAGATTATAGGTTTCAACTTAGGGGCAAAAATAGGGGGCAAAAATGGGGTACATGCTAGAAAAGCTATTGAAGTTGATAAAAACACTAGCAGGTAGGGGCCTTTACTCAAAACCAGAGGTTTTTATTCAATGCTAGAGGGTGAGGGCACGACCCAGTGAGTTCCACCACCTTGTCGGCGGCCGGGGAATTCATCACGATTGCTAGCATTGGCAAAAGAGGTTGCGCTAAATGCTTGAGCAAAAATAATGGATAATAAAGAAATAATCCCCAAGGTAATTAATAAATTTGAGGAAAACGCTAACCGAGAAGACTGTTTTTTCATGCTTTTTACCGTTACGATTCAGCTCCCACTAACAAGAACTGAAAGTAGACGCTCCCTATACGACAATCTCTAGCCTGCGGCTTAACCAGACTATCCTGGGTTGGCCACAACTCTATTTAGCCCTATGGGTACCCTATCCAACGACAGCAGTCTTACGGAAATTGGCTTAAGTATTTCGCGCAAATGATGCGACAATCCGGAACAAAGTCGTAAAACTCACTATAACTTTACTAGAAAGTGTATGAATGCCTCAAAAATTTGAGCCTTTTGTAGATTTATTAAGGCTTTTTGCGGATGTAACCCTGTCCATATCGCCAACCGCCCACGGTTTTGTCTGCGGTTTGAGGGGCTATACCAAATCCAGAAGGGGAGCTTTCTCTAGGCAAAACTCCCCTTCTGGACTTGGACAAGGTTGATTTCCTGAGGGAGGACGGGCACTAAACATCCATCTAGTGCTTTGTCAGAACTAAATTTTAGGGCCACAGATACTCTAGAAGACCCTTCGACCAGCTCAGGGTGACCGGAATCTAGTACGTTCGGGCTGAGCAATTGACCCAGAGCTTCGCACCGGGTCAGCCCTGGACGAAACACAGCCTACGCGTTCGGGGTGAGCCTGTCGTTCGCGGAGCGTCCCCAGCGGGGAAACCCCATCACCTCGAGCTTGGAGTAATGCCCTTGCTCCCTAAGGGAGCCAGCCCTAATGTTTAGACTTGACGCTGCACTAGGACAAAATTATCCGCAATTTAAGCGCCAACCATCAGCCAAACACCCCCGAGACCAAGGGCTGTCAAAGCTCCAATCGTAGTGTTCAAAATGTTGACCAATTCATTCGTCAGCCACAGATATCGGCTTTGCAGGGTGGCACCAATCAAACTTTCCACATTTGTGGCTAGTAGGGCGGCCACCAGGCAAATAATGACGCCCCAAAAATGGATTAATCCAACAGCCCAACCGACTAAGGCAATGATGACGGAGCCGACCAATCCAGCGAGGGTTCCTTCCAGGCTAACGGCTCCCTCAGTGCCGGCTGGCACCGGCTTAAGATTGGTGATCAAAAATGTTCGCTTCCCATAGGCTTTACCGACTTCGCTGGCGGTCGTGTCAGAAAGCTTTGTGCTAAAGCTAGCCACATAGGCCAGGCTCAGCAAAATTATCCAACCCTGCTCTTCTGGCCCCACTGACGGTTGCATCACGGCAATGCCCAGGGCGCACATCGTTGCGGTGAGAGCAGAGCCCCAAACATTTTCGGGCCCTCGAGCCCCAGACCGAGCCTCGGCAATACCCGCGGCTTCCTTTTGCTCCAGGCCAATGCGGGTTACCCCCGAGCCTACCAGAAAATACACCATCACCACGGTGTAGCCCTGCCAACCCAGGGATGCCCAGATTAAAACGCCCAGAACCCAGGCGTGAAAATAGCCCCAGGGGGTCAATAGTTTTTTCGGCAACAACCAGGCCAGTGCCAAAAGCAAACTGTTCAGTAAAGCTCCCCAGAGCCAAGGCTCCCACCATGTTGCTGGAGCAGTAAACATCTAATTCCCCCGATAGGTTTTGTGAATATGTAGACAGTTTCCTTGGTTCTCAACGGGTTGGTAGCTCATATTATCTGCCACCAGGTAAATGATCCTTAATCCTCTGCCGCCCTCAGCATCCTTTTCGGCGACCCCCAGTTTCTGTTCTAGAATGGCATCCAAGTCAAAGCCAGGTCCTTGATCCCAGATACGAATATCAATATCTTTTTCAGAAACCCTAATCTCAATGCGAATCGGTGTCTCGGAGGGTAAACCCGCATGGGCATGGCGAATCGCATTGGTAAAGCCTTCGATTAAAGCTAATTGACATTGTAGCCAGACTTTATGGGGCATCGGAGCCTCACGAAACTGGTCAAACCAGCTCAGCAGGTGTTTCAACACCTTAGGATCGGTTGCGGTTTCAAACTGGCTGCTCTGATGGTAAGTCAATTTCCTTAGATCGACTCTTTGTGCTATTTGAATGATACGCTCCGGCCTTAGCAAATATTTGCCCAAAGCTCATGAGAGTTTACATTCGCGAGATGAATTTGAGTTACTTGCGGTTCTCCAGACGGAACAGGAAGACTACGATGCCTATAACTCCCAGCTGAACCATCAAATTTGGAACGGTACGGGCTAAATCTCGCCCGGCGATCAGCTGGGTCAAGAACACAAAAGCGCCAATTCCCCCTGAGGCCCCCACCGTCCCATAGATGAACTTGCGCAGCCCTTTGTAAGGAGCCTTATATTCTGCCATGAGACGGGCATACTTTTCAGGACTCATACCGGGAGGGGGGGCTTGCGAATCTTTTCGCTCTTGGCTCATGGATTAATCTTTGAAATGAAACTGGCCACCCTAACAGTGAGGCCCTGGGTGAACAATATCACACCGGACGGCATTCAAGATTTCACCTGCCAGGGGTCCGTTTTTACAAAAAAAAGGAGGTTCCCTCAAGGAATCCCCCTTCTTAACCTAAATCAATTATCGAAGTCCAAGATAACCCGGCTTAGCGATATCGGAAATCCCGATAGACCAGCCGGGCATTAAAGCCCTGGCTGCGGAGATAGCTGACCAGAGCTGAAGCCTGGTCCCGATTATCGAAGCTGCCGGCATTGATAAACCTTCCCTGACTGGCGCTTTCGAAAAAGGGGTCCTGCAGGGGTTGCCCACCAAAGGTGCGGGGGGCCTGGGGCGAGTTATACAGTCGTTCAAGCTGCTCCAGGGTACTCTGGTCACCAAACACCGCAGCGATGTAAGGCGACAAGTCAGCCGAAGTGGCTGGCCCATCAACCCCAGGGGGAATATCGCTGGCGGGAATATTGACCACCAGAGGGACTGTAGTAATTCTTTGTTCAGACAGCAGCACATTGCCATTGCTATCGACAAATTCCAGAACGGCCTGGCCCTGGCTATTTACCCGAGCGAACCATCGTCCTGGCACGGCGTTGAAGCCCTCACCTGCCAAGTAGCTCACCCAGTTCTCGTAGGGAGCGATGGGAGGATCAACGACCTGGGCCACCTTGCCATTGACCACCTGTTGATTTGACAACTTGTTGAAGACATTCATCTTGCGGATGCCGCCATCGGTAAATACGCGGACAGCGTGGGCCGGCGTTTCAAAGCCCAGTACGGTTCGATTCTGAAGATCGTCTTGAGGGGGAGCAGAAGGAATGTTAAAAGTGAGGATTTGAGTGGAAAACTCCCTTAAAACGGTTCCTCCGGTGCGCTGATCAATGATTGTTAGTTCGGCCTGTCTTGGATTGCGAGTGGCAATGGCCTGAAAAATGACATTCTGGTTATCGCGAGAACCAAAACTTTCGTAGGTGACGGTGTTACTGACCTGTCCCGCGATTGACGTTGGGCCAGCATCCTGCTCGAGCCGCTGGGGAGCAGTCTGCCTGAATACATTCATAAAGGTTATGCCGGTGCCTTCCCGAAAGACCCGGACAGTGTAATTAGGCGTCCTAAATTCCAGGATGTTGGTTTGGTTCTGGGCCAACAGGTTTTCAAGGGCCGGTGCAGCAATGGTATTCGGATTAGCGGCGGGCGATGACACCAGACTGTGCCCCGGTAAAGCCAGAATGATGCTCAAAAAGCAGGCGGTTAAAGCAAATGAACAACGTTTGAAAAACCGTCTCAGCCCGGAGCTGAGACGATGGCTGGGCCAGACTGGTTTCATAGCATCTTGCTCCCTTACTCCTCACTGGAGAAATCTAACAACTCACTTTTTTGAGTATCCGTTGAGGTTGCCCCCCGTAACGGGTCCATTTCTGCGAGCTATTCAAGCAAACCGCAAAAAGCTGGGCCGTTTGAGGGGGGAAACCCCCGATTTCCCTCTAAATACGGCTGTAATTTTATCTAACTTTCCAAAAAGTGCTCTGTCTATTTATAAAAAACTCGGTATTGACCGCCAATTTGTCCCAAATGCACGAATGCTTCATCCTTGGAATGTTTTGCTTGTACATGGTTTAATGCAGCGTCAAGACTTAATTTTGGGGTTGGTAGCATGGCCCAAGTTTAGGTTTTTCCTGGGGAAAGACTGCGCCAACGCAAGCATCTTCGATAGGAGAAAACCCAGGATTTTATCAGCTTTCGTGGGTCTCGTTGGGCTTGACCCACGCTACGGTATACCTGAATTTTAAGCTTGACAGAGCCCCAACCTGATTTGGGAACCCTTGAATTAAGCCCCATTGCCCCGGTCCGATAGGTTCTTAAGCTGTTGCAGCAGTTGCTCAGCTTCATGGCTGACCCCAATGGGCAGACTGCCGGAACGAATATGCAAGTCCCGCTGCGGAAAAGGAATTTCGATCTGGTGCCGCCGCAGAGAAGCTTCAATGGCAAAGTATAAATCACTGCGAATCACCACCTGCTGGCTGGGGTTAGCAATCCAAACCAACAATTCAAACTCCAGGGCACTGTCGCCGAAGCCGGTAAAAAACACCTGAGCCGCCGGTGCCTTAAGGATCTGCTTATCGTGCTGACAGGCCTCCAGCAGCGCTTCCCTCACCCGCTCCGGATTGGCACTGTAGGACACCCCCACCGGCAGGCGAATGCGAGATACCGGGTTGCCGTGGCTCCAGTTAATGACCTCACTTTCTAAAAAGCGGGAGTTGGGCACGATGATGGACACATGGTCGAGGGTGCGAATCTCGGTGCTGCGGGCTCCAATGCGGGTAATGGTGCCCTTGACCTGACCAAAATCGACAAAGTCCCCCACCTGTACCGGGCGTTCAAACACCATCACCAGGCCGCTGACAAAATCCTTAACAATGTTTTGCAGGCCCAGACCAATCCCGATCCCCAGACCGCTGGCAATCAGGGCGATGGAACTGAGATCAATCCCCCACAGCTGCAGGATGACAACAAACCCCAGCAAAATCAGGGTGTATTTAGAGAGGATGGCGATGGCTTCCTGGGCCGCCAGGCTGATGCCCGTCATCCTCAGAAAGCGGGACTTCAGCAGGTTGGTTACAGCACTGGCGGCAATCACCATCCCCAGCAGCACGGCCAGCAGCAGCAGCAGGTTAAACAGGGAATAGCTCTGGCTACCCAACTGCAGATTGCGGCTAAACAGGCCATCATCCAGGCTGTTCAGCATCAAATAACGGAGCCGTTTAGTCAGGGGAAACAGGCTGGCAATGTAGGTCGCGGCCAGTAGCCAGACCCCAATCCGCACCAGAAATAGGCTGAGGTGGAACAGAAACTTCAGCCCCGTGACATCTCCATCGACGTCATCCGACCAGGAGAAGATATGCGATAGGAGTTGACGCAGCCAATCGTGCCAGATCTTACCGACTAGCCAGTGAATACCCAGGGCCAGCGCGACGGCCAGGGCCATCTTAAGCAAGGCTCGCCAGTAGAGCCCCCCCTGGCGAACGTTCCGCACTTCTTCCAGGGTTTCCTTAATGGTGGCGGCCCAGATTTCAGCCTGGGCCTGGGGACTGTCTCCTTTCCCTACTTGCACATCGTTGCTGGTAATGGTCATGATGTAACTGTTACCGGCAAAGAAGACAGGGGTGCCCGACTGCCGCCCCCCGTCTTCGCTTTCGCCACCCCGAAATTCGATGCGGACATCCACTGGATCTGGGCTGTTGAGCAGGGGGGCAAGACTCCGCTCAATGGTGTTGGCCCGTTCCGCGGCTGTCAGATCCGCCGCGCCGGGGACCTCAAATAAAAACTCTCCGTCTAAAAAAACGGGTTGGGTGTTTAGCTCGGTGGGGGCTGCCAGCTCTTCTTCAGAGGCAGGTTGATCGGCCAGAACCGGCATCAGCATGGACCACTGGAGCACCAGGGTCAGCACCAGACCGACCCAGGCCCATTGCAACCGTTTTCCTCTCATCAACCGGGCTGTTCCCATCCGTTGTTTGCTGTGACCAACCCGACCAGCATAGCGTTCATCTAGGGACTGCCGTTTACGACTGTCTCATCCCCATCGGGCAAAGACGTATGCAGGGCCTGCTGGGCAATCCGGGTAATGTAAGCCGTGACTGCTACGGTAGCCAGTAACCCCACTATCCGCAAAATCCACTGAACAGTAGCGGCCTGAGGATCTTGTACCCCGTTTTCTGCCCCCAGCATGGCCAGATTGCCCACCAGGGAGCCCAGGTAGACATACATCACTGTACCTGGGACGATGCCCAGGGTTCCCAGGACATAATCCCCCAGGGAGACCCGGCTCAGCCCCAAGCCATAGTTCAGCAAGTTGAAGGGAAATATGGGAGACAGCCGCAGCAAAAAAATGACTTTGCGACCCTCTTGGGCAATGGCCGTATCCATCGCCTGAAATTTGGGACGATCGGCAATTCGCTGCGCCACCCAGTCCCGAGCCAAGTAGCGGCCTACCAGAAAGGCCGCCGTTGCTCCCAGCATGGCTCCTCCAAATACCAGCAGGGAGCCCTTAAGCAGGCCAAATACGACCCCGGCCCCTAGGGTGACGATGGAGGCTGGCAAGAGGGCCACGGTAATGATGATGTAAAGGAAAATAAAGGCGATGGGTGCGATCGCACCCAGGCCATCAATCCACGCCAGCACTCCAATTAACTGCTGCTGCAGCGTTTCCACCAGAGATAGCGCCTGGTCAAGGCCAGGCATCTGGGCGGCGGCGGCGGCCATTGGCATCAGCACCATAGCAAGGAGTCCCAGCAATAGATGTTGCAGTAATCGAGTGAAGGGTAACCGCTTTTTGCTTCCAGCGAGCGCAGCTGCCCTCGGACTAAGACGGTGGGGTTTAGATAATCTAGTTTTGTTATACATGGTTTGATGGGTGGCAGCAGCAATGCGTAATTAGCGCATCAAAACGGTTATCAGAACCTGTTCTAAACGCTTTTTCGAGAGCTGTCAGGGGCAGCAGGCCCATGGCCTTTAGCCAGGTCTCTAGGTTCAGTAAACCTCGCCTATCTGAGCATTCCCTGAGAACCCCATGGGCCCTGGCTGAGGCATAACAACGGGAGTAGGAAAATCTTGGGTAACCCCTAAATTCGGCTAGCCCTTATGGATTTATCAGCGATTTCTCAGTTTCCGTTGATAACGTCAGCAGTATTGGTGTTTTCTAGATAACACTCGATCTAGACGTCAGCCAAAGGGATTTTCCATTATCCGAAACCCCGATCCCCTGTTGGTTGAGTCATACCCACTGGCCTCCAGGTCACCGTCCATAGAAAACCTTGCAATTGCTACGTGCCAATGGCGAATTTTTGGCCAAAGACCATCATCACTCAAGCCAGGAGTAAGCTTGCTCCTAACTCCCTGCAGGCCCGACTGACCACCGGTGTGGTGCTGGCATCCCTGTTGGGCATTGGCAGTATGGCCGCCTGGATGGGCTGGCGGATGCAGCAAATTTTGCTGGACAGTCACCGCCAGCGGACCGCTCTGGTGGCAGACCGCTTTGAGGAAGATGTGCAGTACTACAGCACCATGATGCCCCCCGAGGAGGCCCTGCAAAAGGTGATTGACCATCGCACCAGCGGTGACCTGGCGATCTGGATTAAAGATGCCGATGGGGCCCTGATTGCTAAATCCGAAATCCTCGATATGGGGTCCTGGCAAAATGCGGGGATTTCCTCCGTGCTGCTGCAAAACCCCATTCCCCGGGGGCTATCGCTGCTTCCAGTGGGGGATTGGCACCTGGTGGTTTGTTCCCAGGCTTTTACCGTAGATGCCTGGCCCCATAGCACCCTCTACATCGCCGATGACATCACCGCCGATTACGAGAGCATGGAGCAACTGATTCGTACCCTGTTGCTCACCACCCTCGTCATCGTGACCCTGCTGGCGGTTGCCTGTGCCCTCTACATTCGCCGTGCCCTGAAGCCCATTCGCCAGCTCAACCAAAACGCCAGCGAGGTTACCGCCGATACCCTGGCCCAGCAACAGCTTGACCCGGCCCCCGCCCCCCGAGAGCTGCAGGAACTGGTGCGCACTTATAACCTGATGCTGCGGCGACTGTCCACCGCCTGGGACCAGCAAAAGCGCTTTGTTAACGACATGTCCCATGAGTTACGTACTCCCCTGTGCGTGGTGCAGGGCTATCTGGATAGCACCCTGCGCCGGGGTAGCAACCTCACTTCCCCTCAGCGGGAAGGGTTAGCGGTGGCCGCAGCAGAAACCAACCGCACCGTTCGCCTGCTGGAGCAACTGCTGGAACTGGCCCGGTTAGATAGTGGCCAAATGCCCCTGAATTTAGCCCCCGCTGACCTGGAAGAGGTGGCTCGAGAAGCGATTTCAATGGCAGAAGCCGATTATCTACCATCCTTTTCAGCGGTTTCTAGAATTACCCTGACCCCCACCGACAAACCCCTGATTGCGACGGTAGATGAAGGCAACCTGCGCCTGGTTTTGATTGAACTTCTAGACAACGCCCTGCGCTATTCCATCCCAGCATCTCCCATCGCCGTAAAGTTGATCCGCCGGGGAGGATGGGCCATGATTCAGGTGGAGGATCAGGGACCGGGGATTCCCTCCAGTTGCCAGCAAAATATTTTTGATCCCTTCTACCGGGTGGACGAAAACCGTTCCCGCAGTACGGGCGGTACCGGGCTGGGATTGACCCTGGTACGGTCCATGGTAGAAGCCATGGCCGGTGAGATTGACGTGCAGTCAACGCCCGACCAGGGCAGCGTGTTTACCATCCGCTTACCCCTCTAGGAGATACCACCATGAGTCCCCGCATTCTTTTGGTTGAAGATGAGGAAAAACTGGCCAAGTTCGTTCAGCTGGAGTTGTCCTATGAAGGCTATGAGGTAGATGTCGCCAACGACGGACTGACCGGCTTAATGACGGCCCGGGACAAAGATCCGGACCTGATCATTCTCGACTGGATGATGCCCGGCCTTTCCGGCGTTGAAGTGTGCCGCCGCCTGCGCCAGACCGGCACGCAAACCCCCATCATTCTGCTCACGGCGAAGGATGAGGTAAAAGACCGGGTGGAAGGCCTGGATGCCGGGGCGGATGACTATGTAGTTAAACCCTTCAGCATTGAAGAACTGCTGGCAAGGGTACGCGCCCACCTGCGCCGTAACGAACCCCAGGAAGCGGATTCTCTGGTGTTTGACAACCTCACCCTGAATCGCAAGACCCGGCAAATTACCCGAGGCCAGCGGGAAATTGAACTCACCGCTAAGGAATTTGACCTGCTGGAATATTTGATGACCAACCCCAAGCAGGTGCTGACCCGCGATCGGATCCTGGAAGAAGTCTGGGGCTACGACTTCATGGGGGATTCCAACATTATCGAAGTCTACATTCGCTACCTGCGCCTGAAGCTGGAAGCTGAAGGGGAAAAACGGCTGATTCAAACCGTACGGGGCGTGGGCTATGTCCTGAGGGATTAAAAAATAAACCCTTCGGCTGACGGACCGAAGGGTTAAGTAAATTTCGAGTAATTGATTATGCGCGGTAAGAGATGGTTATACCCTGCCAGCCAGCCAAACTGACGATAGAACCAACGGCCATTAAGCTTTTCGAGAGTAGTACTCAACCACCAGCAGTTCGTTAATGCTGAGGGCCACCCACTCCCGGTCGATGATGCCGTTTACCCTGGCGGTGAACTTGGCTTTATCCAACTCCAGGTGGCTGGGGACGTTGGCCAAACCGGGGAACTGCAGGTTGTTTTCCACCAGCTTCTTGGAGGCATCGCGATCGCGAACGGTGATCACATCCCCCGGACGACATTGGTAGCTGGGAATGGAAACCACCCGGCCATTCACACAAATGTGGCCGTGATTGACCAGCTGACGGGACCCAGGGATGGTGGGACCAAAGCCAAGACGGAATATGGTATTGTCTAACCGCATTTCCAGCAGCTGCAGCAGCACCTGCCCGGTAGAACCACCGGCCCGGCGTGCTTTCTTCACGTAACGCAGCAGTTGCTTTTCGCCTAACCCATAGTTGAAGCGCAGCTTCTGCTTTTCTTCCAGACGCACCGCGTATTCAGACTTTTTCTTCCGGGCCTGGCCATGCTGACCGGGCGGATAAGACTTACGGGGGGCCTTACGGGATAAACCCGGCAGTTCCCCCAGACGGCGCACCACCCGCAGGCGGGGACCTCGATATCGCGACATACTCGTTTACTCTCCGAACAAATGCAAAGGTTTGGCCTGGCGCTAAAGCTAGCTTATTGCCAAAGGTAATATTCTAACTGGTGGAAAGCGATATATCAATACTTGGCCCAGCAGTTATCTGAATTAAATTGAAAGCCCCAACTTCAGGCCCAAAAAGGCGTGGACAAACATAATTGCCAGCGCCGTGGTGCCCAGGTAGGCGTGGGTGGTGCGCAGGGCTGGCTTACCGCCGCCAAACTTGGTGAAGGAAATCGCTCCGTTCAGCCCCAGCAGGCCAATCACCAGACCGCCGGTCCAGAAGTGGTAGCTCTGGAAGATGGGCTTGTCCTGCATCACCAGAGACAGCACCCCGCCGGTATAGCCCAGCACAATAAACGTAAACATCCACAGGGCCAGGCGCTTGTGCATGTGGAGGGTTTCGGCTTTTTGTTCGCCGATTTTCTGGGTGCGCCCCTGCCAACCGGCCCAGGCAGTGTATGACCCCATGACAAAAATCACGATGCCCATCATCAGCGGATGGCCCCAATGAACGATGGGCTCTGGGGTACCAAAGCTGGCGAACCAATCAGCAATGGGCTGCAAATAACCACGAATTTGATCAACCATGACTAACTCCCAAACGGCGTGAAGCGACACCCTCTAACCTGCCATAAATCCTGCCGTTGGGAGGATTGACAGGCTACGGTGGCCAATCCCGACCGAAAGGATAAACTTTTAAAATCAATTAAATTCACTGATTTAACTTACAAAGTAAGGTAAAACTAAAAAATAGCAATGCAAAATAAATCTATGACTCTAGATGGCCTTGATATAAAAATTTTGGACCTTTTGACCCGCCGAGGGCGCATTACCTGGTCAGAACTGGCCAATCAGTTAGGCCTGTCTCCCCCGGCAGCCGCTGACCGGGTCAAACGGCTAGAAGAGCGGGGGGTAATCTCGGGCTATGGGGCTCGTTTGAATGCTGAAGCCCTAGGAATGGACTTGACCGCCTTCATCTCTGTCACCCTGGATCAACCCCACCACCGGCAGGGCTTTCTCGCTGCGGTCAGGGCCAACGGTGCCATTCTGGAATGCCACCACGTCACCGGCGATGATGACTATCTGCTGAAGGTGCGGTGTCGGCATACCCGGGATCTGGAGCAGCTTATTTCTGAAGAGTTGAAAGCGATTGCAGGGGTTCTGAAGACCCGCACCCTGATCGTGCTGTCAACGGTTAAAGAAACCCTGACCCCGCCTTTTGTGCAGTCACCTGAGGCGGCCCCTGAATAATTTTGGAGGACTGACCATGGAGTTCTGGTACTTGCTGCAGGGGGTTGGACTGGGGCTGGCGATCGCGGCCCCTGTCGGTCCCATTGGGCTTTTGTGTATTCGCCGTTCCCTCACCCAGGGGCAGTGGATTGGTTTAGCCACGGGGCTGGGGGCGGCCACCGCCGATGGTCTTTATGGTTCTATCGCCGGATTTGGGCTGACAGCCCTGTCGCAAACTCTGGTTGACCAGGCCCATTGGCTGCAGTTAATGGGCGGCTTGTTTCTGTGCTATTTGGGCATCAAAGCGATGCGATCTAAACCCCCGAAAGAAACCGCTGAGGTTTCTGGGCAGGGGATCCTGGGTGCCTACGCTTCAACCTTCGCATTGACGTTAACGAATCCTGCGACTATTCTTTCGTTCATTGCCATTTTTTCCGGTTTGGGGATCGGCAACGCCGACCTTAGCTGGCCGTTATCCCTGGCGCTAATGATTGGAGTATTTCTGGGGTCTGCTTTGTGGTGGGTTTGCCTGAGTTGGGGCGTCACCCGATGCAAGGGAAAGCTCACCCCGACCCGACTGGTCTGGTTCAATCGATTGTCGGGGACTGCTATTTTCGCCTTTGGTGTGGTTGCGTTAGGACTGCTGAATTAACTGTGATACACAAACCACAGCTACCCTTGAGCCAGCTATCTTCCCCGTCTTTGACAACGGGGTACAACGGGGCACGAAAGCCGGGTCGAGTTCAACCCAGGATGCCCCGCTTCATTCTTATTGCCCTAGGGATCATGCTGAGTTTGATGGTTGTGGCTCAGGTTGCTCCCTCCCTGGCTCAATCTCCGGATCTGGTTTCCCAGTCTTTAGAAGAGCTGCAAAATAAACAGAAAACCCTTGAGCAGCAGCGCCAGCAGCTTGAGCAACAGCAAACCGAGCTGGAAGGACGTCAGGCCGACTCAGAAACCAACCTGCAAAGCCTGCAGCGCAACATTACCTACACCGCTAACCAGATTTCTGAGACAGAATATCGCCTGGAGCAAGCAGAGAAAGAACTGGACCGGTTCGAGGCCGAACTCACAAAGGCCAAAGAAGATTATGAGAATGTCCGTACCGGCACCGTCGCTCGACTGCAGTTTTTGCAGCGCCAGCAGGGCAGCGAGGGGTGGGCCGTACTACTTGATAGCCAGGATCTGAATGAGTTTCTAGATCGTCGTTATCAGCTCAGGCGGGTCTACGCGGCGGACAAAGCCGTACTGCAGGACCTGAAGGGAAAAGCCGAAGCCATTGAGAAGCAGAAAGCCACGGTAGAGGATCAGCGTAATCAGGTGGCTCTGCTGCGTCAGCAGCTGCTATCCCAGAAAAAGCTGTACGAAGATGAGGCCGCCACCGAAGAACAGCTGATTGCTCGCCTGAAGGAGCGGCGTAGTGCTCTAGAAGCCGCTGAAGACCAGCTGATGCGCGATTCGGAACAGATGGGAACGTTAATCCGGCAGAAAATTGCGGCTTCCACCGGGATCGTTCGGGGCACAGGGCGGTTTGTCTTTCCCGCCAATGCCAATATCTCCAGCGGGTTTGGTAACCGGGTCCATCCCATCCTGGGCTATAACCGCTTCCATGCGGGAATTGATTTTGCCGCCAGTCACGGTGCAACCATTCGAGCGGCCGACTCCGGTCGAGTTATCTTCTCGGGCTGGTACGGGGGCTATGGCCAGGCGGTGATTATTGACCACGGCAACGGCATCAGCACCCTCTATGCCCATGCCAGCCGGTTGTTTGTTCAGGAAGGCCAGAACGTTCAGCAGGGTCAGCCCATCGCGGCGGTGGGCTCCACAGGCTTATCCACTGGACCCCACCTGCATTTTGAAGTGCGGCAGAATGGGAATCCGGTAAATCCCATGGCCTATTTATAGGGAGCAAGAGAGCCGGTCGGATGACCGGCTCCCAAGGGGATGAATTTAGCCTTTGCTCTTTCTGATGTGTTCCATAATGCGCATTTTGCGGGGTTCTTCTCCTTTCATTTTGGGGATGTTGTCGAATTTGATCTTCGACGTCATTGCGATATGCTGCCTGATTTGCTCTTTATCTGCCATGGACGTTACCGGTTAAGACATTTTTCCTTTTCTGTAAATAAATCTAAAGCAATCGGCGCACCTTTGAAACGTCCCGATGACATAAATCTATGGGGAAGCCTATCAAGACGATAGGCTGGGAGGGACTAATAGAGCAGGTAATGGATGAGTAATCGGCAATTGCAGCGGGTAGTAGTCATCGGCGCAGGGGCTGCCGGTATATTTGGTGCAATCGCCTGTGCCGAATCAAGTCCCGAACTGGAGATTCACCTTCTCGAAGCGGGACGAGAACCGCTGTCGAAGGTCAGAATTTCTGGCGGTGGTCGTTGCAACGTTACCCACGCCTGCTTTGATCCGGCCCTGTTGGTGACCCACTATCCCAGGGGCAGTAGGGCACTGAGGGGGGCCTTCAGTCGGTTTCAGCCCAGGGACACGGTGCAGTGGTTCCAGCAGCGGGGAGTGGCCCTGAAGACCGAGGCCGATGGGCGCATGTTCCCCACCACCGACGATTCCGCCACAATCATCAACTGCCTGCTGGGGGAAGCCCGGCGACTGGGGATCCAGATCCACACCGGAACCCCCGTTAGGCGGGTTAAACGTCAGGACGACGGATTTCAGATCTTTCTAAACCGTGCCGGGGAAAACGGCAAAGCGGTGAGTGAGGAAGGAGTCTCCCTGGGGGCCGATCGCATTTTGCTAGCCACCGGCAGCAGCCCAGCGGGTTTTCGTCTGGCCATTGCCCTCGGGCACAGTATCGTGCCGCCGGTTCCTTCTTTGTTTACCTTCAACGTCAGGGATAGGACCCTCCATGACCTGGCGGGGGTGTCGGTAGAACCCGTGGAACTGGTTCTCAAGGTTCCGGGGGAAAAAGCTCTGACCCAAACGGGGCCACTGCTGATCACCCATTGGGGACTGAGTGGTCCGGCGGTACTCAAGCTCTCGGCCTATGGAGCCGTCGGTCTCCACCGTCAGGGCTACCAGGCTGAGCTGCAGGTTAACTGGCTGCCCGCCCAATCCCAGGATCAGGTTCGCTCACAACTGCTCACAACCAAGCAGGCCCAGGGTAAACGCCTGGTTCTGAAGCACTGCCCCGTTGCGTTGCCCCGGCGCCTGTGGCAGTACCTGGTGCTGCACCGGGTGGGGCTGGCCCCGGACCGGACCTGGGCGAATGTGGCTAAGGGCGATCTCCAAAAGCTGGTGGCTGAAATTAATCGCGGCCTCTATCCCATCAGCGGTAAGGGGGTATTTAAAGAAGAATTCGTCACCTGCGGCGGAATTCGGTTGCGGGATGTGGACTTCAAAACCATGGCAAGCCGTCTCTGCCCTGGCCTTCACTTTGCCGGAGAAGTGCTGGATGTAGACGGCATTACCGGCGGATTTAATTTCCAGAATGCCTGGACTACAGGCTATCTGGCGGGGAAAGCGATGGCGGATGCCCTTACAGGGCACAAAACTTCCGTACCCGGTCAAACTCCGGATCCTGCCAGGAGTAGGCAAAGTGGCTGACATCGTTAATCTGCGGCACGGCACGGCGGATGGCGGCCATTTGGGACTCCAGGGCAGGCCGGTTATAGGTGGGTTGGCCCCAGATGCCCGCGATCGCAGGTTTGACAAACTGTTCTGACCCTTCTCCTCCCATCGAGATCACCCGGCGAATACCGTCTAAAATACAGCCCGTATTACCACAGACCGCGTAGGCCATGGGGTGCCACCCCAGGGCTGTGGAAAACCGATCCCAGTACTGCAGGCGCGAGTCATAGCCGCCAGTGCCCACCAGCTGATTACCCTCTGGGAAGAACACGGCCCCGACCGGAATACCGCGCTGCTTTACCGGGACGGACACATGTTCCAGGAAATCGATGACTCCCTGGACGGCATGGGCCACGCTGAGCTGCCACAACTCAACCTGTAGTTGGGGCCGTATCACGGAGGCAGGTAAGAGTTCTTCATCCTCTGCTAGGGGAGGGGAAGGGGTGCGGGATTGCCACAGAGGCTCCCGCTCTTCAGGGTAGAGGCCGCGCACATCGTTGATATCACTGTCCAGCAAATGTCCTCGGCTGATGTAGCGCCGCATCAGTTCCAATCCCTGGCGGTTCACGGCCCGCTGAAAAAACATATCCCGCGAGGCCTGACCATAAATCCACAGGTCGTCAACCCCGTCGGCGACCGAGAAGCTCCCTACCCCCCGGGGGTAGCGCACGTAGTCGAACAGCACACCGTCGGGTTGGCGCTCCAGTACCTCTTGCAGCATTTGCCCGTAGTCGGCCTTTGCCTGGGGATGGTAGGGATCGACAAACACCTCGTCAGGATTGCTGGAAGAGCCTGACTTGGCATAGATCATGGTGTTCTGGCCCCGTCCATTCAGGGCCAACACATGCTGTCGGTCAGGGCGTTGACCGTAGGAGTATCCAAAATTCAGGGTAAATACCCAGGCTTGAACTTTGAGCCCCCGTTCACGGCCCTTTTGAATCGCTTCAGCAAATAAATCCCGGCTTTCGTACCCATTCGCCTGCACCACCGAAGGCCAAATAGTTGGGTTATCAGCCTTGGGCAGTAAAACCTGCCCGCCATAGAACACCTCCACGTAAACCTGGTTGTAGCCCAGGTTTACGACGCGGTCCATCACCGCGTCTAAAATGCCGGGCTGCAGGTCGCAGGGATACAGCCTGAGCCAAATAGCCTGCTGACGAGGCCAGTTGCGGCTGCGACAATTTTGCATATCCTGGGCATGCTGCTGCACGATTTCTTGATACTGCTCCTGAGCGGCAGTATCTCCAGAGAAAACTGCTTCGCGCAAGTTTTCTTTAGCTAAAGCAGCATCCTGGGTGACATGGCAGTACTCATTTAGGGCCAGGGCACGGCCCATGGTGGCCAATGGAACTACTCCCAGTCCAGCCAAAGCAGAAGCCATTGTCAGACTGTGGACTAACCATGGCTTAAATCGTCGGGTCATGGCCCTAGAAAGCCTGCGAGAAGAGGGTAATAATGCCATTGACCGATGACTGACAGATACAGAGCTAACACAAAGGATAATCAGTTCTGGCTAAAACGGGTATGGGGAACTTTGTCTGGCTGCTGAGGTTTGCAGCGGGCAGACGGGGCCCACCCTACCGTGGAACAAGATTGTCAGCCTTTCCACTGATTGTTCCATCTTGGGGGAATTTGCCTCCTGAAAGGCTATCCCTCTTCGGGGCGAGACACCTCAGAACTTTCCTCGGGGAAAAAGTTTTCAAACAGCGATCTCAGCTTCATTCGCTGAATATAAGGCCATCCCCCGTTCACTTCAATATCCCTGAGCAGAGAGTAAAGGGTGTGACGGCTGGTGGGCAGAGAATTGCGAAAAGCCGTTTCTCGGATTTCTCGGTGGCGTAGTTCTAGCAGCCGCAGGAGCGCCAGTAGGGCTACGCAGTCATCCTGCCGGGCGATAGCAGCTTTCTCAATCAGCTCAGAAATTTGCTGCAGATCCTCCGGCAGGGTGTCATCGACCTGGAAAGACAGGTGCTCACTCATGGCGCTGGCTCACTCGTCTGTTAAATAGCTTAATGTTAGAGGCTACGGCAAAAAGGGCAGTAATGAAAATTATCAAAACCTTGTAAACAGACGGTTTTTAACCGTGGCAACGGCTAAAAACCGTTCTCCAATGCTGAGATCTACGGCGGTTCTATAGCAATGTCCAGCAGATTCTGAGTATCAGGCCCAAAGCCATGTAGAATGCTATCTTGAGGCTCTACCGGCCAAGCCATTATTCATATCGATTGCACGGTAGGCGGCAGACCAGTTGCCTGCAACTGTAATTGTTTCAGCCAGGGCGCTTATGCTGTGGTAACTCCCAGGGAAGGTGCTTTGGTCTTGAATTCCTGTCATGAAGAGCCTGGAGCCAACGTCTGTCGCAAAAGTTAAGTGATTTGACAGCGCTTTTTTTCATACTGATTTGAGGTTGACCATGAGGTATCGCGCCCTAATAGTTGCGTTCTTGGCAATCTGCCTGAGTGTGCTGACGGCCTGCAGTGAAGCCCCCAGTGCCACCAGTGATGTGCCATTAACCTACGATGAAATTCGAAACACCGGCCTGGCTAACAAATGCCCCCAACTGTCGGAAATGACCCGGGGCGCTATTGCCCTGGAAGATGGTAAGTCTTACCGCATTACCGGCATGTGTATTGAGCCAACGGCCTATTTTGTAAAAGAAGAACCCACTTCCAAGCGGCAGGAGGCAGAATACATTCCCGGTAAACTGCTGACCCGCTACACCTCAAGTTTGGATCAGGTCATGGGAGACTTGCAGGTCGAGTCCGATGGAAGCGTCACCTTCATTGAGACAGGTGGAATAGACTTCCAGGCCATTACGGTTCAACTTCCCGGTGGTCAGCAAGAACCCTTTCTGTTTACGGTGAAGAACCTGGTGGCCAAGTCTCAATCGGGACAGAATGCGATTACCACTTCCACCGACTTTGAGGGAGATTACAAAGTCCCCTCCTACCGTACATCTAACTTCCTGGATCCAAAAGGTCGCGGTTTAGCGACCGGCTATGATACCGCTGTAGCTCTACCCGCTAGCGGCGACAGCGAAGAATATGTCCGGGAAAATACCAAAGCCTTTGACCTGGGACAGGGCCACATTTCCCTGCGAGTGTCCAAAATTGACGGCTACAGCGGCGAAATTGGCGGCACTTTTGTTGCAGAGCAACCCTCGGATACCGACATGGGCACTGCCGAGCCAGTAGACATTAAGGTCCAGGGTGTGTTCTACGCCCGGGTTGAAGAGGCCGTTTAGGGCAGCGTCAAGACTAAGAATTCGGGTCTGCTCCCTGAGGTAGCCACTGCGGGTTGGCGCTTGCCTGTCCTATGGACGAAGGACAGGCTCAGCCCGAGCGATAGGATTCCGGTCACCCTGAGTTTGTCTTTGGCGTAGCCTCCCCCGATGGGAACGGTTTTCAAAGGTTGCTTGAACCCTAAAATTTGAGTCTGACAAAGCTCTATCCCTTATCCCAGTTCAGAAGTGTAGTTTTACCTTAGGGAAAGGTACACTTCTAGAACTGCCCTTGGTATAGGTCAGACCGACTAATTCCCACCATGGCTGAAAAAAGGAAGGAGTGCACTCCTTCCTTTTTTCAGCCATGGGCACACCCCTTTGTTATTTTTGATGGCAGAGGCCAGTCTATAGACTGACTACTGAACCAACTCGTACTCTATAGCGCGACTCATAAAAGAATTTCCAGGTCGGGGAATAGGCTTCAACTGGGTGAATGGCAAACAGGGCGATCAGCAGCACCCCTATCTTCTAAGAAACGGTTTTCCAGAACGTTCGGGGTGAGCCGATGCGAAGCGCTGGGTCCATTGCTCAGGTTGAACCAATTTGAAACTAAGCAAATTTATTTTTTCCATTAAGTTCAGACCTCTGAACAGACTCCCCCTGGAAAAAGAATGTTAACTTATTGATGTTAATGTTCTGTAAGGTGGTCCCACCGTGTTTAGTCGACAGAAACCATGCCCCCTGGCTTGGTTCGCGTATAGAATCTAACATCGGTGACTGTTAACCACGTTAAGGAAAGAACGGTTATGGGCACCATTTATCAATTTCCGCTCAGTCAGACCACTTAGTTGTTCGGAAAAGCCATAAGGGGATAATGTTATTTATAACTTTTTCGATTAGCGGAACATTGTTAACGGTTCGACCATTATCTATTTTTAATCTCTTACAACCAAGATGAAGAGAATTCTAATTGCTCTATTTGCTGGTGACTATTACGATGCCTATCAGCGCATGATTGATGGGCAGGGGGAAAGGTATCACCATCATAACTACGCTCTAAAATCCAGCATGGATTTTGCAAAAATGGATATGGTTGAAGAAGTTGCAGTCCTTGGCTGTAGCACTGAAAAGGCTTATGACCATTTTTTAGACTGTGGCATCAGAGTTATCGGGGCAGCGACTAGCCCCTATACAAGCCCTAAAAAAATTGTTGAAATCATTGAGAATTATAACCCTACCCACATTGTCCTTAGATTTCCAAACGCGGCGATATTGCGCTGGAGTATTAAAAACAAGGTGAAAATAATCACCCTGTTTGCAGATTCCCTCACATCTCAAGGTCTTCGCAGAAAAGTTAAAATCTGGCGCCTTGTGCGATTGTTAAATAACTCAGGAGTTGAATGGGTTGGTAATCATCATATTAATAGCTGCGCATCGCTGAATAAGGCCGGTGTAGCCCCGGAGAAAATTGTCCCCTGGGATTGGCCCCGAGAAAGTAGGACTCCTCAAGAGTTTGAGCCAAAAACGATAGATCCAAATCGAAAATCTTACACTTTCTTTTATGCTGGCTCCATCTCTGAATCAAAAGGGGTAGGTGATTTGATTGATGCCTTGCCCCTATTACGGGATAGAGGCATTGAAGGTCATCTTAAAATAGCAGGTTCTCCCCACAAAATTGCCCCCTTTAAGGAGCAAGCTGCCGCCAATCAGGTCTCTGATTTAGTTGACTTCTTAGGCCTGATACCTAACGAAAAAGTTGTTGACTCGATGAGAGATGTCGATATCGTCTTTATACCGAGTCGGCACTGTTATGCAGAGGGACTGCCGTCGACGATCTACGAAGCCCTCTGCTCGCGAACTCCTATCGTTGCTTCTGATCATCCTATGTTTTTGAAGAACATTGAGGATGGCTATAGTGCTTTGATATTTCCAGAGCGTCAACCTGAAGGGATTGCTCAGTGCACCGAGCGACTTTTGAAAAACCCAGAATTATATTTAAGGCTTTCTAAGAATTCCTATGAAGCATGGAAAAATCTGCAAATTCCCGTGACATGGGCTGGTTTTATCAGGCGATGGATTGCTGATAATCCTGAGGAAAACCAATGGCTTCGCGAACATACTCTGGCCTCTGATTTCTATCGGGACAGAATCTAAACCAAAAATCGGAAGAGTGGCACTAACTTAATAGGGAAATCCTGGATTAAGAAGTTATAGATTGGACTGTTTCTATTTTCTAAGCTAATTGAATTAATAGAGGTTTCTAAATATGAAGACGGTTTTGGTGACGGGTGCTGCTGGTTTTGTTGGGTTTCATGTCACTAATCGGCTAATCAAGGAGGGCTATTTCGTCTATGGTATTGATAATCTAAACAGCTACTACGATGTTCGGCTTAAGGAAAATCGTCTGGCAATATTAAAAGAACAGGAGAATTTCTTATTTAAGAAAATCGATCTGGCTGACCGGACCGAAATGCATAAGCTCTTTTCAGAAACGCATTTTGACGGCGTCATTCATCTTGCAGCCCAGGCCGGTGTCCGGTATTCAATTGAAAATCCATTTGCCTACTGTGACAGTAACCTAACAGGGTTTTTGACTATTCTGGAGGGCTGCCGTTCTGCCCAAATCAAGCCCTTGATTTATGCTTCATCTAGCTCGGTGTATGGGGAAAATAAAAAAGTTCCGTTTTCCGTGAGTGATAACGTTGATCACCCGATTTCCCTATACGCGGCGACTAAAAAGGCAAATGAGCTAATGGCTCATACCTATAGCCATCTGTACCAGATACAAACCACAGGTCTGCGGTTCTTTACCGTTTATGGCCCCTGGGGACGCCCCGATATGGCCTACTTCAAATTTGTGGACGCCATTGCTAACGATAGGCCCATTCAGGTATTTAACCACGGCAAGATGAAGCGGGACTTTACCTACATAGACGATGTGGTTGAGGGAATTTTTAGACTGGTTCAACGTTCTCTTGGGACAGAGGATAAGACTGCTGTTTCTCCTAATGATTCTTTGTACAAAGTCTATAACATTGGTAATCATCAGCCGGTTGAGTTGTCCTATTTTATTGAGGTGATTGAATCAGCTATGGGCAAATCAGCCGAGAAAAAAATGATGCCCATGCAGCCTGGGGATGTCCCGGCAACTTATGCTGACATTGAGGACTTAAAAACCGATGTCGGTTTTCAGCCCAGTACCCCCATCGAAGAAGGTATCGGGCGTTTCGTTGATTGGTACAAGAGTTACTATCAGTAAGCTGATGTCAAAGTGGGATCTGTTTATCTTCTTAGGCAAGGTCCAGGAGGGAACTGTTTAAAGAATTTCAAGGTTTTCCAGCGTATCAGCAAAGGGATGAGGTAGGCTCTTTGGGAAATCAACTACCGTGAGGAGTAGATAGTTGTGACCAAAAGTTTAACCCGTTCCTTTGCCGCGACCACGGCATCTTTAGTTATGGTTGGCAGTGCCGCCTGTGTCCCCAACCAGACCCCTGGGGATGAACCCATGTTGTCTGGCCCCATCTGGGAGCTGCAGCAAATTCAGTACAACGACGGTACTTTAATCGTTCCCGATGCCGCGGCCAATTACACGGTTGAGTTTCTGGAAGATGGCCAGCTCGGGGTGCAGGCAGACTGTAATCGGGTTTTAGGGGAGTATGTCGGTGAGGACGGGATTTTAGAAATTGTCCTGGGACCCTCTACCCTGGCAGCATGTGGTCCAAATTCCATCGATACTGAATTTACCCGAGCCCTCAGCAATGCTGCTCTGTACTTTTTCCAGGAAGATGACCTGTTCATCGACCTTGCCTTCGACAGCGGTACGATGCAGTTCAGCCCTGCCCCTGAGGATATGGCGTTAACGGATACCGTGTGGGAGCTGGAGCAAATTCAATACAACAACGATACCCAGTTAATCGCTGATCCACCGGAAAACTATACCGTTGAGTTCATGGAAGACGGTAGTGTCGCCATTCAGGCAGACTGCAACCAAGGGCGGGGAGATTTTTCTTCGGAAGAAGACGGCAGTATCGACATTACCGTGGGTGCCATGACCCGAGCCGCTTGTCCCCCGGGTTCGATCAGCAATGAATTTTTACAGGGTCTGGAGGGCTCTGCGATTTACTTCTTCCAGGATGGCAAGCTGTTCATGGATATCCAGTACGACACGGGAACCATGCGGTTTAGACCGGCCCAGTAAATCGCCTGAATCGCGGTTATGCAGATCAGGCATAGAAGTCTACGGCATCATTCTTGACCTGGTTAACCACCAGGTCAACGTCAGTTCTTTTCCAAGCCAGCCATCAGGTCTGCTTCCTGCTCGCTATAAAATGGCTTCAGTTTAGAAGGTTCTGGGAATATCAACGTCTATCGAAATGGATGGATGGGCTAACGGGGTGGCTTGGCAAATCTGGTTGCGGCCCCTGGCTTTTGCCTCATAAAGGGCGTGGTCGGCCATTTGAATAAACCCTTCCACCCTTTCGTTAACTTCAGGCACCAGACTAACGACCCCAAAGCTCATGGTGATTATCTCTAGGGGCGATCCCCGATGGGGTAAACCAAAACGCCTCAAGCTTTTCAGCATGTTTTCGGCGATGTGGTGAGCCCCCAGCAGGTTGGTGTTGGGCAAAATGGCGGCGAATTCTTCCCCTCCATAGCGGGCCACTAAATCGTGGGGTCGCCGGACGTGGCGGTCTAGCAGCTCGGCAATGGTGCGCAGACAGCAGTCTCCGGCGGGGTGGCCGTAGCTGTCGTTGTAGGCTTTGAAGTAGTCTACATCGGATAACAACAGGGCCAGAGGGGTTTGGTCCCGCTGGTGCTGCTTCCACATGCGGATGAGGTAGTCATCGAACCATCGCCGGTTGGCAATTTGGGTGAGGCGGTCAACTCGCGATAGGCGCAGGGTTTTGTCATACAGGGCCGACTGCTGGATGGCAATACTGACCTGGGTGGCCAACCGGGTCAGCAGAGCTTGCTCATGGTCAGGCCAGGGACGAGCACCGCGACAGTGGTGGGCTACCAGCATGCCCCAGACCTGATCTTGCTGGACGATGGGGACTAACAGTAAAGCCCTGACGCTATGGGCCTTCAGGTTTTTTAACAGACAGGGGTGAAGGGAAATGTTCGCAGCCAAAATGTCTTCAAAGGCCCGTAACTTTCCCTGGCGGTAGTGCTGTATCCCCTGACCTTGAAAGCAGGGTTCCTGATAGGCCTGGGCCAATAGCGAGGGGTAGAAGTTGTGGCGGGATTCGGCGGCCACCAGCTTGGTGCCATCGGCCTGAAACTGCAGCACCAGAACCCGGTCTACCTGCAGCAGTTGTCGGATTTCGGTCACGGTGGCGGTTAACACCTGGTTCAGGTCGAGGGAACTGCGAATTCGCTCGGCAATGCCGTGCAACAGATGGTCTTGCTTGGCCCGAAATTGCAGGGCCTGTTCGGTTTGCTTGCGGGTTTCGATTTCTTCCTGTAGCCGCTGGTTGATGATGGCAAGGGCCGCAGTTTCTGTGGCGGGGAGGTGGTTCTGGTGGGTTGAGGCTGGCTGCCCGGGGGAGTAGACTTGGGCTGGTTGTGGGGTGGCGGCAGAGGTGAGATCGCGGCCAGGGTTTACAAACCAGCACAGCTCATCCTGGCAGGGGGGGCGGCAGGGCTGTACCGTAACGGTCACTGGCAGCAGGGTGTGATCGGGGCAGCGCAGGACGGTATCCCACTGCTGGGGCTTGTTCTGGGGTGGCAAAGCCCTCAGCAGGCTGTGGAATTCTGATTGTGTCCCCAAGGGGATAATGCTCAGCAGGGATTGACCCACCAGTTCCTGGACAGCCCCCTGCAGCAGTTGGTCCATGGCTTGATTGGCCGTGTAGATTATCCCTTCCCGGTCGGTAAAAATGGCGCAGTCAGAACTTAAACGAAAGAATTCCCGGTACCTTTGATGCTCTTTTAGCTGCTGCTGGTGCTGGCCTGAAAGGGTTTCCTGCCGGAGCCAGAGCTGTTCGCAAGTCGCCTGCAGTTCCTGCGATACCATTTGCAATGATTCAATGATGGATTCAAAGGTGTGGGCGGAGGATGTTCCACTGGCGTGAAAGGATTGATGCAACGCTTCGGCCCTAGCCATGGCGGCGGCAACTTTTTGCTCAAGCCGTTGTTTTTCTACTTCGCCCAATGGAAATGACTGCCCCGAAACTTCTGTAGCATGAAAGGTGAGAGAGCGTTCTCCATCAGATTTTTCTGGACTGTTCACGGTCACCAATCACCACTTGCGATTAAAACTCAGTTTATTTCCTTCTTAGCAGGAAAAATTTCTACCTTTAGATAGATTTATTAAGTAATATTGGTGGAAATTCCTGACGGGTTTTAGTTTCTTTTGAAAGTATAAAATTAGTTTACATTCGGTTAAGCTGGCGCTGCTAGAAATCCCATTTCCCAGCCCAACAATCCTTGCCATAGAAAATTGATCTACCTTCTGGCCGTAAATCCAGGGTCTTACCCCGCCTAGACCGACCTTCCCACGCTACGCTGAAAGGTGACGGTTACTACAGGAACCATGCAAACGTCGGAGAATCCTGCCCTGAAAGCTGACGAAGCAATCCCCACCGCCGATGGCTTTGATGCTCAGCACCCCCCCCAACCCGAGCTAATTGACGCCTGCGTCCACTGCGGCTTCTGCCTCACCACCTGCCCCAGCTACCGGGTCATTGGCAAGGAGATGGATTCTCCCCGGGGCCGCATTTACCTGATGGATGCCATTAATCAGGGGGAAGCGCCTCTGTCGGAAGCCTCGGTGCAGCATTTTGACTCGTGCCTGGGCTGCTTGGCCTGTACCACGTCCTGTCCTTCCGGGGTGCAGTACGACCAGTTGATTGCCGCAGTACGGCCCCAGGTGCAGCGCAACCACGACCGTCCCCTGCCGGAGAAGCTGCTGCGATCGCTGATTTTTAACCTGTTTCCCTACCCCGGTCGGCTGCGGCTGTTGTTGGGACCGCTGTTGCTGTACCAGAAACTGGGGCTGTCAAAGCTGGTTCAGGGGACCGGACTGCTGCCAAAAATTTCTCCCAGTCTGGCGGCCATGGAAGCCCTGCTGCCGGAAGTCACCGCCGATAGTTTTCGAGATGCCTTGCCCAGGGTGGTGCCCGCCCTGGGAGAACAGCGCTATCGGGTAGGAATGCTGACAGGATGCGTGCAGCGAGTGTTTTTCTCCGATGTCAACGCCGCCACCGCCCGGGTGCTCAGCGCCAACGGGTGTGAGGTGGTGATTCCCCGCGACCAGGGCTGCTGCTCGGCTCTGCCCGCCCACCAGGGGCAAGAAGCCCAGGCCCAGACCCTGGCTCGCCAGATGATCGACGTCTTCGACAAGGCGGGTGTTGACTATGTAGTGATCAACGCTGCCGGCTGCGGCCATACCCTGAAGGAATATCACCATATTCTGCAGGATGACCCCGAGTACCGGGACCGAGCCAAAGCTTTTGTGGATAAGGTCAAAGACATCAATGAGTTTTTGGCCATGGTGGGCCTCACTACCCCCCTGCATCCCCTGACCGAGGGGGAACTCTCCCTGGTCTATCAAGACGCCTGCCACCTGATCCATGGTCAGAAAATTAGTCTGCAACCCCGGCAGCTGCTGCGGAAAATTCCTGGCGTTACCCTGCGGGAACCCATGGATGCAGCGCTCTGCTGCGGCAGTGCGGGGGTGTACAACATGCTGCAGCCTGAAGTGGCGGAAGAACTGGGCCAGATGAAAGTTACCAACCTGCTCAATACCGGCGCAGCGATGATTGCCTCGCCCAACCCGGGCTGCTCTCTGCAAATTCAGAATCACCTGGCCCGGCAGGGCCAGCATCTGCCTCTGATGCACCCCATCGAACTGCTGGATCTCTCCATTCGAGGGGTTAAGCTGATCGATGTAGATTAAGTCTAGACCCAGCCATGACGGCTTCACCCCCCACCCTCGTTCCGCCAGTCTTTTCTGGCTTTGACGCGCTAACGGCTGACCAACAGGGTCAGTTGATGAAGGATGCTCTGCCAAGGTTCTATGCCGCCCAGGGGCAATCCCCTTCCAAAGCTGCGGTGGTTTGCTTGCATGGCTTTACGGGCATGGCCTACGAAGCTGATCCGGTAGCCGAGGCCTGTAGTCAGGTGGGGTTAGATGCGGTTACGGTACTGTTGCCTGGGCATGGTTATGCAGCCAAACCTGACCAGGTGCAGCAGTTTTCTCGCATTACCGGGGAGGATTTACTGGAGGCGGCTAGAACCGTGATCGCTGAAGCTCGTTGCCGCTATGTCCAGGTGGCCATTTTTGGCCAGTCAATGGGGGGCGCGATCGCACTCCAAATGGCCGCAGAACAACGGGTAGACGCCTGCGCCGTTGCCGCCCCGGCCCTGAAGCTGACCACCAATGCAGAAATCTTGATTCCCCTCCTGAGCTGGGCCAGTTTTACCCTGCCCTCGAACTTACAACAAGACTTTTATCTGCCCTGTTATGACTTCTACCATTCCAAAGCCCTACGTGCTCTATGGCAGGTATGTCGGCGGGCGCGCAACTCTTTGACCGAAATTATCTGCCCGGTCTATGGGGCCCATTCCCACAACGACACCACCATTCCCCCTGTGGTGATGGACTGGCTAAGGCGGGATGTTTCGAACCTGACCTATCAGTGGTTTGATCAGTCCAACCATGTCCTCACCCATGATGTGGATGGCAGTGAGGTCTGCCGTCAGGTGGCAGCGTTTTTGGTGAAGACGTTACGGTCTGAGTAGGGGCGATGCATTCGGTGCACAACCCAAAACCTGGGCACCCTCCCCGAGACCATAGCCAAATGCATCGCCTCTAGGTCACCAGGCCTGAACGCAGGGCGCGCACCGCGGCCTTCGTGCGGTCATCCACCCCGAGTTTGTTGAGGATGCTGCGCACGTGGGTTTTCACGGTACCAACGGTAATATACGACCGCTCGGCAATTTCAGCATTGCTGCAGCCGGCTACAATCAGCTCCAAAATTTCCAGCTCCCGCTCGGTGAGGGGGTAGGACTCCAGCATTTGCTCAAATTCGGGATCAATGGCCTCAATGGCAACGGTGCGGTCTTCTCCAGCGGCGGCGGCGACGGGGGTCCGGCGCACCTGACGCAGCACCACGCTGGCCACGGCGGGATCAATCCAGGAATTGCCGCTGTTGGTTTCCTGAATGGCGAAGATCAGGTCTTCCAGTTCCGTCTGCTTCATGCAGTAGGAGTCGGCCCCGGCGGCAAAGGCGGCCATAACGGCTTCCTCGCTGTCGTGCATGGTCAGCATCAAGATTTTCGTGGAAATGTTCTCGTGGCTGGCTTGAAACTTACGGAACCGATTCACCAGTTCAATGCCATCGATATCGGGGAGGCCAATGTCTACCACCGCAACATCGGGTTGCTCGACCTCCAGGAGGCTCAAACCCCTGGTGCCATTGGCCGCTTCACCGACGACGTTCATCCCTTCTACCTGCTTCAGGGCGGCTTTCAGCCCCATGCGGGTGAGGTCATGATCTTCGATGAGTACAACGCGGATATCAGTCATGGGTTTTCCTTCTCTTCCAGACGGGATAGCCTCCGGGGCTAGCCAGGGGTGAATTTTATTCAAACTAGGGTGATTATGATCTAACGAGCGTGGGATATCACTTACCTAAGGAATGACTCTCCCTATAGAGACCCTCTATCGCAGGATAGAGGTTTGGGCCTCGATTCGATGTTAAGCAATGGGATGCTGGCCTGATCAGCCTTTTGATTAGAGCCTAGATTAACAACCCGCTAACAACCCGCAATTCTCATTTTGGGTCGCTGCCGTTCGGCCTGACCGGTATCGCCTTCTGACAAAAGCCATACTGAGAATTGCTGATTAACAACGCCCATTGAAATCGCACCCGCACTTTTATGGTAGAGCAGTTACCGGCCCTGTTAAATGCAGAACCCTACATCCCCCACGGACATTGTTACCTTTGGCAACAAAACTTAGTTGGCCTCCATGCCCTTTCTGATGGCTTGATTGCCCTGGCCTATTTCGCCATTGCGGCAGCTCTAATGTATCTGGTGCAACGGCGAAAAGATGTGCCTTTTCGTTCGTTATTCTGGGTGTTTGCGGCGTTTATTGCGGCCTGCGGTATTACCCACAGTCTGGCGGTTTGGACCCTGTGGTTTCCCACTTACTGGGTTTCAGGCTTGACCAAGGCTGCAACAGCATTAATTTCCATTTATGCCGCCTTTGAGCTGATTCCCAAGATTCCCCTGGCCCTGGCCCTACCCAGCCCCAGTCAGTTAAACGCCTTGAATCAATCCCTGCAGGAGGAGGTGAGCGATCGCAAACAGGCCGAAGTTGACCTGCGGACGGCGGAAGCCAAAGTGCGCCAGCTCAACCAGGAGTTAGAAAGCCGGGTCGAGCAGCGCACCCTGGAACTGGCCGAGGCCAAACACCGCATCGAAGGCTTACTGGCACAGGAACAGCAGGCCCGACTGCGGCTACAAACCGCCAAAGACAACCTGCAGAGTACCGCAGAGCGCCTTAACCTGGCCCTCAGCGCCGCCCAGATGGGGTCCTGGGATTGGTACCTAGACCAGCAAACCCAATACTGGTCTCCCCGTACGGAGCAAATTTTAGGGTTAGAAGCCGGTGGCGCTCCCCACACCTATGACCGCTGGCTGGAGCAGGTTTACCCCGCCGATCGGGAGAACATCCAACAGACTTTTCGGCAGGCCATTGAGCAGCAAGGGGAATTTTCTGGCCAGTATCGGGTGCAAGGGCCTAACGGCCAGATCCGCTGGCTCAAGACCTACGGCCGGTTTGTCACCGCCAGTCAGGAACAGGAACGCCGCATGGTTGGCGTTTTGCAAGACATTACCGAGCCCAAGCAGGCCGAGCTTTCCCTGAAAGCCAGCGAAGCCCGATTTAGAGCCGTCTTCGAGCAGGCCGCGGTGGGCATGGCCCGGCTTTCCCCCGAGGGCGACTGGATCCAGGTTAACCAGCGGTTGTGCAAGGTTTTGGGCTACAGCCCCGAGGCCTTAATTGGCCAGCACTTTTCCCAGTTCACCTGGGAAGAAGACAAACCCCAGGATCTGGAATTACAGCAGCGGCTGCTGGCGGGGGAAACCGCCTCCGGTCAGTTCGAGAAGCGGTACGTCCGGCAGGATGGCAGCCCCATCTGGACCCTGGTCACCGTGTCTGTGGAACATGACGCCGAGGGCCGCGTTGCCGCTTTTATCGCCATTATTGAAGACATTGAAGACCGCAAAAAAGCCCGTCAGGAACTGGTTCAACGGGCAGAGGAGTTGGCCAGTACCAACCTGGTTCTGGCCCACACCACAGCCTTGCTGGAGCAGCGCAATGCCGAGTTGGACCAGTTTGCCTATGTGGCTTCCCACGACCTAAAGGCTCCCCTGCGGGCCATTTCCAACCTGGCAGAATGGCTTGGAGAAGACCTGTCGGGGCAAATTCCCGACGAGAACCAGCACCAGCTTAAGCTACTGCGGGGGCGGGTCCAGCGGATGGAAGACCTGATTAACGGTCTGCTGGAATATTCTCGGGTGAATCGCCAAGATCGGACGACTGTCACCATAGACCTCAACGCCCTGCTGGAATCCATTGTCGATTCCCTGGCTCCTGAGCCCAGCTTTACCGTGGCGATTGAGCCAGACTTACCCACCCTGCACACCTGTGCCACGACCCTCAGCCGGGTATTGTCGAACCTGATTGACAATGCCATCAAGCACCACGACCAGGACACCGGCACCATCCGCGTTTCCTGCCTTGACCGGGGTAAGGAAATTGAATTCGCCATTGCTGACGATGGTCCCGGAATTGCCCCCGAGTATCACGATCGCATCTTCACCATTTTTCAGACCCTGAAGGCCCGGGATGACTTTGAGAGCACGGGCATTGGCCTGGCCGTAGTGAAGAAAATCATTGAGGCAGAAGATGGCCGCATCTGGTTAGAATCCACCCCTGGTGTTGGCACAACCTTCTTCTTTACCTGGCCCAAAATCGTGCCCTAAGCCTGCTGGGCCAACTCCCCCAGGCCCAGCATTTTCCGTTTTCCTTCCTTGGGCAGATTTCAGCATCCCGAAGAATTTCTATGATGGGTTGGGGATTACACGGTCTAATTGGGAAAAACAGCCGCTTCCCATGGCCGGCTACTCTTAGCTACCGGTATAGGCCACCCACCGCGAAGGGCAAGCAGGAGCACCAGGATGGAAAGTCGTATCGTTAATGTTTTACTTGTCGAAGATGACGAGGTTGATGTCATGAATGTCAAACGGGCATTCATGCGCAATAACATTACCAACCCCCTCTACGTAGCGGGCAATGGTTTGGAGGCGCTGCACATGCTGCGGGGTACTGAGACCGAGGCCCCGGCCTTGCCCGACAGCCGCCGCATTGTGCTGCTCGACATCAATATGCCAAAAATGAACGGCATTGAATTTCTGCAGGAACTACGTCAGGATGAGAACCTGAAGGCGACTCCTGTGGTGGTTTTGACCACTTCCGACGAAGACCAGGATCGGGTTGAAGCTTACCGGCTCAATGTCGCTGGATATATTCTAAAACCGGTTACGTTTACTAATTTTGCTGAAGTCATGGCTGCTTTGAATAAATACTGGGCCCTGTGCGAGATTCCCTAGCCATATCTATAGGTTTTTCGTCTTTAGAGCCAGGTCGTCTGGGCATGGAGGTCGAGTCCGTAAAAGCTACTTTCTCTGAATTGGTCGCCCTGTAGATGGCAATATTCCAAAGCGTTTTTACACTAAGCCTAAGCGTTTAATCTCCACCCCATGGCAAGAGACCTCTGTGTTTTACTGGTTGATGACGATGAAGTAGACCGCATGGCGGTTCGCCGAGCCCTGCGAGCTTCAGATATATCCGTGAAAATCACAGAGGCGACCAGTCCCAAGGGTGTCAGGGAGTTGCTTGCTGCCAGGTCTTTTGACTGTGTCTTACTCGACTTTCGACTGCCCGAACAAAATGGTCTTTCCCTGGTGCGCCAACTGCGCCAGGCGGGGGTCGCCATACCCATCATTGTGCTCACCGGCCAGGGAGACGAGCAAATCGCCGTAGACCTGATGAAAGCCGGAGCCAGCGACTACATGGTGAAAACCCGGGTGTCTGCCGAGAGCCTGACCCAACTGCTGCGCAATGCCATTCGGGTGTACCGGGCGGAACAACGGGAGGCTGCAGCCCGGGATGCCCTGCGGCGCACCAACGAACTGCTGCGGGAGCAAAATCGCGAACTCGAGCGCCAGCGCCAGCAGATTCAAGATCAGAATCTAAAGCTGCTTGAAGCCTATCGGGTGAAGTCTGAATTTTTAGCCACGGTGTCCCATGAACTGCGCACCCCCTTAAACGCCATCATGGGGTTTTCTCAGATTTTGGCCAGCCAGTCTAAGGGTGACCTGAACGACTATCAGCAGGAAATGGTGCAGCGCATTTTCACCAATGGCAAAAACCTGCTGAGTCTGGTGAATGATATCCTCGATCTGTCTCGCCTGGAAGCCAAGCGGCTCACCCTCAATGCCGGGCCGGTAAATCTGCGAAACCTGATACACATTACCCTGTCTGAGCTGCAGTCCCTGGCCGAAGAAAAGTCCCTGACAATTTCTGTGGACTGGGACCTGGACGATGTCACCGTTCACAACGATGAGCATCGTCTGCGTCAGATTCTCGTGAACCTGCTGTCGAATGCCATCAAATTTACCGACGAAGGCGGCATCGACCTCAAGATCAGCGCCCCCGATGAAGCCCATTTACTGATTACCGTGGCAGACACCGGCTGCGGCATTGCCCCCGATGCCCTCCCCCATATTTTTGAATCTTTTCGCCAACAGGATCAAACCCTGCAACGGCAGCGCCCCGGCACTGGTTTGGGGTTAGCCATTGTGCATTCCCTGGTGGACATGATGGGCGGCACCATTACCGTAGAAAGCAAACTGGGACGGGGAAGTACTTTCTTTTTTAGCTTTCCTCGGCACATTGAGTCCCAGTCTAATCCGGAGGGGACATCCCAGGCGAAACAAGTGCTATCGCCGTAGTCCCTGGAGGCGGATGTTTGCTCAATTTGGGACTGGGACATGTAGAGAATGCATCCCAGTTTTGCAAGTCGGCCCTCTTCCCCCTCTGAGAGCAGCGCACAGCGGTACGCCCATTTGGGAGAGGGAGATCGAGGGGGTGAGGGTAGATCTACCTGACGGAGAGTTTATCAAGGAGTGAATGAGTTTTAAGTTCTTAGTTTTGAATTTTGAATTGGCCGCTCAACTCAAAATTCAAAACTCAAAATTTGGAACTTATTCAAGTCTGATTCCCAAGGGGGCTTCCTAACAAAATTGGCTACCGCGATATTTTAGTCAACGCTCAACGATTAATTCGGTAATGGCCATGGCTAATATTTCTGGCTCGAAGGGTTTGGCAAGGTGTTTCTGAAAGCCCTGCTCAAGCGCCCGGTGGCGATCTTCGTCGCGGGCGTAGGCCGTGACAGCGATGGCGGGCAGAGTCTCCCCCCGCTGTTGGGGGAGGCTGCGAATCAGTTTTAAGAGACGGTAGCCATCCATGTCGGGCATACCGATGTCGCAGACCAGCACATCGGGCCTGGTGGTCTCCAGGTACTGCAGAGCGGCTTTAGCGGAAGACACGACATCCACCTCGGCACCGTAGGATCCGAGGACGACCTGCAACAAATCCCGCGTGTCCGGGCTGTCATCCACGGCCAGTACCCGGATACCCTGGAGGTCGGGAGTGGTGGAACTTGTGGCGCTGGTGTTCGGTCCAGATTCATTCAGCAGGGGCAGGCTGACGGTAAAGGTTGCCCCCAGCCCTTCGCCGGGGCTGTGGACAGAAATGGTACCGCCGTGAGCATCGACCAGATATTTGACGATGGATAGGCCCAGGCCTAAACCACCGTACTGGCGGGTAATGGAGGTATCTTCCTGGCGGAAGGACTCAAAAATATGGGGTAGAAAGTCGGGACTGATGCCTTTGCCGGTGTCGGTGACGCTGATTTGGGCGTAGGTGGAGGGGGGTGAAGTGGGTGAGGTGGGTGAAGTGGTAAGGTTCCCGCTGATCTCACCTACCCCACCTACCACTTCCTCCAACCGCACCTCAATCTGACCACCGCGGGGGGTGAATTTGATGGCGTTTGATAGCAAATTCCAGACAATTTGCTGCAGGCGTCCGGCGTCTCCTCGGGTGGAGCAGCGGTTGACAAATACCGGTCTGAGGGAGATGGATTTGGCGTCGGCTGAGGTTTGCACCACCTCTATGGCGGCTTCGATGATCGAGGCTAAGTCAATCGGGGTAATATCCAGCTTAAGCTTGCCTCGCAAAATGCGGGCAACGTCTAACAGGTCATCGATCAGCTGGGTTTGCAGTTTGACGTTGCGCTCGATGGTTTCCAGGGCGCGCTGCTGTTTATCGGGGTTCAAGGTGCCGGTTTGCAGCATTTTGGTCCAGCCCAGGATGGGGTTGAGGGGTGATCGCAGTTCGTGGGATAGAATCGCCAAAAACTCGTCTTTAACCCGGTTAGCTCGCTCGGCGGCGGTTCGGGCGGCCTGCTCTCGGCTCAGCAATTGTTCCCGCTCGGTTTCAGCCTGTTTCTGGGCGGTGATGTCGCGAGCGGTACCGATGAAACGCTGGGGGGTGCCGCTGGCACTAAAGTAAGCCTGGCCCTTAGAGACGATCCAGCGACTGGGCAGGTTGGCGTGATCCAGGGTGCGGTATTCCACCTCGAAATGCCCATCGCTTTCCGGCATTAGGGCCGCTTGAATTGCGGCTTGTAACGATTCCCGGTCCTCAGGGTGGACATTGGCCACAAAAGTCTCCATGTTGATTTCAGCGTTCCTGGGCAGGTCGAAAATGGCCTTGCAGCGCTGATCCCAAATCAGGCGATTGGTTTGAATCTGCCAATCCCAGGTGCCCAGCTGGGCGGCCTCAAGGGCCATGCGCAGGCGATCTTCGCTGCGGCGCAGGCGTCTTTCGGTGCGTTTGCGATCGCTTAAATCCAGCAC
>CAZPYG010000015.1:0-1172 GCA_964590465.1 uncultured bacterium | reverse complement strand
TTAAAACTGAGGCGAGCCAGGCCCAACAGCCAGCGCACCCCCCGCTGGGGATGCACAATCCGAAAATCAATGTTGAACTCTGGCAGGCGTTGCTCAATTACCTGCTGCAATTCGTTACTGACTCGTTCGCGATCGTCGGGATGCACCGCGTTAAACCAGTCTTCGTAGCCGGGGCCATCCGCCCTCGGCTCAACGCCGTAAAGGTCATAGGTTTCCGGCGACCAGAACACTTTACCCGTGGGAATTTCCCAATCCCAGGACCCGGCGTTGGCTCCCCGCAGGGCCAGCCGCAGCAGCTGTTCATTCTGCCGCAGGGACTCTTCAGCCCGCTTGCGGTCGGTAATATCCCGCCAGGTGGCGACGAACCCATCCCCTAATTTGGCCGCACGAATATCAAAGGCTCTAACCAGTTTCTGCTGGCCGAACATGTCCTCATAAACGACACTGTCCTTGACTAAGGGCTCCCCCGTTTCTACTAACTGACAGTACTCTTGAAACAAACCACTCTCCCGATGTCCGGGCAAAATCTCCAGGAGGCGGCTAGAAACCTGATCTTGCTTGGGTATTTGGTTACTGTCACAGGCCGCGTGGTTAACGTATTCAACGCGGAAATCGACAATCTCGCCCCGGTCGTTACGCACGGCCGCATACACCCCGAGGCAGTCCAGCATATTTTCCACGGAGGTGCGGAAACGTTCTTCGCTGCACCGGAGATCTGCTTCTATCTGTTCCCGCTGAGCCAGTTCTGCCTGGGCCTGGTGATAGAGTTCCGCCTGTTTTAAGGCAATGCCCACCTGGGTGGCGAGATCCTGGAGCAGGTCAATTTCCAGGGGTTGCCACTGGCGCGGCCCGGAACACTGGTTGACCACCAACAGCCCCCACAGGGCCTTCCCCTGCAGGATAGGCACCACCAGATTAGCCCGAATCTGAAACCGCTCCAATAGCGCCAGGTGGCAGTCTGTGAAATCGGCGGTATAAACATCCTCGGTGATTTGAACCCGTCCCTGGCAATAGTCTTCGCCGGAGTTATCGGTGAAGTCATCCGCTTCAATTTGTAGATCCAGAATCGCGGTATAGGCATCATCCACCGACTCCACCGCAACCACCCCGCCAAAGCCGGGCTGGAAGCGGTACATAAACACCCGATCGGCCCGCAGAGACTGCCGCACCTC
>CAZPYG010000014.1:0-63290 GCA_964590465.1 uncultured bacterium | reverse complement strand
GAGGGGGAGGGGAAATGGGTGGATGGGGGGGAGTAGAGGCCGACTTTGGGGATGGGCTGAAGGGCGGGCGGGTGGTAGGTGGTGTGGAGGGTGCGATCGCTGACCCACATCAGCCCGTTACGGACATTATCGACTCCGCCTTCGTTGAGGTATCGCCAAAGGGAATTAGCCACTTTCAGGGGCACCGTTGAGTGACTCATGAGGTCAGGGGCCGGGCGATCATCTCCCGGCAAAACCACTAAAGCTGCCCCGGTTTCTTCGGCAACCGCCTTTACGACCTCCAAACCGTAGGACCAGTAAGCCCGCCCCCCTAACAGTCGCAGGATGATCAGACGGGCCTGGCGGAGCACATCCTCAGCGTAGGTATCGATTGCCAACTGTTGCTGAAGCTGCAGTAAATTGGCGACCCGCACTGCCGGGAAGTTGGCCGGGAATTGCTCTACAGCTTTGGCCAGGCTTTGAATTTCGGTATCTGCCGAAGTCAGAAAAACTACCGGTGCAGGAGTCTGCTGGATGAAAATGACACCGTCTGTATCGGGGGTCCATCCGCCTGGGGTTGCCGCTAAGCGATGCATGGGCCAAATCTTAAGCAACTACAAAATCTGAAGGAACTCTAGTGTAAGCGGCATATGACGTCATCGAAAGCTACCATAGAAATCAAATAACAAGCGCTTTGCTTTCTCCTTAGCGGTTCAAGCCAGCTTTTGCAGCTAATAAAACTTGTGTTTTTAATTAAGGGTGACGCTGAGATTAATTCGTTCCCGTACAATGCCTAATTCGCGTCAAAATCAGCTTCAAAACCGTTTGACTTATCCCTCTACCGAATGGTGAGGGCAGAGGGGGGCTTGATTCATCAAAATTCGAGTTGTAACACAAAACCACACGGCTCTTAACAAATCTCAAGTTTCTAAATTCCAAGAGCGGCATTATTGCTAGGTTGGTGCTTCGTAAATTTGTTTCCCTAATTCTGTATTAAGAAATGCCGTTTTGACTTAAGAATCTTCCATGGCAAAATCCTTTACTGGTTCCGCTGAACAAGTTTTTTCTAAAACTGTCCTAGGCAAATTAGGTCGGTTTTTGGTCCAGTACTGCCAGCAAAATCAAGCCCAAATTTTGAAAGAAAGCGAATTTTCAATAGCTGAGTTTAATTATGACCACTTTTGGTGTGTCAAAACTGCCAGCTTAACTCTCCTGGTGACCGCTAAAAAATATCATTCGTCGAATCATACTGATCATTTTGTAGTCCAGTTTTGTTATCAAAAAGAGGCAATTCTTGATTTCTTTGCCCAATTGCCCAGACTCAATACGCTGCCCCTCATTGAACAGCAAAAACTGGCAGAATTTACGCAAAATTTGAGCCCAACCAGTCAAGATGCCCAGGCCACATTGTTGCTGGATCTCCTCTCAATCTGTGCCAACAACTCGCCCAATGAGCTGTGCCAACCGGTACAGGCCAAGCTTGATCAGCAGCTCGAACGCAATGTTCTCCTGAACCAAGTTATTACTAAAATTCAAGAAAGTCTCGATTTATCCGTCATCCTTCAAACAACGGTAGCGGAAGTCCGTCAGTTTTTGGAGGCGGATCGTCTGCTGATTTATCAGTTCGACCCCACAGGGGCCGAAAATCTTCGCTCCATGGCATCTTTAGCACACAGCGAAAATAACCCTTTGGTGGGAACGGTTCAACATACGCAACCCAGTGGTTACATCACCTATGAATCTTTAGCGGACCAAAACCTGGCTTCTGTTCTGCACTACACCGAAAATTATTGTTTCCAAAACCAGCGAGAATTCCGACAACGTTTCCTTGGGGGAAACCCCTTTGCCATTGACGATATTCGACAAACCTATCAAGAGTCAGACTGTCTCCTATCGTTTCTGGATCAGGTACAGGTCAAATCGAAGCTTGTAATTCCAATTCTGGTAGGACAACAGCTGTGGGGATTACTGATTGCCCACCAGTGTAAATACGTGCGCCACTGGCAGCCCTGGGAACTGGAATTTTTGCATCACATTGCCGAACATCTGGCCATTGCGATTAATCAAGCGCAGCTTTACCAGCAGCTGCAACAGCAAACTTATAATCTAGAAACCTGTGTCATTGAACGGACTCAGGACTTGCGAGATGCCCTGGCTGCTGCTCAGTCTGCCAATCGAGCTAAAAGCGAATTTCTGGCCACCATGAGCCATGAGCTGCGCACCCCCCTGACCTGCATTATTGGCATGTCGGCGACTCTGCTGCGTTGGTCCTTGGGAGACCTCAGCCCTCGCCAGAGAGACTATCTCAACACCATCCATACCAGTGGCGAACATCTGCTTAGCGTCATCAACGATATTCTCGAAGTTTCTAAAATCGAGGCGGGACGAACAGTTCTGGAAGTACGAGAATTTTCCCTGGTCACCCTCAGCCGCCAGAGCATTGATGCCTTTCGTAGTGAGGCACTCAAAAACAGGATCGAAATCGTGCTGGACCTAAAGCTACCCCCCGGTCAGGATAGCTTCAGCGCCGACCCCCGCCGCGTTCGCCAGATTCTGGCTAATCTGCTGAGCAATGCCATCAAATTCACCGCTGCCGAGGGCAAAGTTACCCTGCGGGTCCGAAAGGAGCAAAACGCAGCGGTTTTCCAGGTCGAAGATACAGGTATTGGCATTCCCGCCAGCGCTCAGCCCATTCTCTTTGAAAAGTTTCAGCAGCTTGAAAGCACTCTCCAGAGGGAATATCAGGGAACCGGCCTGGGTTTGGCCCTAACCAAGCAGCTAGTTGAACTCCATGGTGGATCCATTAAAGTTACATCAGAGGTCGGCGTGGGATCGGTCTTTACCGTTAGAATTCCGCTCCAACGTCAGACCGGATCCCTCGACACAAACCTGGGCGAACTGTCTGCCGAACCGGTTGTGGGGCGCATCGTCCTGGTAGAAGATAACGAAGAGAGTGCCAGCGTAATCTGCGACATGCTAACGGCCGCTGACTATCAGGTGATCTGGATTGTGGATGGTTCCCGCGTTCTGGACCAGGTAGAACTGCTACAACCTGCAGCCGTCATTACTAATGTGGCTCTGGCCAGTGCAGATGGATACGAGATTATAGAGTCCCTGCGTCATTATGTGGGCACCCTGGGCGTCAAAATTCTAGCTCTGCTCAATGGAGACGATCAAGCGCAGGCGGAACGGGCCCAAGAGGCAGGGGCCGAAGCCGTTATCGTTAAACCGATTAGCCCTACAGAGCTACTGTCCACCATGAACTCCCTGATGGCCGCTCACCTGATGACCGACTCCACATTGCGACAGTAGTCTGGGCGCTACTTATCGGAAGTTACGAGGCGTTTCTTTAAGGACTCAAATCGCCGCTTTGCAGTGGAATTCCTCGGGGCAATCTCTAAGGCATTTTCATAAGCTTCTAGGGCCTGGTTCATCAGTTGCTTGCGCTCGTAGCTGTGGCCCAAATTGTTCAGGGCAGTCACATACTCAGGGTTAATCTTCAGGGCTTCCTTATAGTTGCGAATCGCCAGATCGTACTGATCCTGGGCGAAATAGGAATAGCCGAGGGCGTTATAGACCACCGAGGCATTGTCAGTTTCTTCTTCGGAGAGGTGCTTCAGGGCCTGTTGCAAATACAGTGCAGCCTGAGTGTAGAGCTTTTTATCTAATAGCAAGCTGCCCAGTTCGTAGTACTCCTGAGCAGTGCCTTTCTCCTTGGTCAGTTTTGACTGCAGCCGCGACAAGGTGCCCTCAATGCGGCGGGTCTTAAGCACCTGCCGCAAGATAAAGAAGGCTGCCACGCTCAGCAAAAGGAGCAAAAGCGCGAGATAGGTTAAGAGCAGATTGCTTTTCTCCATCAGTTCCCCAAGCCCATCCTAATAAGTCTGAATCGTTTCTGTATCTATCTTGACATGAGTTAGGGCAGTCCCCAGTAGGCCGCTCGTTCTTCCAGCCAACCTGTATCGTGCCAGGTTCCCACCACCTCGTTCACTAATCGGTGTAGCTGATTGTATCGATTTCCCTTGGGCATCACGATGGCCAGAGGATCTGCCGATAACGCAGCGGGAATGAGCTGATATCCATCATATTCCTGCTGCCAGCCCGTTAGCACTGAAAGATCACCAGCAAAGGCGTCAATTTGCTTGGTATCCAGAGTGACATAGGCTTCCTGGTAGCTGGACTGTGGGGTTAATTCGGCCAGGGGCAAGATATAACGTACCGAAGGGATAGCGCTCGACCTTTGCAACACCCCAATGCGACCTAACCGCAGGTCTCGCAGTTCCTGAAAATCGGAGTTTTGGACGATCAACCCGGTGCCGTCTAAATAGTAGGGGGGGCTGAACCGCACCAGTCGCATGCGGTCGGGAGTCATGGTGACCCCTGCAATCGCCACATCCACTCTGTCCTCCAGCACCGCTTGAAGGCGTTCCCCATTGGGAACAATGTCAAACACGACTGCCTCTGGGTCACCGAAAATTACCTCGGCCAACTGATGGGCAATGTCGATTTCTAGACCCACCAGATTCCCGGACTCATCCTGATAGCTTAAGGGACGCCACCCGTCCCTGACCGCGACCACCAGATGCCCGCGCTCCCGGATACTGTCTAAATCTGCCGCAACAGAAACTGGGGGCACAGCCAACTGCGCCCCCAGCACCATACCGAAACTAAAAGCTGCGCATCGCATCAAAGCCAATTTGTCGCGTTGCTACTTTTGAAAAATTCTTCGACATCAAAGCGATATCGAATTGATACTCCCATCGCGGGGCAAGTAATGCCCTACTTCGACTGAGCCACTTCAACAACTTTGCTGAAACCATCGGGATCCAACACCGCCATTTGGGCCAGCATTTTCCGGTTTAGCTCAATGTCGGCCTGCTTCAGTTGACCAATCAGCTTGCTGTAGCTCAAACCATGCATCCGCGCTGCCGCATTGATGCGGGTAATCCACAGACGGCGAAAGTCGCGCTTGCGGTTGCGACGGTCGCGGTAGGCGTACCGTAGCGCTTTCATCACCTGCTGATTGGCGGTGCGGAACAGCTTGGAGTGGGATCCTCTAAAACCCTTGGCGAGTTTTAAGATTTTTTTACGCCGCTTACGGGCGACGTTGCCGCGCTTGACACGTGCCATGACTCTCTATTCCTTGGGAATCAATCTCTAAACAACACTTAAACCTTTGCAGCCAATGCAGCCCTTAGAGATAGGGCAGCATGCCCTCAACCCGGTCAATATCTGTCTCATCTACCTTGGCGATCTTAGACAGACGGCTCTTACGCCCGGTGCTCTTGTGCTGCAACAGGTGGTTCTTAAACGCCTTACGACGCATAATTTTACCGCTACCACTGCGGCGAAAACGCTTGGCAGCTGCTCGACGGGTCTTCAGCTTCGGCATGGTTCAACAATAATTTCGACACAGTCTTTAACTATACCATGGGTGTTTGCTAACGGGTAGTTGGGGGGGAATGGGTTGCGGGGATTAGGTCCCAGGTATCGCGGACAGATCTTAGGTTTCGAGGGCGGGTCTTAGGTTGTTAATCTTGGTTGAGGCTAATCGCTTACTCCAGCCCCCGACCCCCCAACTACCCGTTCTAATTCCCTCTCTCCTTCTAAATTCGATGCGAATTCTAAATTCGATGCGAAAATAAGGCAAACTAAACTAGCGATTGAGAGTAAATCCCTATGCTGTCTGAACTCAAACAAGCTTTCGAGACCCACGGTGCCCTGAAGATTATCAGCGGTCTGACTAATTATGATCCTCAGCAGGTGGTTGCCGTCGTTAGGGCTGCCGATCAGGGGGGCGCTACCTTTGTCGATATCGCCGCTGACGCTGACCTGGTACGTCTGGCCAAGGCCGAAACTGCTCTGCCAGTTTGTGTCTCTGCGGTAGAGCCTGAAGCCTTCCTGGCCTCTGTAGATGCTGGGGCTGACCTGGTTGAAATCGGCAATTTTGATGCCTTCTATGCCCAGGGACGCCGGTTCGAAGCCTCGGAAGTGCTGGAGTTGACCCGCCGTACCCGGGAACTGCTGCCGACCATCATCCTTTCCGTAACCGTGCCCCACATCCTGGCGCTGGATGAACAAGTACAGTTAGCCGAAGCTCTGGTTACTGCCGGGGCAGACATGATCCAAACCGAAGGTGGCACCTCCAGCCAGCCTACCCATGCCGGTGTTCTGGGCTTGATCGAGAAAGCAGCTCCCACCCTGGCAGCGGCCCACGCTATTTCTCGGGCGGTTGACGTTCCTGTGCTGTGTGCTTCTGGCCTGTCTGATGTCACTGCGCCCATGGCGATTGCGGCTGGTGCTGCCGGTGTCGGGGTCGGTTCTGCGGTGAACAAGCTGAACGATCCTCTGGCGATGGTTGCCGTGGTGCGTCAGCTGTCCGAAAGCCTGCGGTATGCTCGGGTATCTGCCCCGATTCAGTAAAGGAATCGCTCAAAAATTAGGTGTCAGCTAACAGCGCGTCTTTCTAAGGCAAAACCTCATTTCTGGACTTGGACAAGGTTGAAGTTCCGATATTCTATTGAAGCCAGGGCGGTTGCCGCAGAGCAGCCGCCCTGGCTTTTAGCCAGAAAAAAGGCACTGCATTAGGAGTCGAGCCCATCAGGATGGTCGTTGCAAAGGCACCCTAACCCCGTACTACCGGCAGGTCAGCCTGGTTCCAGCGCAGCATCCCGCCTCGCAGGCTGGCCACCTGATTCAAACCTTGCTTCTTGAGAATTACGGTGGCCTGACCTGAACGACGTCCAGATTTGCAAACGGTGACGACAGGTTTATCAGTCGGCACTTCGCTGACCCGCTGCTGTAGTTCCCCAAGAGGCACCAGTTGAGCGTGGGAGATATGGCCTAGATCGTCGTTGTACTCCTCGGGGCCGCGCACATCCAGAACATGTACGGTGGGGAGGTTTTCTGCGACCCATTGGGGCTCAATTTCCTTCAACCCGGCGTAGGTCTGGCGGACTGGACCCCAGTCGGCAATCACGGGGACAGTGTCATCTTCAGGTCGCCCGACCCGGCAGTTGGCGGGAATGGCGATATCAATTTTCTTGGGGTGGGGTAGTCCCAGATTTTCCATGTAGCCGACAAAGTCGCGCTCGTCGGCTTCACCCCCGATGCGGGGATTGAACTGCTTTTCTTCGTGCACGGTGGAGGCGGTGCGTCCGTTGTAGTCATGGCCGGGCAGCACCAGGCAGTCGTCAGGTAGAGAGAAAATCTGCTCGGTGATGGACTGATACATCGTATGGGCATTGCCCTGCTGGAAGTCGCAGCGACCGGCACCGCGAATCAGTAGGCAGTCGCCGGTAAAGGCCATGGACTTGTCATCCAGCACGTAGGTGACACAGCCGTCGGTATGACCGGGGGTAGCCCGCACCGCTAAAGAGCGCTTACCAAAGTTAATCTGATCGCCATGATCTAGCCGCAGATTAGCGCCCTGAACCATGTCTCCATAGCGGCGGGAGATGCCGATTTTTGCCCCCGTTGCCTGCTGCATCAGCCAGGCCCCGGTAACGTGATCGGCGTGGCAATGGGTATCCAATGTGGCGATGAGCTTCAGATCGAGTTCTTCGAGGAGGGCGAGATCGCGCAGGTGCTGTTCAAATACGGGATCAATCAGCACCGCTTCGCGGGAGGCCGGGTCGGCCAGCAAGTAGGTATAGGTTGAAGAATCCGCATCGAAGAGCTGGCGGAAGATGAGGGGTTTATCCACGATACAAAACTCCACTGAGATTGATGAGACGTCTCTGCTTTTACTTTATTTACTATATAACCAATTGGTTGTAATTGATAAGTTATGTTTATCCCACCCTCCCCGTGGTGGGCTGTAAAGGGAGAGATTTTGGGTCAAACTGAAAATTGCTTCGCTAGAGATAAACCTGTCCAGCTCTGGTAGGGCATAGTGCGTTTAGGGAGGGGTGCTTCCTCACCGTACTATGCCTTACGCTAAGGACTGCCTTAGAGTTGCACGGGTGTTGCAGATAGGGATTTCCGTCAGTGAACCAGCCTCAGTTAAATCTAAATCCGATCAATCCGAGTCGCGAGCAAAGCTGGCCGTTTTGGCCCATCGTCCCGCTCTACCCCTATGGCAGCAGGCCCACCCTCCGCCGGGAAATCGTTAAAGATACGGTGTGGACCTTCGAGCAAACCCAGGGAATTTTTTACGTCGTGGTGCCCATCCGTATGACGGTAGTCAGGCTTGAGCCCAGAGGGCTGCTGGTCTACTCGCCGGTTGCGCCGACCCGAGAATGCGTCACCCTGATGCGGGAATTGGAGCAGGTCTACGGTCCGGTCAAGTACATTATTCTTTCCACGGTGACAGGCGTTGAACATAAGGCGTTTGTCGGCCCCTTTGCCCGCAAGTTTCCCCAGGCAGTGGTTTATGTTACCCCTGGCCAGTGGAGTTATCCGCTGAATTTGCCGCTGTCGTGGCTGGGGTTACCAGGCCATCGCACCCAGTATCTGCCCCAAAGCAGCTCCCAGGCTCCCTTTGCCGATCAGGTCGACTATGCCGTTCTGCAGCCCATTAACCTAGGGCTTGGTCCTTTCGCTGAAACCGCCTGCTACCACCGGGCATCCCGCACGCTGATGGTGACCGATGCGGTGGTCTCGATTCCGGCAGAGCCACCCGAAGTTCTGCAGCAAGATCCCTATCCGCTGCTGTTCCACGCTAAAGACAGCGCCATGGACTCCCTTGAAGATACCCCCGAAAACCGACGCAAGGGGTGGCAGCGCATTGCCCTGTTCGCCTTCTACTTTCGGCCCAGTACGTTGGACGTGGCCGACACCGGGGAAATGTTCAAGGAAGCTCGCTCGGCCCCTGATCGCTCCCGAAAAAATTACTTTGGTCTGTACCCCTTCCGCTGGCAGCCGGGATGGCAGCAGTCCTTCGACGCACTGCACGGCGGCGGCCAGTTGGTGGTTGCTCCCATCCTGCAAACGTTGATTTTTAATCGGGGACCGGAAGAAGTGCTGGAGTGGGCCAGGTGGGTCGCCACCTGGCAGTTTGAGCGGATTATTCCGGCCCATTTGGATGTACCAGTGACCGCTAATCCACAGGATTTCCTCAAGGCCTTTCAGTTTTTGGACGAACAGCCTGCTGGTGACGGCAGCTCTCAACTTCCCGCTTCTGATTTGCAGCTTCTGCGAGATATTGAGGAGTCGTTGCTGAAGCGAGGCATTGCCGTCCCCCGTAAGCAACGTTCTAACCCAGCAAGTGCGGCATCGAAGGTGTAGGACCCATTCAGGCCTCAGGCTTCAATTACAGGTGCAACGAAAAAACCGCTCAAGCATCCCTGAGCGGAGGTAGGAATCGAGAGCAGCTTTAAAGAAACTGTTTAACCCCGCGAAAGCTGAGGCCCTGTGACCTCTTCGACGCTGGGGCCAAAGATTTTGTCGGTGAACTTCACATACCAGGCGGCAGCCTGAACCTGAATAATGTATGCCATCGCGATAATGATGGCGATTTCCGATCCCTGCTCTCCCCCAAAGGCTGTCATGGCAATGGCCAGGGCAATGGAGAGGTTGCGCATGACGGTGCCGTAGACGAGGGCGATCGCATCTTCTCGGTTGAACATAAACTTGCCTACCAGAGTGCTGAGCAGGAAGTTTCCCAGGTAAAGAATTGCCAGGGGCGCTAAGAAGGACAGTAGCAGCATAGGGTTAGAGACAATGTCCTTGGCTTTGAGGGCCATGGCTACGAACACAATCCCCAGAACCCCCAGGGTCGAAAAGGCCGGAAACTTTTGCTTCAGGTTTTTGTTGTATTTGGCTTGCCCCACCTGCTGAATCAAAATCAGGCGGGTGACAACCCCTAAAACCATCGGCAGAAAGACGATGATAAGGATTTGCTTGAACACCGCCGCCAGGGGAATCTCAACCGAAGCTCCCAATAACCAGGTGGCGTAGAACGGTGTGGCCACAGACCCCAAAATCAGGCCGATGACCGTCATTTTGATAGCTGCGCTGATATTGCCTTTGGCAAACCCCGTCCAGGAAATGGTCATGCCGCTGGTGGGCAGCAGGGAGGCCAACAGCAGTCCCAGCCACACTAAAGGACGGTCCGCAAAGAAAAGATAACCCAGTCCAAAGGCAAAGAAGGGAACAATTGCGAAGTTGATGAACTGGGTCACCAACTGCACCTTAAAATCTCCCCCCGAAAGCACCTTTTGCACCTGAAGGTTAATCATCATGGGGTAAACCATCAGGAATGTGAGAGGAATGATCAGGGCCTTTAGGGGGGCCGGATTAACAATCACGCCCACAATCAGCCCAGCAATCATAAAGGCTGGAATTGACCAGACCAAATTCTGTTTCAGGGTGGAGATGACTTTCCACATAAAAAGACTGTCCTTGAAATGAGCACAATAACGACAATTGGCCAGAGAGCATCTGTAGCCCAGAAAGCACCTGCAACAAAACAAATTACATATCAATATCAATATATAGCTAATAAGTTATTAATGCAAGCTGAAAAGTCCTTTTGCCTGGCTCTAGTTGGCTGTGTTTCCCCTGGGTGGGCCAGTTTGCCTGTTGGCTGACTTGTGCTGCAACCTGCGGGGTGTTAATTTGTCTCCACGGCCATTGGTCTGCACGACTCAGCTGTTTCGCTGTGCCGTTTAGTTGCCGGTATCGAAGTCTCGCTTACCAGCGGCAAATTGAAGCACCATGGGAAAGCCACCATCCTGGTGATACCTGTCGGCCCAATTCCTCAGCATCTCGTCTAGTTCTTGCAGGGCCTCTTGGCGACGGTCAGCATCAATATCAAAGACTTCGACTCCCCGTAGAACACCTTCTTCTTCCCTGACCCATGCCTGTAGTAGGCTGAAATATCGGGCGACATCATCGATCATGGCGAAGACGCGCTCCCGTTCACCCTTTGGAATATAAGACTCGCTAGTCAGGGCAAACAGCGGAATGCTCACCAGCGGAGAGTCAATTTGGATGACGGTTTCCGAATGGAGTAGGCGAAATTTGATGTGAGACATCAACGCATCGCTAAAAGGCATACGGTGATTTTCGGGAAGTTCCTCTTGAGATAGCTCATGGAGCATCTCAACCAGTTCGTTGAATTCGACCTGATCTAAAATGCGGGCGGCGGGGGCGGTGGGCGGCAAGCTGGCTTCGATTTCTTTTCGCTCTCCTGGGGTGAGGCCATGGATGGTGACCCGCGATTCAGACTTGGTTGCCGGAAACCGCTCTTGCCAGAGAAAAGGTAGGGCAATTAAGTAGTAAGGTTCTTGGGAATTTAAGCCTCTCATGCCCTGGCCCTGGGCGAGAGCGGCTTCCACTTCCTGCACGATGGCCTTAATGCGTTTTGGCTCCACATGGTACAGGAAGCCTGTTTTACGAATATTTGCTCCCTGCTCCCGGTAGGTGGTGTAAATGGCTAGCTTGGCAGCCGTCGTGGCAGCGTCTAGGAATGCTCCATAGCGATGCCCGCCCATTTTCATCGTACTCATCGCCAGATAAAACAAGATCCAATCTGCCGGGCTATTATCTAAAACCCGAATAAGTTCTTGTCTAAACTGAAACGATACGTCAGACAGTTGGGCCACGATGAACCAAGCTTAGATAAAAGTCACAAACACGAAAAACTAACGGTATAGCTGCATTAATTCGCTGAACCCTTGGGTTTATTAGGACTTATTAGTATGCCGCAAAACTCCTTATTCAGCACTTTCTTGGGGATCTGTTTCGGGGGTTTCCGTTTCGACCGGTTGAGCCGCGCCACAATAAGCATTCACCTCGCTGATGAGCTGAGCTTCCGTTTGAGACAGTTCTTCAATGGAAGCCACGGCAGTCATAGTTTGTTGTTGAGACTCTTCAATGCGGGCGGGGAGATTGGCCTCTGAATCAACAGTAACGACTAAATCCATGGCCTGACGAGCTTCTTCCAAAGCAGAACTAAAGCCCTGAACGACCCCAATGTAACTATCTCGAAACTGTACCAGGGTTTCGTCCTGGAGGGTGGTGGTTTCCAGGTCTACCACCAGGTTGTCCAGATTGGTGACCACCTTATCAACTGCGGTGGTGTATTGACTGGCAGCAGATTTAATGTCTTCTAGATCTTTAACCTGGGAGGCATTTTCGCTAAAGGCTTGAATTTCGGTTTCAAACTCCTGCATGAATCCCTGGGTCTGGTTAACGACCTCTGCCAGTTGGTTGCACTGGGCCACTTTCGAGGGACCACACCCCACCAGTACCAGAGCCACCAGAGCACCTGCGGCAACCCCTAGCCGTCGACTTATCCCTGAACCCCGCCCAACTAATTTATTCATTTTTCCTATCGCCATGGCTGCCGCCATCCTAAATCGCTACGGCTTCAAGTTTTACCTCGTCTCGGCGGGCTTTACAACAAATTCGCGTTCCGTGACCGAATCCACCGTCGGTGGGCAGAAACTACTGATAGGATTTTCTAGGGGGACTAAGGCTTACATGACTTGCCAAAGGGGTCTTGCTTTCGACCCAAGCACCAGCTAAAACGCATGTTCCCAATGGGTTTTCTCACGGGCAGGGAGATTGTCGAGCCTTCATAGACAGCCTTACGAGTCCGGCTCGATAGACCGACAACGGATTGTTATCGCTACAAAATCTGCGATATCTTGAATGATCTATTTACAATATTGAGTTATGCCAACGCCAGAGGAGTTTCTCGAAGTAACTAAATGGGCCGGACTTGGAACCCTGGCGCTGATGGCGCTGGCCGGTCTGGCTTTTCTACTTAAATGGGGCATTCGGTTCCGGTTAGTGGGGGCCGCTGGCTTTGCTGCTGTCTTAACGGTGGGGCTGCTGGGCCTCAGTTCTGAGCCCTTTACCCGTACCGTTATTCCTGGAGCAGTGCCCTTTTCAACCGTTTACGATTCTGGGGCTAGCAAAATCGTGATTTCAGTGCCGCAAACCATCACTGAAGATGCGCTAGAGGCCACTCTACGACAAGCTGCCAGCAACTTGTTTAAGCCCTACCGCCTCGGAGTGCCGGGAAACAGCCCCACAATTCGCGCCCGAACCATTATTCACCAGGAAGGGGGGGTCTCCCAACTGGTTTACCTGGGTCAGGTAAATCCCGATCCTGCCGGCAGCAAAGGGGTCAATTATCAGGTGCAGATCGACACCCAAAAGCTGGCTCAGGTATCGCAAGCCCAGCCCGGATAGGGTTTGACCGCCGCGGAAGTGATTGCTCAACTAGAGCATCTGTTCTATATCATCCTTTTTCAGTTCTTCTTTGCCTATGTCCACCGCTACTTTACCTGTGTTGTCTATTGCCCCGGCTCAGGTCATTAGGGGCAATGGAATTTTGCTAGGGCAAAGGGGCGCCATCTCAGCCCTGGGGCGACGCCCCCTGGTGGTAGGTGGACGTCACACCCTGAAACTGGTACAGCCTCTCCTGACCGCCCTCGAGCAGGAAAAGCTGACCCCGAAAGTAGCGTCTTACGGAACTAACTGTAGCGAAACATCTATAGCAAAACTGCGGCAGTTGGCAGAGGCGCATCAGGCCGATTTGGTGATTGGCTTGGGGGGCGGCAAGGCTCTGGATACCGCAAAGCTATTAGCGCATCAGATCAGCAGCCCGGTAGTCACGATTCCCACCTCCGGTGCTACCTGTGCCGCCTGGACGGCGTTGTCCAATGTCTACTCCGAGGTTGGGGCGTTTCTCTATGATGTGGCGTTGCCCCGCTGCCCAGATCTGTTGGTGCTAGATTACGACCTGATTCGAACTTCCTCCCCCCGCACCCTGGTCGCAGGGATTGGGGATGGGTTAGCCAAGTGGTACGAAGCCTCGGTCAGCAGCGGCACCTCAGAGCAGACCCTGATCATCTCTGCCGTACAACAGGCTCGGGTGTTGCGGGATATTCTCTTTCAGAAATCTGCTGCGGCCCTGGCGGACTGGGGTGGTACCGACTGGCAGGAGGTGGTAGATGCCACCGTGCTTCTGGCTGGGGTGATTGGTGGCGTTGGTGGGGCCCAGTGCCGAACGGTAGCTGCCCATGCGGTCCACAATGGCCTGACCCAACTCACCGCCAGCCACGGTACTCTCCACGGGGAAAAAGTGGCCTACGGCATTCTGGTGCAGCTACGGCTGGAAGAAATGGGGCCGAAGGGTTCGTTGGCCATTACGGCTCGCCAGCAGCTGATTCAGTTCTACCGGGCCATCGGGTTGCCCCTGACTCTAAGGGATCTGGGTATGGGCGATACCACCCTGGCTGACCTACAGCAGGCGGCTACTTTTGCCTGTCGGGAGGGGTCTGACATTCACCACCTGCCCTTTACCATTGCTCCCGATGCTCTGATGGCGGCGATGGTATCGACCCTGTGCCCTGAACTGCGGGATCGTGACGGCCGACCGGCCACTCCCGGAAGTGGGTCTACCAGTGCGTCCGTAACCCCTTCTCCCACACCGGAGGTGAACCTATGAGCTTGAGTTGGATGCAGCCTGCTGATCGCCTGAGCGCTCTGCCCCCCTACGTCTTCGCCCGCCTGGATGAGCTCAAGGCTCGGGCCAGGGAACAGGGGCTTGACCTGATTGATCTAGGGATGGGCAACCCCGATGGCCCTACCCCACTCCCAGTGGTAGAAGCCGCGAAACGGGCGATCTCAGATGTCGCCAACCATGGTTATCCCCCCTTTGAGGGCACAGCCAGCTTCCGTACGGCCATTACCGACTGGTATGCCCACCGCTATGGAGTACAGCTTGATCCCAGTAGTGAGGCCTTGCCCCTTTTAGGGTCTAAGGAAGGCATCACCCACCTGGCAATGGCCTACATTAATCCCGGTGATCTGGTGCTAGTACCCACCCCGGCTTACCCGGCCCACTTTCGGGGACCGGCCATTGCCGGGGGCAACATATACGATCTGCCCCTGTCCCCCGCGACCAATTGGCTGATTGATTTTGATGCCATCCCGGAAGCGGTGGCGCGGCAGGCCAAGGCTCTGTTCTTTAACTATCCCAACAACCCCACGGCAGCGACGGCACCCCGAGAGTTTTTTGAAAAAGCCGTAGAATTTGCCCATCGTTATCAAGTTCTGCTGGTTCACGACCTCTGCTATGCAGAACTGGCCTTTGATGGCTACCAGCCTACCAGTCTGTTAGAAATTCCCGGGGGTAAGGAAGTCGGGGTAGAATTTCATACCCTGTCGAAAACCTACAACATGGCCGGATGGCGGGTCGGTTTTGTAGTGGGTAACTCCCAAATTATCCAGGGCCTGCGGACCTTGAAAACGAACCTGGACTACGGTATTTTTGCTGCTCTGCAGCAGGCGGCCGAAGCGGCCCTGGCGCTGCCAGACAACTATCTCAATGAAGTCCAAACCCGTTACAGCACCCGTCGAGATTTTCTGATTAGCGAGTTCGAATCCCTAGGGTGGAATGTGGATAAGCCCAGGGCCACCATGTACCTGTGGGTGCCCTGCCCGCCCGACAGCACGTCTACGGATTTTGCCTTATCGGTGCTGCAGGAAACCGGGGTTGTCGTCACCCCAGGTAATGCCTTTGGTCGGGGGGGAGAGGGGTACATTCGGGTCAGTTTGATCGCCGATTGCGATCGCCTGGGCGAAGCCATGAACCGCATCCGCCAGGCCGGGTTCCGGTTTCAGCCCGTCGCTGCCGCCGTTTGATGGCGCTGGCCTTGTGAACCAATGATTTGACCATCCGGCCCTGGATAGGGAACGGTATAGTGAAAGATACCCTTAACCGCACATCATCATGTTTAATCTAGGTTGGACCGAGGTTGTCATCGTCATCGGTGTCGCCGTCCTGATTTTTGGCCCCAAGAAAATTCCTGAACTGGGGAGCGCCCTGGGCAAAACCCTGCGGGGCTTTAAAGATGAAATGAAGGGCGAAGGCGACGAAAACGCCGATGTCGAACTTTACGAAGACGCTGAGGATGCTGACGTTTATCGTTAAGTTGCGGCTCCTATGACTGGGCAAGCAATGCTACAGGGCAGAACAGCAGTTCTTGCCACCATGCATGGTAAGGAGCAAGCGATTGCTCCCATCTTGAACAAATCTTTCAATATCCAACTCAAGGTGCCCCCAGACTTCGACTCTAACCAGTTTGGTACCTTCACCCGCGATATCCCCCGGGCCGGGTCACAGCTGGAGTCTGCCCGGAAAAAAGCTTTGGCGGCAATGAAGTTAACCGGCTGTGACCTGGCATTGGCCAGCGAGGGGGCATTTGGTCCTCATCCGGTCATGCCCTGGGTGGCATGCGATCGCGAACTTGTCCTGCTCATCGATCGCCAGCATCACCTGGAGCTGGTGGGGGAAGTTCTGTCCGCCTCTACCAACTATCGACAAGTTACCATTGCCTCTGTGACCGAAGCTTTATCTTTTGCCGCAGAAGTTCAATTCCCTTCCCATGCTGTGGTAGTAATGCCGCAGCAACAGCCCAATACTAGCCGGGACATCCACAAAGGAATTGTCCACGAAGACCAGCTTATCGCCATCGTTGAAGGGCTGCTTCAAAACCGCCCTAGCGTCTGGCTCGAAACCGATATGCGTGCCCACATGAATCCTTCCCGCATGGCGGTGATTCAAGCGGCGACTGAAGATTTAGTCCAAAAGATTCAGCAAACCTGTCCAGCATGCAATTGGCCGGGGTTCCAGGTGTCCCGTCGCCTGCCGGGACTGCCCTGCGCCGGTTGTGGTTCGCCGACTCCCCTCATCTACAGCTGGGTCTACACTTGCCAGCAGTGTAAACATCAGCAGGTTGTGCATTTTCCTGAAGGTCTCACCACCGCCGACCCCGGCCAGTGCGCCTACTGTAATCCTTAGATGGGTACAGTAGAGTTAAAAGGTAGCGCCCTGAATGTCTGGTAAGTGTCAATGCGGCAATTTCTGAAATACACCCTGGCTAGCTTCACGGGGTCAATTCTGTTCTTCATTTTTTTGAGCGTTTTCATTGCTGCGGGGGCAGTTGGTTTAGCCAGCCTTTTGGTCGCCAGCATCGTTAGCAGCGAACCAGCGCCAGGGGTCGAAAGGAACTCCATCCTGGTGTATGACCTGTCGCTGATTATTTCCGATTCTGAGGAGTTGCCAGATCCTGGTACCATCTTTTTCGGTGGACCCAGTCCCTCTCAGCTCACCCTCAGAGAAGCGGTGATTGCCCTGGAGGAAGCCGCTGATGATGATCGTATCGTTGGGCTTTACCTAAAAGGCAGCTCTGCTGATATTGGAGCGGGTCTTGCTGCCCAAACTGAACTCTACAAGGCAATTCAACGATTCCAAGAGTCCGACAAGCCAATTGTCGCCTACGATGTTTCCTGGACCGAGCGAGAGTACTACCTGGCCACCCTGGCCGATACCGTGTACCTCAACCCCTTCGGTGACATCGAAATGAACGGCCTTTACGCAGAAATGATGTACCAGGCCGAGGCTTTCGAGAAGCTGGGCATCGGTGTTCAGGTTACTCGGGTGGGCGAATATAAGTCAGCGGTAGAACCGTTTATTCGCAACAGCATGAGCCCCGAGGAGCAGGAGCAAACCCAGAGGCTATTGCAGGATCTTTGGCAAACCATGTTGGCCGATATCGCTGCTCCCCGTTCTCTGCAGCCCCAACAGTTACAAACCATCGCAAACCAGCAAGGTTTCCTGTTTGGTGAAGCAGCGGTCACCCAAAATTTGGCAGACAACGTCGCCTATGAAGATGAAGTCATCACCGCCCTGCGGGATATTACCGGAGAAGGCCCCATCAATGGTGAAGCCATCAAGCAGGATGATTTTTCAAGTTTCAAGCAAATTAGCCTAAACCGCTATGCTGACTGGGCTGAAGATGACCTGCAGCTCCGGAGCGCTAATCGCCAGATTGCTGTGCTTTATGCCGAAGGTCCCATTGTTGATGGTGATGGCGGCAGCGGGTTTGGCCAACCTCAAGTGATTGCCGGGGACAAAGTTGCTCAGCAACTGCGCCGCCTGCGATTTGATGATCAGGTAAACGCGGTTGTGCTGCGGGTCAACAGCCCCGGCGGCAGCGCTACGGCGTCGGAAATTATCCTGCGGGAGGTGCGCTTACTGCAAGAAGCCGGCAAACCGGTCGTGGTGTCCATGGGCAATGTAGCGGCATCGGGTGGTTACTGGATTGCCTCTATGGCAGATGCAATCGTAGCAGAACCGATGACCATTACTGGCTCCATTGGGGTCTTCAGTCTGTTCCTAAATCTTGAAGATCTGGGAGATAAAGTCGGTATTAACTGGGATGGAGTAAAAACCTCTGAATTGGCTGATATTTTCTCTGCCACCCGCCCTAAAACCCCCCAGGAGTTGGCCATTCTACAGACAGCCGTAGATCAAATCTACGAGGCTTTTCTCGATCGGGTGGTCGAGGGGCGGGATCTGCCCCGGGAAAAAGTGGCTGAAATTGCCCAGGGACGAGTCTGGTCGGGTAAATCTGCCCAATCCCTGGGTTTGGTAGATGAATTAGGCGGGTTGGACCGAGCCATTGCAATCGCCGCTGAATTGGCTGAGTTAGAGGATGACTGGCGTCTCAAAGAATATCCTGAAGGGGACGAATGGCAGCGCTGGTTCCAAGACGTCTTTAGCCTGGAAGCGCAACCGGCTGAAAGTACTGACCCTCTAACTCGCCAGATGCGGAATTTTGCCGAAGACGCCAACCTGATGCGTACCCTCAATGACCCCCGGGGACTCTACATGCTGATGCCATACTCTATTCGGGTCGATTAGCTACGGTGACTCCAGGTTAAATTGCTCCCCTTCTGTATTTACTTCTGTATTGCAGTCAATCCCCCTGGGAATATCCTTCAAGCTCTACCGGTTATCCCATGGACCTTTAACAAATCGGCCATGGTTGGGCAGTAGGGCGTGAGGCCAAAGCTCGCTGGATTCACCGCATGTTTATAAACAAAATGGCGGTATTGGATACAGAAGTAGTCCCAAGGAGCCATTTCAATGCGGAAGACCTTAATGATAATGTCTGCCAGAAAGAAAGATAGCGGGATTCTGAACCAGATGCTCTGCCCTAAGTAGTTACAGGCTTGTTCTATAGCCTCGTCAGCGGTCAAGGGTGGATTGCCAATGACAAATTCTCGATAGCCTTCGGGGGATGGGTTTTCAACTAAATAGTTCACCACCAGAGCAATATCCTGGGCGTGGGCGAAATGGAACCCTCCATCTGCTTTGAAAAAGCGAATTAAGCCGATCCATTTGGTTACATCCTTTAACCCTGCCGAAATAAACGAAGCTGGCTTGTCTTTGTCACCACCGAATACCAGGGTTGGAAAAACCGTGGTGATTTTGTCATAAACGGCCAGTTCAGACAGTCTCTGGTGACACTCGTACTTGCTCCGAATATAGTCCGTGCCAAGCTTGCTAGCCTCAGCCAGAGGCTGATCATGCTGGTCTAAGATGCTGGCGGTGGAAAAGTAAATCACCTGCTGACAGCGTTCAGGGTCCAGTAGAGACATCAGCCGCAGGTTACGGTTCACATTGATATCCATCACGTCCTGATTGCCTCCCCAGGCGGCAGCCGTCAGCACGGCAATATCGATGGTTGCCAGCAGATCAGAGAATTGTTCAATATCGCTCAGCCCAGCTTGCAGGATATGAACTCGGGGATGGTCTTGTACCGGTAGCCTTAATTTAGATGGATGGCGCAGTAACAGGAATAACTCGTACCGCTCACACTGCAAGAGTAGCTCTAAAATGTAGTGTCCAATGCAGCCACTAGCCCCTGTCATGAATACACGCAGTGTAGATGGGGCAGACTCGACCGGCTTAACTGCAGAACTCAAAGATTTCCAGCCTCAGAAACTCTTAATTGGGTAGTATTTAGCCTGAGTATCGGTAAGAATAGCGTCTCAGAGCAATCTTCACATTATTCAACAATCGCTGCAATGACAAGTGGATCCTGTATAACCTTAGACCTACTGTTCCGAAGTTAGCGATGGCAGCCAGGAATGTCCCGGAAAACCTATGCTAAAACTTTCTGGAAATACTGATGACGAATTGACCAAGAATGTTTGCTTTTCCCAAGTCAGCCTAACCTCGTCCGGCCCTGGTTCGGTTTTCGTCCCTCGGAATATAAATCGTTCGTCAGTACATTGAAAACAACAGGTTCCAAGGAGTTACCTATGATTACAAGCTTGTTCACCTGGATCCTCTTTGTGTGGGCAATAGCCGTTATCTTCGTTCAGTTCGTCAGCTAGAGGGTTCTCGCTGATGAGACTCAGGCCGAAGTGTCACAGCTTGCTGGTGAGGGGTTTTTAACCTTAGACGAAGGACATAAATCCGAAGACGAAGGACATAAATCCGAGAGTTCACAGGCCCCACAGTTTGGATTTCGAGCCATGCACACTGCTCTACCATGGTAAATCAGCCGAATGGACCAATTCTCCCAGTCTGGTTGAGGCAGCAGTTTCATTAAATCCCGCTCGATTTTAATGGGATCAGTCTGCTTTGTAAGCCCTAACCGAGTGCTCAAGCGCTTCACATGGGTATCCACCGTTACCCCAGCATTGATGCCGTAACCATGGGCCAGAACGACATTGGCGGTTTTACGAGCCGCCCCGGGAAGGCTGGTGAGCTCCTCCATGGTTTTAGGTACTTCGCCACCGAAATCTGTCACAATTTTCTGGCAGGCGGCCCGGATGTTCTTGGCCTTGTTGCGGTAAAAGCCGGTGGACTTAATCAGGTTTTCTAACTCCGTCAGGTCTGCCTCTGCAAAGGCGTACACGTCTGGATAGGCGGCAAACAACGCAGGGGTGACTTTGTTGACCCGCTCATCGGTACATTGCGCCGACAAGATAGTGGCCACCAGTAGCTGTAGCGTGTTGTTGTAATCGAGAGAACAGGTTGCATCTGGATACAAACGCTTCAGTCGAGTCAGAATTTCCAAAGCCCGCTGCTTTTTAGCAGCCCGTCCTCGAGGAGCGCTCACTGGCCAATATGCTGAAAGATTTCCAGTTGTGTGGTGTCTCGCACAATCAGAAACACACCCAGGCCCAGCAGTAGAACTAATCCAGTCTGCATCACATTTTCCTGCACCCGTTCTGGCAGAGGCTTACCTCGCAGGGCTTCTACGATCAAAAAAGCAAGTTGACCACCATCCAGGGCAGGTAGGGGCAAGATGTTGATAATCGCCAGGTTAATGCTGATGATGGCCGTAAAGGGAAAAAGCGTAATCAGGCTAGACTGGGCCAGACCTGCCCCCTGCTCAACAATTTTGACGGGGCCAGCCACCTGGCCTGCCATTTCATTGAAGTTGGTAATTAAGGAAGCAAAGCCCTGCACCGTGCGCACTAGCATGTCCTGAAACTGCTGCGCCGCCATGGTAAATACTTCAACCGGATTATTAGGTCGACGATACTGCACATCTCCATTGGGTTGTAGCTGAACGCCGATAACCGGGGTTCCCTCTGGGCCAACTTCAGGAACTACGGTCACGTCAATTTCCCGGTCGCCCCTTTGAAGGGTAAGGTCAACGGGAGTTTCAGGATTATTTTTAATCAGTTCGATGAAGGAGGTAATCGTATCCTCCGCAGCGCCTAACTCCTCTCCCCCGGCGGCAATAATCAAATCCCCCTGGCGAATGCCCGCTTGAGCTGCTGGCGAAGTTTCTGATATGACCTGGGGCACCAGAATTCCAGGCTGGGGATTAAAGGTTTCAGGTACGCCTACGGTGGCGAACTGAGCGACAAACACCAGGTAGGCAAACAGCAAGTTGGCAATCACCCCGGCACTAATCACAATCGCTCGGTCGAGAATAGGACGATTTTTCAGGAGATCAGGATCGGTGGGAGGGATCTCGCTCTCGGGGTCATCGTCCGGGAAACCTACAAAACCCCCCAGGGGAATGGCACGCAGGGAATATTCAGTTTCTTTGCCCTGGATTTTCCAAAGAATAGGACCAAACCCAATGGCAAAGCGGTTGACGTGGATTCCCTGAAACCTGGCGGCGAGAAAGTGCCCCAATTCGTGAACGGCAACCAGTAGGGCAATGACTGCGATCGCAGCTAAAACGGACATAAACTAACCCGACAAGCGTTACAACAGTTTTTTCATTCTAGCGCCCGCTATCCCATAGCATTGCTAGAGAGCTCTGGAAGACAGGTCCTGCTGAAACTTCAAATACCCCGGAGAACGCAGCCCCTCAGCCAAAACTTCGAGTACCTGCCGACCCTGTTGCCCTAGCCAGGGTTCGACAGGAAGCCAGAGCCCTGGAAACGTTTGGCTCTTCAAAATTCCATCTGCCGAGGGCAACAGTTCCACATAGGCCCCATTCTGCAAGGCGTACCAATCGATCTTGCGATCTAATACCTGCCAGACCAAATACTCCTGCACACCGTTGCGCTGGTAAGCCTGTTTCTTCCCGTGCAGATCGATTGCGGCACTGCTGGCCGCCACTTCTACAATCAGGTCTGGAGCACCTTCTAGGTAATCGTCTGCGGTAACCTGAACTCGACCACCGTAGTCTTCACCAATAAATAAGCAGGCATCGGGCTGCGGATCATTATCCAAGTCCAACCGAACCGTGGTGTTATCGGCTAACTCCACCCCAGGGGTAGCCAGCCAGTAATCCGAGAGCCAGGCCATCACCAAAGCATGAGGACGTCCATGACTTCGAAATCGTAGGGCTGCAGGCATGTAAACAATCCCCTCAATCCGCTCGGCCTGGGTATCGGCAGGCATGGCCTTAAGTCGCCGCTCAAACTCAAGGCGAGTAAGCTTATCGCCATTTTCCAGGGGGGGCAATATGGGTAGAGTAGCGTGAGACCTGTGGGAGGTCATGGGCAAACCAAAGTTACTGTCTTTACTGTAAGGGAATCTACAGTTGTTAAAAGTCCAATGCCGTTACCACTTGGTTCAATAACCAAAATATCCAGATTAGTTGGTGAATAGCGACAATAACCCAAAAAACAAACTGATAAGCCTTTTTTCGATTTTTATGGCGTAGCTTTCGCTGAGCAACAAAGCCACCTGGCCATCCACCAAGCAGTTCACATAAATGCAAAATCGACTCCTGGGTTCGCCATTTACCTGCTTTAGCACGAGCCTTGTCGTCCGCATAAACGAAAAAGGTAATCAGGCTCATAACCAGATAAACAAGCAGCGGCAGGGGATTGCTTGTGGCCCATAAGATTTGTAGAGAGCCACAAAGAGGCAAAATCAATAATAAACAGAGCTCCACAACCGGTACGGAGGATTTGCTCTTATCAGTCGATGAAGGTTTTTGAGTACCCGCCGAACTAGCTTGCGCCCTTGCGCCCACTATAAAGGCATGACTAGCCTTCGTTTTGCCGTCCTTGACTACAAGGTAGTAGCAAATTTGATCTCCGACCTTAGGACGACGAGTTGAATCCTTCAGGTCTGAAATGTGCAGAAAAACTTCCTTTTCACCACTAGAAGGTTGAATAAAGCCAAATCCTCGACTATCCTTCCATTTTGAAAGTTTCCCCCGCCTAAGGCCCCTTGTCATGGCACCTTTCCTGTCTAGTTTCGCAATGCTTAGGGTACCCATTGTGACCAAGGCAGCGACAGAAGCTAATCTCTTAAATAAGGATTCTGCACTCGCTCCAGCAGTGCGTAAAACGGCTGCCAGTCATCCTCAACGGTAATCGGTTCCCACACCGCTTCAATTTCAGGCCGGAGCAGTACTATTTCGGGATTAGTGCGGGCCAGGCAGTCCTGCACAGATGCCATCGCCTCTTCAGGCAGGGCATTCAGACAGCGATGGTAGGTTGCCCGCCAGTTATCCAAAAGACTGGAAGCTCCCGGATCTGAGTCCTGCATCGTCGTGCTGAAGATGATTGACGAATCCTGCCGCCATTTGGGCGAAAACTGACGTACCAGTTCCAGGAAAAAGCCATGGTAGCCCACGTCCACACCTTTGAGGAGTTCGACAGTGGTGTTGACAATCTCCTCATCCAGACCATCCGGTAGCTGCTCGAACCCCAGCTTGCGCAGCATTCGGGCCTGGTAGTAGCCCTGGTATCGAGACTTGAACTGTTCCAGGGATGCCTCCATCTCTTCCTGGGGCATCACCAGCTTGAGGGGCTTCTGCAGCGCCTTCAAATTCATCTGGCAAATGATCGGCTGGTTACCGTAGCTGTAGCGACCGGCATAGTCAAAATAGGCTGCCGTAAAGCGGGGGTCGTACTTATCCATAAAGGCGTAGGGGCCGTAGTCGAAGCTTTCCCCGGTGATAGACATATTGTCGGTGTTGAGCACGCCATGGCAGAATCCGACGGACATCCACTGGGCAACTAGCTTTGCCACTCGATCCACCAGTTCGTCGTAGAACCGCAGGAACCGCTCCTGCTGGTCCGTGAACAGCCGCACCGAGGGGTAATACAGGTCAATGACATGCTCCAGCAATTTGCTGATCAGGTCAGGCTGATTGTGATACTCAAGTCTTTCGAAAGTGCCAAACCGAATGTGAGACTTGCTGAAGCGCACCATCACCGACGACCGGGTTGGGGAAGGCTCATCTCCCCGCCAGAGGGATTCCCCGGTTTCAAGCAAACAAAAGGTGCGGGAGGTGTTGACGCCCAGGGCATGAAGCGCCTCTGCTGCCAGCACTTCTCGCACGCCGCCTTTCAGGGTCAAGCGTCCGTCGCCGCCCCGGGAATAGGGGGTAGTACCGGAGCCTTTCGTGCCGAAGTCGTAAATTTCGCCATCCTTGCCCTTCACCTGGCCATATAAAAAACCGCGACCATCTCCCAGGAATGGGTTGTATTCGCCAAACTGATAGCCGTGGTAGCGTAGCGCCAGGAATGGCTCCCGGCCAACGAATTTTCCAAAGGCTTCGACGAAATGTTCATCATCCACTGCCGATGGGTCTAATTCCAGCTGTTGCAGAATGTCGTCATTACGAAACCTGAGGATGTGCTGGGGAAATTCTGCCGCTGCTACCACGTCATAGTACTCTTCTCCCAAGGCTTCTACCGTCGGGATGTACTCCAAAGCAAGGAGCGGGTTTGCTGACTGGGTCGGAGAAGCACTCATAGGGCTAGGGCTGAAGAGAAAGGACTAGCGGCAACAACTAGACTCTAACAACAAAAATTTGTCTCAAGATATCCCCCGGTCAACATTCGGAAAGAGAATTGATAGCCGCCGTAAAAGAGTTTTGTATCAATGGGCACAATTCTTAGGGGAGCCTGAGGACTCCTGAAGCATCAATCCTTCGGGATCCTGTGTTGTTTTTCGTGGAACTAACCAACAAGTTACCCCTAGCGAATAAAATTAAGGTCTTAAGTTCATTCATCTTCCAGACATTCATCTATGAGAGCGTACCGGGCAGCAGCCGTCCAAATGGTCAGCGTGCCAGATTTAGACAAAAATCTGGCCCAGGCCGAAGAAATGATCGATTTGGCGGTGCGCCAGGGGGCAGAGTTAGTCACCCTGCCGGAAAACTTTTCCTTTCTAGGAGACGAAGAGGCCAAAATGGCCCAGGCCGACGTCATCAGCAAGGCCAGCGAGAACTTCCTCAAGACCATGGCGCGACGGTACCAGGTGACGCTGATTGGTGGCGGTTATCCCGTACCCGCAAAGGAAGGCAAAGTTTTCAACACGGCGTTGCTGGTGTCTCCCGAAGGTCAGGAGCTGATGCGCTACGAGAAGGTGCACTTATTCGACGTCAACTTACCCGACGGCAATACCTACCGGGAATCCAGCACGGTTATTTCCAGTCATCTACTGCCTGATGTGTTTCCCTCTAAGGACTTCGGCATTTTGGGGCTTTCCGTTTGCTATGACGTGCGCTTCCCGGAACTTTACCGACACCTGTCCCAGCAGGGTGCAGAAGTTCTGGTCGTGCCTGCCGCCTTTACGGCCTTCACCGGGAAAGACCACTGGCAGGTACTGCTGCAGGCGCGAGCCATCGAAAACACCTGCTACATCATCGCCCCGGCCCAAACCGGCTTCCACAACGCCCGTCGGCAATCCCACGGCCATGCCATGATTATTGACCCCTGGGGCATTGTGCTAGCGGATGCGGGTGTGGAGAAGGGGGTTGCGATCGCAGAAATCAATCCTTCTCGACTATTTCAGGTACGCCGTCAGATGCCATCCCTTGCTCACAGAGTGTTTCTTTGAAAAATACTGATTCCTACGAACTCTACATAGATCGTGAACTCATGTAAATTGAATAGGATGAGTTTTGGCGGTCTGCATGATTGATTGGATGAGTAGCCTCATCGGCAGCACCCTGATAGTTCCCCCTACAGCATTTCACAGTACCCAAATCTGGTTAGCCGAAGTATCGGAAGCTGAAGTCGAGCCTCTGATCCTTGCTAGCGTATTGTTAAGTCTGATTGTGGTGTATCTGTCAGCCAAGTTGGGGGGCGAGTTGTGTGCTCGAATTAACCTGCCCCCTGTGCTTGGAGAATTAGTTGGGGGTGTAATCGTCGGGGTTTCGGCACTCCATCTAATCGTTTTTCCGGAAGCGGGGGTCGAACCCGATTCCCTGCTGATTAGGCTGGTAGAGCTGACCGCTGGGCTACAGCCGGAAGCAGCCTTAAGGGTTTTCGAAGGCGAAAGCGAAGTCATCTCTATCCTGGCAGAGCTGGGGGTGGTGATTCTGCTGTTCGAGATTGGCCTTGAGTCTGACCTGAAAGAGCTAATCCGCGTAGGCCCCCAGGCTGCCGTCGTCGCCATCATCGGGGTAGTCGTTCCCTTCGCCGCCGGTACTGCCGGGTTGATTGGGCTTTTTGGCGTCGATACTATCCCCGCTATATTTGCTGGTGCCGCCCTGACGGCAACCAGTATCGGCATCACCGCAAAAGTCCTGGCAGAGCTGCAGAAGCTCAGTTCCAAAGAAGGACAAATTATTATTGGTGCAGCAGTTCTGGATGACGTGCTCGGCATTATCGTCCTGGCGGTAGTGGCCAGCCTGGCCAAAACCGGGGAAATTGAAGTCCTCAACGTGGTTTACCTGATTGCCGGTGCCGCCATCTTCCTGGTGGGAGCCATCTTTTTGGGACGACTGCTCAGCCCTTACTTCGTCGCCCTAGTCGAACAGCTGCGCACCCGCGGTCAGGTGATCATCAGTTCCCTGATTTTTGCCTTTATCCTCTCTTACATTGCCGCTGCCATTCAGCTCGAAGCCATCCTGGGGGCTTTTGCCGCTGGCCTAATTCTGGCCGAAACCTCCAAACGCAAAGAACTGGAAGAACAGATCAGCCCCATTGCCGATATGCTGGTGCCCATCTTCTTCGTTACCGTGGGCGCCAGAACAGATATTAGTGTTCTTAATCCCTTTGAACCGGCTAATCGGGCAGGCTTAATCATTGCCTCCTTCCTGGTAGTGGTCGCGATTCTCGGCAAGGTTGTTACAGGCTTTGCAATTTTTGGTCAACCTGGAGTCAACAAGCTGGCTGTAGGTATCGGCATGATTCCCCGAGGCGAAGTAGGTTTAGTTTTTGCCGGGGTTGGATCGGCCAGTGGAGCATTATCGGAATCCCTGGATGCCGCCATTATTGTGATGGTAATTCTCACCACATTCTTGGCCCCCCCGATGCTGAGAGTCGTCTTTCGGGAAGAACCCACCCCAGCGGTGGCCACCGGAGACGACACAATGTTGGTAGATGAAGCAACGACTCCGGCCTCATCCGACGCTGAGCCATCGGCTGAGGAAGTCGAATCTTCTTCCGGTGCATCTTAGTTTTAGGTGTCGTCAGTCATCGGCACTGAAGCCAGGTCAGGCAACCCATCCCCGGTTGACCTGATTAAACGCTATTGATGGGTAAAAAGCACCAGGAAATTTGCAAAATTCTCTGGACTTTCCCCAAAAAACCGCTAAACTCATCGAGAAGAAATCCGAATTAATTGAGCCAGCGTATTCATGAGCAATTGGCAGGATCGCCGACAAGTTGTTGCATCCCGACCCTCTCCCATCGGCATCTTTGATAGTGGTGTTGGAGGGCTAACCGTTCTACGGGAAATTTATCGACAGATTCCCAATGAGTCGGTTATTTATTTCGGCGATACTGCCCGATTGCCCTACGGATCCCGTTCTCCCGAAGAAATCCTCTATTTTGTTCGGCAAATCCTGACCTGGATGGAGACCCAGGGGGTCAAAATGGTGATGATGGCCTGCAACACCAGTTCTGCCCTGGCCTTAGATATCGTGCAGCAAGAATACTCGTTTCCAATTCTGGGCTTAATTCGTCCTGGTGCCCAGGCTGCTGCTCGCCTGGGTCGCAAAATAGGCATCATCGCGACCCAGGCAACGGTAAATAGCAATGCCTACCTTGATGCTATCCAGGAACTTAACCCAACCTGCCAGGTGTGGCAGGTTGGGTGTCCTGAATTTGTGCCCATCGTTGAGCGAAACCAAATTCGACAGCCCCACGCCCTACGGACGGCCCAGAAGTACCTGGACACTCTTGTAGATGCCAAGGTAGACACTCTCGTCTATGGCTGCACCCATTACCCTCACCTGGCACCGGTGTTGCAATCGGTGCTGCCAGCTCCCGTCCGGTATGTTGATCCAGCTATTCATATGGTGTCTGCAGCAACCAAAGAACTAGATGCCCTTGGCCTACGCAGCAGCTCACCGGCCTGGTCTACGGAATTTTACGTGAGTGGGTCTTCTCAGGATTTCAAACGGCTTGCCATTCAGTGGCTTGGCCATCAACCTCGAGTCCGGCAAATCCAGCTACCAAACCTGGCAATTAGCCAGCCACAAGAGTCACTTTAAAGGGTAGCTTTGCCAGGACCTATGGACCCGAACAAAACCTTGAACCTATGGAGCCTCTGATGTTTTACCGTGGCCGTTCAGCCTTCGGGCCGACTGGTCCGTTCCGAACGCTTGGCAAATAGCAGGGCGCTGTAAACCAAAACAAGATAAACGATAGCTAGAGCAGGAATAATAATAAAAGATAGATTGGTGGTCATGGCGGCAGGGTTAGGAGGTAAGGGCGAAAAAGAAAAATTTGAGCCGACAACCAGCTCTGGCAGCTAAAATCAGCTACCACAAATCATCCCCTAAGGAGGATTGTGTTTAGAATCTGCCCGCTGAAAGGAATCTACAGCGGTCTATTTCAGTACTTCAAACTCGCGCTGACCAACGTCTAGACAAAGTCCAGAGCTTACTCACAGTCTTGCAAGAAGCACTCTATCTGAGTTGGCATTACCATCAAGTAATCCTTCTCAGATAATTTCCTGATAAATTCTTAATATCTATAATAACACCCAACCCCTTGATTGATAATCGATTTGGGGGTCAGTTTACAAAAATCCATGACTAATTCTAATCACCATCATTAATTATTCTTTTGTTATTGATAAACCAAGCTTATGTGCCGGGCTGGTTTAGGGTAAATTCTCTCTATTTTTTGCCCCTTCCTTGAAATACCCCCGATTTCCCTTCACTTGTTCTGGGGTTGTCTTAGAATGAAGAAGGAATATGTAAAAATTCGTAACTAAACCGCCCTCGTCGGTAGTCCATGACTTCAGTAACTTCTTTATTTGCGCCGGTCGAGACCGATCTTGATCTGCTAACCCAGAATCTCAAAGGGTTAGTAGGAGCACGGCATCCCATCCTTTCAGCCGCCGCAGAGCATTTGTTTGGCGCTGGCGGGAAGCGGATTAGGCCCGCCATTGTGCTGCTTCTGGCCAGAGCCACCATGCCCGATCAAGACATCTTGGCTAAGCACCGACGCCTGGCAGAAATCACTGAGATGATTCATACCGCCAGTCTGGTCCATGACGATGTCGTCGATGAGGCCAGTGTGCGTCGGGGTGTACCTACGGTCCACAGCAGCTTCGGCAACCGCATCGCGGTGCTGGCTGGAGATTTTTTGTTTGCCCAGTCTTCCTGGTATCTGGCTAACCTGGACAATCTCAGGGTCGTTAAACTGCTGTCTCAGGTAATTATGGATTTGGCCGAGGGGGAAATTCAGCAGGGGCTGAATCGTTTTGATACAAGCCTTTCCATTGATGCCTATTTGGACAAGAGCTATTACAAAACCGCATCGCTGATTGCCAACAGTTCCAAGGCGGTAGGGGTGCTGAGCCAGCTCTCGGAAGAGCTGATTATGCAGCTCTATGACTACGGACGCCATCTGGGGTTGGCCTTCCAGATCGTAGATGACATTCTCGACTTCACCAGTACCGATGAAGTTTTGGGTAAGCCGGCTGGGTCAGATCTCAAAAGTGGTAATTTGACTGCTCCAGTCCTGTATGCCATGGAAGAGCATCCTTTCCTGGCTACCCTGATCGAGCGGGAATTTTCCGAAAGCGACGACTTCCAGCAAGCGATGGCGTTGATCCACCAAAGTAGTGGTATCGAACGATCTCGAACCCTTGCTGCCAGCCACGCAAGTAGGGCCGTTGACTGTCTCAATCATTTACCGATGACAGAAGCTCGCCAGGCTCTATACGACATTGCCGATTACGTGCTGCGGCGGATATCCTGAGGGTAGCTCGGCGGGTTGCGGTAGTGTAATATCCCCCTAGGGGAACATGCTGCGCATCTCAGGTCCTAGGAAGAATGCATCTGCTACTGGTTAAATCGTCACTACCAACCGGACGTTTCTCCAGCCTCTATGGCTGTTCAAGCAATGCAACCCCAGGTCATTTGCTTCGGTGAAGGCTTAATCGATCGCATCTTCGATCGTTATGATCAAAACCAATCTGATACCCCCTTTTGGGAGGATTACCCCGGTGGTGCTCCAGCCAACGTAGCAACAGGGCTGGCCCAGTTAGGGACTCTGGCTGGCTTTATTGGCAGCATTGGCAAGGATGATTCTGGTGAGGCGTTATTATCCACCCTGGCAGCGGCTGGGGTGGACTGTAGCCAGGTACAACTTCATCCCTTTGCCCCGACCCGGGTGGTGCTGGTAAGGCGGGATGAGCAGGGAGACCGGCATTTTGTTGGTTTTAGTAAATCTCAAGTGCATGGCTATGCGGATACCCTGTTGCATCCAGAACAGCTGTCCGTTGCTTGGTTTGCCAATGCTGTTTTCTTGGTTATGGGTACTGTGGGACTGGCCTACCCGACAACCTGCCACAGCATGGAGCAGGCAATGGCATGGGCTCACGCTCATCAAATCACAACTGTTGTCGATGTAAACTGGCGATCGGCATTCTGGTCCGAACCCAAGCGTGCTCCGGAACGCATCAAAGCCTTTATTGACCTGGCAGACATCGTTAAATTCTCTCAGGAAGAAGCCGAATGGCTGTTTCAAACCATTGATGGCAGAGCCATCCTTAACCGCCTCATCCGGGCCAGGTGTGTCATCATCACGGCTGGGGCAGATGGCTGCTGGTATGCCTCTAAAACTATCCAGGGGAAGTTGCCAGCTTTTAAGGTGGACTGTGAAGATACCACTGGCGCGGGGGATGCGTTCCTGGCTGGCTTCCTTCACCGGCTATGTCAGGACGGACTAGACAGCTTGGATGATGCCGACCGGCTGCAGCGGATCATTCGCTATGCTAGTGCAGCAGGTGCTTTAACAACCCTACGCCCTGGCGCCATGGCGGCTCAGCCTCAGGCCGAGGAAGTGGATGCGTTTCTATATCTGCAACCTGACTCAGAATCCGTTCAATGAGAAAAACCCATGGGCCAAGAAATCGAACGCAAATTTTTGGTTACCAATCAAAGCTGGCGTAGTCAGGTCGAAGGAAAGCTATATCGCCAGGGCTATATTCCCACTACTGATGTCCGCACTGTGCGTATTCGTACCGTCGGGGATCAGGGGTTCATTACCCTCAAAGGTCCGGTGGTAAATATGACGCGTCCCGAATATGAGTATGAAATTCCCCTGGCTGATGCTCAAACCATGCTGGATACCCTCTGCGATCCACCGTTGATTGAAAAGTACCGTTATCGTCTTCCCATAGACGACGTCCTATGGGAAATCGACGAATTTTTGGGTGAAAATCAGGGCCTATTGATGGCAGAGGTGGAACTGACCTCTCCTGATCAGAGGGTTCATCTACCCGCCTGGATCGGCGACGAGGTAACAGGAGATAGCCGTTACTACAACTCCAATCTCGCCCGTAATCCTTTCAGCCAGTGGGGTAAAACTGAGCCTTAAGAGATTTTGCTTCAGGAAATTTTAGAATATTGCCGTCCTCGCCACTGGGTAGGAGTGTGCCAGGCCGATAAAGCGATGCGAATGACAGCTGGCACATCCGCCAGGGGCGAAAATACAAACGCCCAACTTCCCGGGGCTCCATTAAACCGATAGGCCGATGCTACGGCAGCTTGCATCCCGAAACGTAGAACCAGCAAACCGATGTTAAGTTCCCATAGGATCTGCAGGGTCAATGACCCATCTTGCGGGACTATGTGCTGAACCCACCCGAGGCCAGGAACCAGGAGCCAGGGCAATGCTTGAGCCAGAATCAAAAAGAAAACATCACTCCAAAGCTGTGCTCTACTGGAGGCATCTTTAAGATCTAGGGACCGACCCCATTCTTTCCAGGTTTCCTGAATGCCTTCGTACATGCGGACGAAGAGCACTTGGCTACCATCCCAAAAGCCTACTTTTGCCCCTTGACTGGCCAGGTTACGAGCCAGGGTTACATCGTCGCAAAAGGATGTCCTGGCAGTCTGATATCCATCTAATCGTTCCAACCAGGATCGTCTGGCCATAAAGCATTGTCCATTGGCCATGGTCCGTTGGGATGCCGCCTCACTGCTGCCTGCTGGCCCAAACCGATAGACCAGGGTCATCAATAGCGCCGGTTGGAGCCAGAATTCTCCTGGGGATTTTAAGATGAATTTAGGTGCCAGGGAAACCAGATCGAAGCCATCTTGCTCCATATCAGATATGAGAGATGCTACGAGCCCTGGTTGGGGTTGGGTATCCGCATCAATTCCCAAAAACCAGGTGGAATCCGGTGAAATATGGCGAAAGCCGTAGTCCAACGCCCAGGGACGACCGACCCAGCCCGGGGGCAGCGGATCGTCCGTCAGCAAACGAACTCGAGGATCCCTGGCTTGATAGGAGCGCACAATGTCCTGAGTGCCATCGGTAGAGTCGCTATCCACCACCAGAATTTCGCGCACTTCGTAGCTTTGACGGGTCAGTCCATCCAGACAAGGACGAATTCTGGCCGCCTCATTCAGCGTCGGCACAACGATTGAAACTACGCCAATTTGTTCAGGTTTAGGGGTTTGGGGCTGAATGGGCGGACGCCGGAATGGCCCCTTTAATAGCCTTGACAAGAGCATCAAAGCTACCGGAACCTGCACCAGAAGCAGCACAAAGCCAGCACCGTGCAGCCAGATCCCATGGAGAGAGTAATCAGGGTTTAACAAGCTGCTAGGCCTACTTAACGACAACCTTGGCCGCTGAAACCGACGGGTTCATGGATTTAGTCAGACTGGTTGCAGGTTCGACTAGGGCCACGGAGGCCTTCTGTTGCCTCTGCCGAGCCGTCCAGTAGCTCAACACCGCAGGCAATACCCCCGTGAGCAGACCTAACAAGATGGGGACGTAAAATCCTGCTCCCAGACTCATCACCAGGGCAAAGGTGAAATTGGCGATATAAACCACAAGGGGAATGGTTAGATCTTCGGCAGCTACCGAAGGAATCACATTAAGACCATACCAGCCCAGACATCCTACGGTCATGAACACGACCCCTGTGCCAAACCACCCTGCAAAGTTTTGGTAAGGCATACCGAAAAAGGCCCCAGGCTGATGCCAGTACCAAAATGGCAGCGCCGTTTGGCTCATGGCAGGATCTAGAACAAAGTCCCAGGAGGTCAACAGGGCTGCACCGATGGCGATAGCTATCCCAGACCGTATCCAGGCATGGCGCAGCAGCCCACCCTCAGGAAGCAAACCCCCGCGGGCCAACAGCAAGGAGGACAGCCCCAGGTAAAACCAGGAGAGGGGAATCGTAAACGGGACTAAGCCAGCCACCTTCCACCCCAGACCATTGAGGTAGCTGTAGTGACCAAAGGGAAAGCCCGTACTGGTGCCCAACAACTCGCTGGATAGGGAGATGCCGATAGCCGCAGTCGCAAAAACCAGTAACGCCTTCAGACCCAGGGTGCGGTAGGCATAAAGGGCAACGGCAACCGTTCCCAAAACGATATAACCCACGCCACCACCCGCCATGCTCCAGCGAAACATCGTTTGCCCTGCGGGAATATAGTCCAAAATTTCGGCATGGGGCACCACCCAAAGTAGGCCAGCCAAGCCAAAAGCCATAGCGACCAAATGACCATAAAGACAATATCGCTCAACCCTAGTCATAAGATTCCTCATGGTTTTTCCAATAGCAGTTGCTGGGAGACTTAGATACAGACTTACCCAGAGAATCATGCTTGGGAACTGATTCTCCCAGGTGCCCATCTGCGTGAGTAAGAATTGATGCAGAGTGAAAGGTTTTGTTGCTTGCTACAGCTATTATTGAAATCCTGCCTTAGATCCTAAGTTTTGTAAACGTTGGGTTTGGAGTGGAGCAGTCTTCTTCCCTGCCAGCGAGCAGTATGGCATAGATGGAAACAAGTCTCCTGAATCCCTGTCGCAAGGTAGTTTAATCGGCTTCCATTGGTTATGCCCATGTGGAAATCAGGAAAACCGGCTAAGATGACGGCAGATAGGTCTGCCTCCTAGCGCTATGGCTCGCATGACAATGACTGGACCCGTAATTACAGTTCGCCCACTGCAATACCGGGATTTAGATGATTTTAAGCAGTGGGAGTTTGAAGATTTAGACGCCGGTGACGATGAATTGGCACCGATGAAGGTGCTGTCGTGGTTGAACCACCAGCGTCATTGGTACGGGCCCCTCAAAGTCATGAGCTGGTTACCGCAGCCCTTTCAGCAGTCTCAAACCACGTTTGTAGCCGTTTCAAACAAAATTCCGGTGGGTGTAATTCAGGTTTCCCCCTTTAACCGCACCCGCAGTACCTGGCAGGTGGACAGCGTTGTCGTTAATCGAGCTGCAATCCAGAAAGTCACCGCATCGGGCTTTATGGATGCCGGCTCCCGGCTACTGCGCCACTGTTTTGAGGCGGTGTGGGAGGCCCGCACCTGGATGTTAGAGGTTAACGTGACCCATAAAACTGCCCTGGCGCTTTACCGCTTCAATGGCTTTCAGCCGCTGGCGCAGATTACCTACTGGTCACTGATGCCGGATGACATTGAGCGGCTAGCTCAGCGAGAACCGGACTTACCGAATTTATTGCCGGTAAGCAACGCCGATGCCCAGCTCCTTTACCAGTTGGATACGGCCTCAATGCCTCCCCTGGTGAGGCAAGTCTTTGACCACCAGATTCAAGATTTTAGAACCAATCTCATGGGTACGGCTTCCGCTACCGTGAACCGTATGGTCAACCAGATGGAAACGGTCAGTGCCTACGTATTCGAACAGCAGCGAAAAGCTGCCATCGGCCACTTTCAACTGACCATTTCGCGGGATGGGAAGCAGCCTCACCAGGCAGATTTAACGGTGCATCCTGCCTATACCTGGCTGTATCCGGAGCTGATGGTCCAGATGGCCAAAATTTTGCAGCCGTTCCCTGACCAACCGTTGCGCCTGACCTCTTTGGATTATCAGCCCGAGCGGGAGGAATGTCTGACCAATCTCAATGCAGTTCCCGAATCTCATGCTCTGCTGATGTCTCGCTCGGTGTGGCATAAGGTGCGGGAAGCAAAACCCATTTCCCTGGAAGGCCTGCAACTCTCCGATGTGCTGACGGGCCTACAACCCTCTGGCAAACCCGTCCCCGGACGGATGACCTGGTCGGCAGAGCGCTGGCAGACGATTCTGGGCAATGGAGAATCCAAGGAGGACGGTAAGCCTAAGTCTAGCCATCCTCCTCAAGATGGCGATCCATGAAGTATGTGTCGGCCCTGGGGTTAGATATTGGTCGGAAGCGCATTGGGGTCGCCGGGTGCGATCGTTCCGGCCTGATCGCCACTGGCCTAACCACCCTTGAACACCGGTCGTTTCAGCAGGTGCTTGAAAGCTTACAAGCCATTATTGCAGAACGCCAGGTCGATACCCTGGTCGTGGGATTGCCCTACACCATGGCTGGCAAGGAAGGATTCCAGGCACGCCAGGTGAAGAAGTTGGCTGAACGTCTCTCTAAAGTTCTAAACTTAGCTGTGGTTTATGTCGATGAACGTCTGACGTCGGTAGAGGCAGAGCAGCTCATTCAAGCTGAGCGGCGTTCTCCCTCCCGCCATAAAGCCCTGATTGACCGCAAAGCTGCAGCAATTATTTTGCAGCAATGGCTGGATGAGCAGCGAACTCCGTAACCACGATGGGATATTCTGATAACACTGAGGGCAGCTGAGTATCGCTCGGCCAGGTTCTGGTCATGGCATATTAGCTGTTCATGATTTCTTTCGACTGGCCTTCTCCAGGTCCACTCTGTAGCGAAGAGCAGCCTCCATGGCGAACGAAACCCAACCCTTTGACGACTCAGCTCTGGTACTCACGGATGAAACCGGACGGTTTTTACCCTGTCAGCTAGAACAAAGCTTTCAGCTCAATGGGCGTGAATATCTTCTGCTGTTGCCCATTGACTCTCCCCTCGAAATTTTTGCGTGGCAGGACGACGACGATGAGGAGGGCGAAATCCTGGTCGATATTGAGGATGAAGACATCGATCGGGTTTTTCTCACCGCCAAAGCGGTTTTAGCTGAGCAAAATCTCACCCTACAGCGCACTGCCATTACCCTAACCGTAGCGGGAGAGCTACCAGAAACCAGCGAGGAAGACTCCCTGACGCTGGAGATCGATGAGGTGGATGAGGCCGGACAACCCATTACAGAAGATTTTCAAGTACTGGCGACCTGCTTTCACGATGATCAGGAATATACCCTGTGTACTCCCCTAAACCCCCTCTTGATCTTCGCTCGCCGTAATCCCAAAGGGGATTTAGAAGTGGTTACTCCCGAGGAATTTCAGAAAATTCGAGATGCCCTGGAGGAAAAACTCTTCGATATGCTCGACTGAGGTAAACTACAACCTTGTAATTCGTTACTATTTTGACGTAATGCCTCTGGGATGAGTCATGGCAAAAGGGTCACGGTGGATTAGATGGGGCTTCCTGGGACTGGTGGTTCCCATAGCGACAGGTATAGCGGCCTGGCAGGGGTGGGCCTGGTGGAGCTGGGCCACGGCTCCAGTGACTGCCGCTGAGGTCCAAGCTGTTGATGACCTTAATTCAGTGCAAATTGCGATTCCCACCGGCACATCAGGCCAGCAAATTGGGCAAGACCTGGAATCCGCTGGATTAATTCGTTCTGCCATGGCCTGGAAGCTTTGGTCCCGCTGGCAATCTTTGCAAAATGCCGAAGGTGGCTTTCAGGCCGGTACTTACGCCATTAGCCCAACCGCTTCCATGGTGGACATTGCTCAAACCATCTGGGATGGTCAGGTCATTCAAACTTCATTTACCATTCCCGAAGGCTGGAACCGAGACCAAATGGCGGATTACTTTCAGCAGCAGGGGTTCTTTTCAGCGGAGGAGTTTCTGGCCGCTACCGAACAAATTTCCCGAGACCAGTACCCCTGGCTACCAGACGGTATTCCTCATCTAGAAGGGTTTTTGTTTCCCGACACCTATCAGCTTCCCTTGGAAGGGGTCACCGCTCCGGGGGTAGTTGACCTCATGCTGGAGAGATTTGAAACAGCCGCGTTACCAATTTACCAGGAGGCCCCCAGTCCCACCCTATCTCTCCTAGATTGGGTCACTTTGAGTAGCATCGTCGAGAAGGAATCTGTTGTTCCCGACGAACGAAATTTGATTGCTGGAGTATTCACCAACCGCCTAGAAATGGGCATGCCCCTGGGGGCTGATCCAACGGTTGAATATGGTTTGGGAATTCGACAAACCAAAAACCAACCCCTGACCTGGGCTCAAGTGGAAACCCCCTCGCCGTACAACACCTATATCAATACTGGACTGCCCCCAACCCCCATTGCCAGCCCTGGTCAAGCCAGCCTCGCGGCCGCCCTGACCCCAGAAGAAACCGAGTATCTTTATTTTGTTGCTCGTTATGACGGCACCCATGTATTTAGTCGTACCCTGGCAGAACATGAAGCCGCCCGGGATGAAATTCGGGCTAATCTAAATAATTAGCGACTCTTAACTGATTAAGGTTTATCAATTTATCTTTCAGTCCAGACCCGCCTGGGGGCCATTTACCGTTGGGCCAGCTGTCTGGCTTGACGGGCAACCCTTTTGGTTCTGCGATGACTACCATGCTTAATCCATCCCTCTTGCAACCTGATTTAGTGCTGGGAGGCAATATCCTGGAGCTCGACCCGGCTCTGTTGTGTCATTACAACCTGGAGGGACTCGTGCTGGATGTTGACGACACGCTCGTTCCCCTGCGGCAGGCTGAAACCCGACCCGAACTCCTGGAGTGGATGACAGGCATTAAATCTGTTGCTACCGTGTGGCTGGTCAGTAACAATGTAAATTCCTACCGCATTAATCGGATTGCATCCTTTCTGGATGTGCCCTATCTTTCTGGGGCGCGTAAACCCTCTCGCCGTAAGCTTCGCAAAGCGGTAGATGCCATGGGATTACCGGTAGAGCGGGTGGGCATGGTCGGAGACCGGCTCTTCACAGACGTGCTAGCGGGCAACCGGGTCGGTATGTTTACCATTCTGGTTGATCCGATTTCCCCTACCTTTGCACAACCCGCAAGCCAAGGGCCATTAAGATTTTTGGAGATGACAATTTCCAAATCCCTGGGAGTGAACCTGCTCAACTCTACGTCGGAAAAATCCTGAAGTCCTGGCTGCTTCCCCCTTTGGCCAGGATTTTTCACAGAAAAATAAAGAAAAGATTACGGATGTTACGGTGTGTCTACCTTTCTGCGATTATGTAAACAAGAATAAACAAGGGTCAAGCTAAATAAAGACCTTAAAATTTAATAAACTAATAATAAGTCAGGGATACTGGTTGTACTTCAACGGGTATCCCTAAATTTTTGGTTTGTAGATCCATCCGTGAGCCAAGCCCTAACTCTGGTTATAAAAATAGGCACCTCAAGCTTGACCGGCCCCGATTCGAGTCAGCTTGCCCTGTCTACCATTGCTGCTTTGGTAGAGACCCTATGCCATGCCCGGCGAATGGGCCACCACGTCGTCCTGGTATCTTCTGGCGCTGTGGGAGTCGGATGTCGTCGCCTGGGCATGACTGAGCGGCCCAAAACGATTGCCATTAAACAGGCCGTAGCCGCTGTGGGGCAGGGTCGGTTGATGCGTATTTACGACGACTTATTCTCCTCCCTCAATCAGCCCATTGCCCAGGTTTTACTCACCCGGAGCGATTTGGTTCAACGCTCTCGCTATGTCAACAGCTATCGCACGTTTCGACAACTGCTGCGGCTTGGAGTCATCCCTATCGTCAATGAAAACGATACCGTTGCTGTAGAAGAACTTAAGTTTGGCGATAATGATACCCTCTCGGCCTTGGTAGCCAGCCTCATTAGGGCCGACTGGCTGTTTTTGCTCACCGATGTCGACAAGCTCTACTCAGCAGATCCGAGGTATCACCCCGATGCTCAGCCGATTCACCTGATTGAACAGCTAGAGGAGATTACGGCGCTCAAGTCTGTGGCTGGCAATCGGGGCACTCAGTGGGGGACCGGAGGCATGGCAACCAAGCTGGAAGCGGCTCAAATCGCAACGACCGGAGGGATTCGTACCGTTATTACTGACGGCAAGCAGCCTGGAAATATTTTGAAAGCCATTGCGGGCGAACCCGTAGGCACTCAATTTGCGCCGCATCCCAACCCAAATCGGGGCCGAAAGCGCTGGTTGGCAACCAGTCTCATCCCTGCTGGACGTCTTTATGTCGATGCCGGGGCAGCCCATGCGCTCACTCAACTGGGCAAATCTCTGCTGGCCGCCGGTATCGTCGAGCTAGAAGGAGATTTTCAATCTAAAGATGCGGTCATTATCTATACCCATGATGGCCAGGAAATTGCCCGGGGTCTGGTGAATTATGGAGATGAAGAACTCCGTAAGATTTTGGGACGCCATTCTGACGAAATTTCCAAGATCCTAGGTTACGTTGGTGCCGACACGGTGGTACATCGAGATAACCTGGTGCTGGCCTCCCAGTATGGTAACCAATAGCCTTCATAGAGGATAGAAACCCCTGTAAATTTAACCCACTGGGAGGGCTGATCCCATTTCTTGCATGCCAGGGAGGATTGGCCAATTCCGGGGCAATGCTTGTGCAATTTACCTTAAATGTCCCGTCAAAAGATTTGATTCAGCAATTGATGATATTAAGATAAAGCCTACAGCCGCCCCATAAATTTGAAGGGATTGATTTCATGGTAATGGCAGAAAAATTGGCTGATGACTGGTTTTGCCGTCTACAGGCTGACAATCCTGATCAACCTAGCGGAGACTATACCAGCATTGTTCATTGGCTTTTGGGAGCATCCCCAGAAAGCATGGAGACGTTGTCAGCAGGCGATCTTGCCATTACCCGTCAGGCCATTGAGTACCGTTATCGCATTTTTTTACAGCGATACTGGAATGTTAGCCCGGAGATGGGCCATCGCCGATTAATTAAGCGGTTGAGCAGTCTTTTTTTGATCCGCAGTAAAGTCAGTAACTGGATTGCCCTCAGTCGAGACCGCCGTCGTACCGTAGTGGATGTCATTCAAGAGGTCATCCAGGAAATGATGCGTAGTGATCGACATCTGGGGCAGCAGTTTCAATGGATTGCAGCCTGCACTGGCAATCCGCGATTACGGGATTTGCTCATGTTAGCTACTGTCGAAGAATACTGTTTGCGTCCAATCCGTAACCAACCCTTAATTGCTTATCGATTTGTCAATTATTTACGCCGCAGCCAGAAGGGTGGCATGACCCAGGTGCCCACAGGAGAAATGATTCGCCTCATTTCTGAAGAAATAACTGGAGAGGATGGCGAGGATTCCCTGAGTTTGTTGGATATGCAAGCCCAAGACCGTTATCAAGAAGAGCAAACCCTGCTGGATCAGACTCAGCAGCGACACAGCATCAAAACCTCATTCATGGACTATTTGAGCCGTCATCTAGACGATACCGCGGCCCAATGGCTAGACCTTCACCTCAAAGGCTGCTCCCAGGAACAAATTTCCCAGACTCTGAATCTTCCCATTCAGAAGGTTTATCGACTCCGAGAAAAAGTCAGCTACCATGCATTGCGCATATTTGCTCTGCGAGAACAACCTGCCCTGGTGCTGAGTTGGCTCAAAACATCTTTGGAAGACCACAACTTTGGACTCACCTTAACTCAATGGCAGGACTTTTGGAATCAACTCAATCGAGAACAGCAAGCGATATTGCAGGGCTATCAGAGCAATCGTTCTGCCAAGGTGATTGCTCAAGATCTTGGGCTGAGCCTGAAGCAGGTGCAAAGTCAGTGGGTACAGCTTTATTTACAAGCCCAAGAGTTTCGGAATCGTGCCCTGTAACTTTCCCGGAAGAAGGTTTCTTGTCTTAAGTCTCCATAATTTGTCGATTTTGCTTCAGGTTGCATAGGATAGAAGCATCCCAACAGCAATAAACCCATGGCGAATCCAGAGGCTTCATCGGGAACATCCAAGTTTGGCTCGGGTCAAGGTTCGGTCAACGATTTAAGTTTGGGTCAAGAATGCTTCGACTTTAACCAAATGACGACGTTGATGGATAGCGTGTTGCCTTTCGAGGCCTGCCTCTATCATCAGATCGTCCCCCTTTCCATTGGAGCCTCTCATTTGAATTTGGGGATGGTTGACCCGGAAGATCCGTTGGCTTGCAATTACGTGAAGCGCCAAATTGCCTATATCAATTATTCATTAGCGAAATGGTCAATTTCCTCAGACTGGCATCGAGATGTATTGTCCAAATATCTCAGCTATAAATCTAAAACTAAATCGAGAAGCGATGGCCAAGGTCCATCAGGTCAAGATGCACACCAGGGTTTTCATTCGCCACCATCCTCTGCCACTAATTCGGCAGACCAGGCCACTTTTATTGTTGATGATCCCATTGTTGATGATGCCTCCACGATCCCTACCTATGGAGGTGGTGCCCCGTCATTAAACCATGCTCCCAGGGAAATATCGATCAGTTCTGGCTCGCATAAATCATCTCCTCCGGTAGCGGGTAAAGTGCGGCATCCCTCTTCCCAACCTCCTGCCCGGCCAAAACAGTCTGCCGATCCTCTAGAGTTGAATCTGCCGACCGCAAGTTTACCCGTAAGCTTTTCGGCCATAGGCAAACTGCCGCCCCAGCAATTAACCCAGGCCCTCTTAAATCGTGTTCTTCAAGATGGGATTGGCAGGCTTTATTTTGAGCGGCGAGAAACCGCAGGCCGGATTCTCTGGAGTAAAGATGGCATCGTCCAGGCGGCGCTAAGCGATCTGTCGTTGCCAATGTTGCAGAGCGTGATTAACGAATTCAAGTTGTTTACTCACCTACCTTTAGTCACCGCGACTAAACCCCGACAGGTTGAAATCGAGCGAACCTATCGTAAGGAACGGGTCGTTCTCCGATTTCGTTTGATGATTGGAACCTATGGGGAAGAAGCAACCCTGCAGGTTTTGCGGGGAGCCGCCCTGAAGTTTTACCAACAGCAGCAAATTGATCAACTGGGACGAGATGCCCTAACCTTTGCCCATCGTCTCCACAGCCAGATCGAAGAAATCCGTGAACGATCGCACCAAACTTTTACCCTGGAAGGGCTACCTGCCAGCACCCTGATGACCCTCAGTCACCTACTGAGGGATATTGACACGGAGATTAATCACCTGATTCAAAAGCAGCCCTAGGAATTTTGATGGTACCAACTGGGTGCAGCTTCCTTCGTAAAATCAGTTGTCTGTTTTAGAACCCCAAGCACCGGTCAGACGGCCAAAATTTACTCTGAATTCGTCGAATCCAAACCAATGACCTAAGCGGTCTTCGTCCCATGAGGCCGAAAGCGCCCCGTAGCTGAGACCGAGGACTCCCATGCCAAAACATCCAAGGGTAGCAAACAGAACGAAATAAGACGGTAATTCGACCACTTCATTTACCAGCAAGAAGTAGCTGACGAAAAAGGTTGAGACGCCGACAAACGTGGGTAGTCCAGAGAAAATAACCATCCGCTTCAGCATGCGACGACTCACAACCTCTGGAATCGCCTTCTCTGTGGACTTGCCAGATTTCCTATTGCTGCTGGACTTTGTCTTACCGCTAGTATCGGCTTTGTCAACTTTAGAGGCTGCTGTTGGCGCAGACTTATCCGCCTCTGGCTTACGCTTACCGGGTTCAAAGGGCAGACGCTTACGGGAGGATTCAGAAGGAGCCATAAACTTAAGTCAAAGAATATCTAAAAACTTGAAAACCCAAAACCAATAAAGGCCGAGGTTCTGCCTGTACCTCAGCCTATCAGCTTTCAGACATCCCACCGAACTACTCACTAGCCAGCCGCAACTCTATCTAAGCATCCATGGCTAAGTCAGAGAATGGCTAGTCAGGCACCGGCAGCATGTCAATAAATGACTGTGGGAATCGCTGTCAATGGTTTTTTAACCGCGAATGCCTAACTTTTGGACCAAGTTTCGGTAACGTTCGGTATCTTGCTTAAGCAGATAGGCCATTAGACGCTTACGGCGACCAATCATTTTCAGCAGGCCTCGGCGAGAAGAATAATCCTTCTTGTTCTTCTGCAGATGGGCACTGAGGAGATTGATGCGCTCGGTCAGCATCGCAATTTGTAGATCTACGGACCCGGTATCAGTCTCGTGGACCTGGTAATCAGAGATAAGTTCTTGCTTGCGTTCTTGCAACAAAGTCATGGGACGGCTTGGTTCGTTTAAGACAGATCGTTTGTGTCAGGTCTATCAATATAACATAAGGAAACCTTCATTGACTGAGCCAGGCAATGGCTTCCCGCACCCAACTTTCGGGATCGGCAGATTTTTGGAGCGTGGTCTGGCGACTGACGGCCTGGATCGCTTTGTAGATTTCCGATTGACTGTACCCCAAGGCGACCAGGGTGGTTTCAACCTCTTCATGGATGGAGGGGGTAGGCCCTCCTGCGGGTACCAGAGACACCCCGGTTTGTTCTTGCCAATCTTCAAGTTTGTTTTTTAATTCCAGGATGACACGTTCTGCTGTTTTGCTGCCAACCCCCGGAGCTTTAGAAATCAAACGGGTGTTTCCCGATACAACTGCCCGCACCAATTCCGTATCTCCCAGGGCATCCAGCAGGGCCAATGCCATCTGCGGGCCAATGCCGCTAACGCTGATGAGCAAACGGAATAGCTCCCTTTCCTCCCGCTTGCCAAACCCAAACAGCACGATTTGGTCATCGCGAATTTGCAGATGACTAAAGAGCTGCATCACCTCTCCGACTGGAGGCAGACTGGCCAACTGGCGAGCCGCAACCTGGAGGTCATAGCCAATATGATTAACATCGAGAGTCACAATAATTTTATGGTTGCCTGGCTTTTGTACATCGGCCAGAACCCCCTTGAGGTAGCTGATCATTTCGTAGGGTCAGAATCCTTGGGGCGGGAACGGTCTGCTCGCTGCTCTAGGGAATGCTGGCCAGTACTGCCGCTCCTGGGCTTGGGGCGGCGAACTGCCGGCTGAGGGGGTGCCGGAGGCGATGCCTCGCCCGACTGTAAATGGCTGCGCCCGTTTTGAATGATATGCAGCATTTGGCTGAGTTGCTGCTCTACCTGGCCCAGTACCCGGTCGGCATAAGCATCGGATTCCTGCTGAATCATGGCTTGCTCAGCCAGGGATTCCTGCCGCATGGATTCCCATTCTCGCTGGGCTTGCAGTTGCAGTTGCTCAATGTCGGCCATGACCTGGGATCTCAGACTGTCGCATTCCTGCTGGGCTTGCCCTTTAATTTGTTGAGCCATTTGTTCCGCCTGGTGCACGATCCCTAACTCATCGAGCATTTGGGTGGCTTGTTGTTCTGCAGCCGCGACCAAATCCCCGGCGTAGCGCTCAGCTTCTGAGATAATGGCGTTGCGCCGCTGAAGAATATCCACTGCTTGACGAAATGCCGGGGGTAAATTCAACCGAACGGTATCGAGCTGGTCGAGCAGTTGGTCCTCATCTATCATGGTGCGCCCGCTGAAGGGAACCCGAGGGCTACCCAGGATCAGCTCTTCCAGCTTGTTCAGTTCTTGCTGGATGTCTATGTCTCCGACGGCTGGGACCAAGTTGGTTTGTCCGGCACTGCTGGAGTTGGACTCTGTGACGGATCCGTTTTGCTGGGATGGGGTTCGGGCTGGGTCTGGGCGTAGCATTGGCATACGTCTCGCGCTACATGGTGAGGAACAAGATGACCTATGGGGCCGCCGAAACGGGCAATTTCTTTAACCAGGCTACTGCTGAGAAACCCATATTCGGTGGATGTTGCCAGGAATAAAGTTTCAATATCATCGGCGAGGGTTTTATTGGTATGAGCCATTTGCAGCTCTTTCTCGAAGTCTGAGAGTACCCGTAACCCTCTGAGTAACACTTGTGCCTTATGCTTTTTAGCATAAGTAATAGTCAAACCATCGTAATGGTCAACCTCAACATTACGGAGATGGGTAACGGTCTGACGAATTTGTTCCAAGCGCTGCTCTATGGAAAATAGGGGTAGCTTATTGGGATTGCTAGATACCAAAACAATCACCCGTTCAAATAGGCGACTGCCACGGGAAATGATATCTAGATGGCCGAGGGTAATTGGGTCAAAGCTGCCGGGATAAAGCGCAATCAAAACAGCATATTTTTGTACCAATGAAGCGATTATAGCGGACTTAGCTGGCCAATAGATTTTTCAGATAAATTCGGTCGCAGCGGGGAGTCTCAACTCCGGTGGCTGGGACATATCCAGCCGCCTCGTAAAGCTGACAGGCCTGCTTTAAAACCGATGCGGTTTCGATCCAAATTTGCTGAAACCCGCGCTGTTGAATGTCTTTTTCTAAGCTTTGCAGCAGGAAGCGACCCAATCCTTTGCCGCGCACCCGGGGTAAAAGATACATCTTACGGATTTCTACGGCTTGCTTTCCTCGCTCGACCGGGTAATAGCCCGCAGTCCCTACGATTGCGCGGTTGTGTTCTACCACCCAAAAAGCGCCGCCAGTGTGCCAATAGAGGGCTTCAACGTCAACGGCATCTCGATCGGTGCCAGCGGGTTCACAGGTCAGTCCATACTCCTGGAGAACGGAACCAATCAGAGAAATTGCCGCCTGGCGATCATCCGGTTGCCAGGAGCGAATCACAAACTCGTGGTAGGTTTCGTGGTAATTAGGAGGCATAGAGATGAAATTGACAGGTCTACCGCCTTTGCAGAATAAGGTGATTTAGCTGTGCATGCGAGGCTGGGAGTGCAGATTAGATAGTACCTCGCTCTCGACGCGAGCTAACTGCAGTAGCCGAGCTTCAACCTGATGGCCATTGAACCGTTTACAGGCTAAAACCCAGTAGGCTCCGTAATGGCGAGCTTCGGAAGCCATCAACCCCCGGTAGAATTTTGCCAGTTCGGCATCGGGGCAATGCTCCGCTAGCAGACCTAGCCGCTCATGGCTGCGGGCTTCAATCAGGGCGGATACCAGCAGCAAATCTAAGCGGCGATAGGGTTCATTGCGCCGCACCTGATCCCGTAAACGGGCTCCATAGGGGGGCGGAGACAGAGGCCCTAGGGGAATCTGCCTGCGTTCGAGCCATTGGTTAACCTGCTCAAAATGGGTTAGTTCCTCTTGAGCAATGGCGGTCATGGCCTTAACCAGATCAGCGTCAGAGGGATATCGGTTGATCAAGCTGAGGGCAACTCCGGCCGCTTTACGCTCACATTGAGCGTGGTCAAGCAGCACCAGGTCTAAGTGATCTAGAGCCTGGTCTATCCAGGCTTGCGATGTGGCGGACTGTAAAAATTTAATGGTGGAGGTTGGCCTTTCCATCGACACCTGCATGGCAATCCAGTCCTGAATGGGCGGGAAAGATGATGGTTTCCCTTAGCTTACATGACGACCGAGAAGCTCGTCTTAGGCTGATACTCAGGACAGTAATTCTCGGTCTGGTTTCGCTGGTTTCGCTAATGTCGCTCAGGCTGAACTTGTCGCAGCCTGCTCACCCTTCGACAGGCTGAGGGCTAACGGGACATTTTTCAAAATGATAATCGCTGTACCCGTGGTCTATCTCCTGTGGTTCAGGGCTAACGGGTGTTTGACCCTCTGAGATACCGGTTTGAGTCGGGATTTTTGAACTCCGATGGGGGTGTCATGCTTAACCCCCAGGAGTTATCGAACTCTGCCGGCTTTGCCCTGTAGGGCAGCATATCCCCCAACATCAGGATGCCTGAAATTTAAGATGATAGACCAGGGCGTCGAGCCCCAACCGATAACTGTCTGAACCAAAGCCGCAAATTTGCCCAACCGCGACAGCGGCAATGTAGGAATGGTGACGAAAGGATTCACGACGGTGGATGTTGCTGAGGTGAACTTCGACGGTGGGCAGGCCCACAGCGGCGATGGCATCCCTCAAGGCCACGCTGGTATGGGTATAGGCTGCCGGATTGATGACAATGCCATCCTTCTCACCCCAGGTCGCTTGAATGCAATCCACCAGTGCTCCCTCGCTGTTGGATTGAAAAAAGTCAATTTCAATTCCCAGGGTTCGGGCGTGCTGTTGAAGCTCTTCGTTGATAGATTGCAGGGTTTGCCTACCATAGATCTCCGGTTCCCTTAACCCCAGCATATTCAGGTTTGGGCCATGGATAATTTGAATGTTTAGCAATGCCACCGACGAGCCGTTAAACCTACAACTCCGCTATCGTACCCGATCAATCTCGATAACGAGAAAGGGGGGGAGTTAAAAAAACAATATGTGTCAGGTTTCCACAAGAAACTTTGTGGAAACCTGACACATATTGAGCCAGCAAGCCGACAGTGTTCCTAACAAGAGGGACTTGACGGATAGTCGCTAAACTCAAAAAATGTGTTTTACCGCTTCGGTTCGTTCACCGGTACCGGGATTAATTCAGGCTCTTGCTGGGGTTCAGGGCCAAAAAGCGTATCAATCACCCTGTCAACCCACTCACGCAGTTTTTCGAGAGCCTTTTCGATGTAATCCATTAGGACAAAACTCCTTGCTGGCGTACGCTACCCTGGGAGGCTTTCCCCAAGATAAATCCCGCATGAACCTACGGGATCACGGCTTTTACATAACCCCATCATAACCAATTGAGGTAAATGATCAAGTTGTCACTCGGTAGAAATGCCAACTTTGAGAAAAAAGTTCAAGTTAGGGTCGAGACCCATAGCTGTCGTCAAGCAGCCTTCGCCGCAGGTGATCCAGGGCAGAGCAAACGCTTAAATGGCGTACCCAATCCCTTCCCCGGAAGCTAGCAAAGCGATGTTCGAAGCTCAACACCTGGCCTGTGGGAGTCGCCAGACCAATGTAAACCAGCCCGATAGGTTTTTCAGCACTGCTTCCCCCGGGACCGGCGATGCCGGTGATGCTTAACGCCCAGTCGGTTTTCAGGGTATTTTTTGCGCCTAAGGCCATTTGTTCTGCAACGACGCTACTCACGGCTCCGAGTTGGTTCAGTACGTCTTCCTCCACCTGAAGCAAATGCGCTTTAACCCGATTGTCGTAGGCAATAATGCCTCCATAGAAGTACGCTGAACTCCCGGCTAGGGTTGTTAACATTTGCCCCAACCCACCCCCAGTACAGGATTCTGCGACTGCCAACGTCTGCTGCTGCTGTAGGAGCAAGTTCCCAACCACTGTGGCCAGGGTATCGTCATCTGTGCCGTAGCAATCTGCGCCCATGAGGGCCTTGATTCCCATTTCCACAGGTTCAATTAGGGCCAGGGCCGCTTCCCGGGTAGGGGCTTTGGCGCTGATTCGGAGTCTGGCTTCGCCCTGACTGGCATAGGGAGCTACCGTAGGATTGCCCTGACTGAGAAAATCCGCCACCTGCTCTGCCATACTCGACTCGCTAATGCCCCAAAACCTCAGCATACGACTGATGATGGTTTCATTCACCCAACCATTCGCCTGCAAATAGGGAACGGATGTTTCTCGCCACATGGCCTGCATTTCCCGGGGCACCCCCGGAAAGGTCATCAGGACCAGGTTGGGTCGCGGCTCCCAGATTAAGCCGGGGGCGCTACCCTGAGGATTTGGCAGGGTAACAGCCCCGGCAGGCAAAAGGGCCTGTTTGCGATTGCTGGGAGCCATGGTCCGCCCCCGATGGGAAAATTTTGCTTCAATCTCCGCCAAAATTTCTGGCTGCTCAACCAACGGCGCACCGAAGAAGTCGGCCAGGGTTTCGGTGGTTAAATCATCGGGGGTTGGCCCCAGGCCGCCCGTAAAGAGGAGCAGCTGAGAGCGTTCGCAGGCTATGGCAACCGCCTGTTTGATCCGGATCGGGTTGTCACCCACCACCGTTTGGTAATAGTGGGGAATACCTAAAGCCGCCAGTTCTTTGGCCAAAAACTGGGCATTACTGTTGAGAATGTCCCCTAGCAATAGCTCGGTACCGATGCAGATGAGTTCGGCGCTTCTGGTCATGCAAAATCGCTTGTTTCATGACGTAACAGTGTCATTATGACCATTGCAGGGACTTTCTGGGCTGCAAAATCTCATTTATTCCTCACTAAACAGCTATGGCAAGCGATATTCGGCAACCAACGAGCTGGTCCAACACCCTTTCGACTCTTATTATCGGCGGCCTGATATTTCGCGCCGTCGTAGCCTTCTGGCTATTTCCCGGCTTTGACGAAGCCTACTACTACCTGTACAGTCGCCATCTGTCCTGGAGTTATTTTGACCATCCGGTCATCGTGGCATTGACTACCGGAGTCGGTTGGTGGCTGACGGGTATCATTTCACCGTTTACCATTCGCCTGGCGGCGCTGCTGCTGTATTGTCTCAGCCTCTGGCTACTCTATCGGGTGACCAAGCGGTTATTCTCGGCGGCTGTAGGCCAGATGACCATTGTCCTGGTCACCCTGATGCCGCTGATGACAATTGGGTTCGGCATTCTAACCTCCCCCGATAACGGCCTGATTCTGTTTTGGAGCCTTACCCTGCTGGTAGCAGGTTGGGAGTTCTTTCCCATAACGAGTCGACCGAACTCCTGGGGATGGGGCAAGGAAACCTATACGCCCACCTGGCGTTTAGCCTTGTTAGGAATCACTGTGGGATTCGCCTGTCTGAGTAAGTACCATGGGTTTGTGCTGGGGTTAAGTTTGGTGGGATTTTGTCTGTTCTGTGCGCCCTATCGTCCAGCCCTGCGATCGCGCTGGACCCTCGCCGCATGCCTCTTATTTTTCATGACCCTGTTTCCACTCTGGTACTGGAACCTTCAGCATGACTGGATTTCTTTCAGGTTCCAGCTGTTAATGCGGTTTGACCAGGATGGCAGCGGCAGCCCATTTAACCCCCTGCAAATGGTGGGCTACTGGCTTATCTCCATAACCTACCTGTTTCCGCTGTTGGGATTTCCCCTGTGGTGGGTCACATTCCAGGAAATTGCTCATCAGGTGAGGTTCTCCATGGATCCTGACCGCTCCCCTGATGGAGCCCGGGACCATTACCAGCGGGCTTTCATCCTTTGGATTTCTCTACCTATTATGTTGGGGTTTACCCTGCTGGGCGGGAAACAGCAAATTTTCCCCGCCTGGCCCGCCCCGGGCTATTGGGGCATCGCCATGCTGCTGGCAGCCAGGGCGGTAGTCTGGCAACGTCAGCGTCCCCGGTTGGTTAAACGGGGGTTGTGGGGATCGGGACTATTTTTGATTGCTTTATCTGCTGTGGCCCTACTTCATCTACAGCTAGGATTGCTGCAAAAGCCTGGCGACTATGCCTTATTTGGTGGACTGGTGCCGGTCGAACAGGATGGCTCAACAGAACTCATCGACACCCGGCAGCTGAATCAAAACTTAGCGGATGAACCAGAGATATTGGCCGCATTGAATGAGGCCACCTTCGTCTTTACCAATGAGTATTATCTTGGGGGGTATCTGGACATGGCGATTCATCCCCTCGTGGATGTTCCTGTAACCGCATTTACCCAGGACCCCCGCGGATTTGCCTTCTGGTTTAATCAGCAGAACTGGCTAGGGGGGGATGCAGTTTATATCACCCTCGACCGATTCATTGAAAAGCCGGAAATTTTAGCTGCCTACAGGCCACTGTTTGAGTCCATTGAGCCCATGACGACAGTCTCTCTAACCCGTGGAGGAGAAATCACGGAAACGTTCCATATCTTTAGAGCCCACGGATTTAAGGCGGTTTACCAGTATCCTTACTGAGATGGGGAACGAGAGGCGGCATAGGGGCTTAGCCCCAGGAGGGTTTACCGCCGTTGAAGCATCCTGCTGGGGGTTCCTGTCAGGGAAAAAGCTTCCGCCAAAAAAGTCGGGTTAAGATCAGCTAGACCGCTTATTTCTGCACAACTACGATGTTTGACCAGATTGCTAACCTTTTGGGCCGCCGCCCGCTGCCAGTGAAAGCCGATGTGGAGATCTATACCTGGCAAACCTGCCCCTACTGCATTCGGGCCAAGCTGCTTCTCTGGTGGAAAGGGGTCAATTTTACAGAATACAAAATTGACGGGGATGGTGCCGCTCGTGTGCGGATGGCGGAGCGGGCGAATGGCCGCAGGACAGTGCCGCAAATTTTCATCAACAACCAGCATATCGGCGGTTGCGATGACCTCTACGCCCTCGATCAGCAGGGCAAGCTTGACCCCCTGCTGACAATTAGCTGACCCGCAGACGACGGGTAAGGTCAGCTAAGCCCCGGCTTAAACCCGCCCAGAGGGATTGAAAAATCCCCGAAAGCTTGTGCAGCAGCGAAAACCGAGTCCGTTTGGGCCGCAGGTTACAGTCCTGAAGGTGGTTCAGCATTTCGGCCAGGGTATCATCGGTTTCGGCGAGTTTAGCTGGGAGGCAGCTAGGTTGCCTTTGGCAAGAACTACAGAGCATGAAGCTGGAGTTAAAACAGACTCGACTATTGTGCACATCACGGTAAAGGTGTCATTTTCCGGAAGCGTAGACCTCTTTTAGGGAAATCGTGGCATCCGCAAACTGAACAGCACAGAGATAAAACTCCAATTTTGGTTTTTTTCATCTCTCCTACTTATATTTTGCTTTGTTGAGCCAAAAAGCTGTCCGGTCTGAACTAAATTCAAGCTTAAATTTTTCGGTGCCGAGAGCCTTCCCCTTCATTCGGACGATATAGCTCAGATTGGGAAAAATGAAAATTTTAGATTTTTCCCTGCGGTACCTATGTCGTAAGACGTATCGTTTCCTTTCAGAATGGGGATTTTAGACCACAGAGAAGAAGAAATGTGCCAAGATCAGAACATAGCTCAATTGTCAATACATTTTGACATCGGGTAGTCCTCAGACAATGGTGTGAGGTCGAGTTGATTACCCCCTAAGCCAGAGCTTTACCCTGAGCTTTCACCTCAGCGAGGGGATTTAAATAGACAACCTTAAGCTGCTTCTGCCCCGTCTGGAAACGAGGGGGGAAGTTTCAGCATTGCAAGAAAGAACGGAGGATCCATTATGAGAACCATGACTTTAACCAGCGCAGCCCTGGCCCTGCCTCTGTTCTTCGGATTGCCTGCCCAAGCTGAAAATCCGGCCCATGTGCAGCAGTTGATCGAAACCAACCTCTGCCCGGGTTGTGATTTAACTGGTGCCGACCTTTCCCAAGCCCACCTGATTGGGGCCGACCTGCGGCAGGCCGATTTACAGGGCGCAAATCTGATCGAGGCCAATTTGGAAGGGGCTGACTTAACCGGTGCAGATCTGACCGGCGCTAACCTGACCCAAGCCTTTTTGACTAATGCGGTTTTAGACAACGCTAACTTCGATGAAGCTGACCTGACTGAAGCACAAATTTACTTCGCTGAAGCTGCCGGTACCTCTGTGAACGGTGCTGATCTAACCCGCGCAGAAATTATTGGTACTCCTATCAGCATTGGGGGAGAATAGGTCCCTGAATCCGTATTGAATAGTTAAGAAAAGCTTATGGGTTAGCAGCCTGGTGGATTGGGATTTTTTGATGTCTCTTTCAGCAAGGCTTTCACAGTTTCCTGGGTGGGCATAGACGATTGAGCCCCCCTCCGGGTTACAGAGCAGGCTGCAACAGCACTAGCAAATAGCCCCGCCGCTGGCAGCGACATACCTTCCGCCAGGGCTACGGCTAAGCCACCATTAAAGGCATCGCCAGCCGCAACGGTGTCTACCGCTTCCACCGGAAAAGCCTTCTGGTGAAAATGTTCATCTTTTGTGGCCACCAGGGCACCGTCTACCCCTAATTTCACTATGGCTAAGTTGACCCCTCGTTTGATCAAAATCTGGGCTGCATCCAGGGCGGATGACTGGTCAATGACAGGAAAGCCCACTAACTGGTCGGCTTCAACTTGATTTGGGGTGAGGATATCCACTAACTCAAGAAAGCGCTCTGGTAAATCATGGTGGGCGGGGGCTGGGTCAAGGATGACGGTAACACCTTTTTCTTTGGCGATCGCCGCCGCTGCCCTGACTACCTCCACGGGCACCTCAAACTGTAGTAACAAGAAATCTCCCGGCTGCAGTTGCTGGGCCAATCGCTGCACGTCGCTCTGGTCAACGTTGCCGTTAGCCCCTGGCACCACCACGATTTGATTGTTGCCTACTGCATCTACCAGAATGGCGGCAATGCCAGAAGAAACCGATGGGTCAACGATGATGTTGTGGGTATCGACTCCAGCTTCCTTTAAACTATCGATCAGCATCTGGCCAAACTCATCATCCCCGACTCGCCCTACCATGGTCGTCCTGGCTCCAAGGCGAGCGGCTACCACGGCCTGATTTGCTCCCTTGCCCCCGGGGAGGATGTGAAAAGCCTGCCCCAACATCGTCTCCCCTGGTGAGGGCAGTCGGGACGTTTGGCACACCAGGTCAACATTCAGGCTACCGAATACGTGAATCGTGGGTTGATCATCAGCTGGCATAGTCAAAACCAGGGCTCTTCTTCCTCATCGTTGCGGCCATAGGGGGAAGGGGGACGGTCAGAACTCCAGGCCCACCAGGCGGTATCGCATTCACCACAGTGGTAAAATTCTTGCCATTTGCGGCGATGGTCTTCACCATACACCGGAGAACGGCGGTTAATCCAGACGGCCTTGGCTTTTTGGGTATCAGTCCCACAGCGGGGACAGCAGAACTGGGTAGCGTGGGTTGCGGCTTCGGCCCAGGCGGGCGGAACAGGAGAAAAAGCTTCCATAGGGGTAGGTGAACAGCTACTCCCATTATGGGCCAGGGACTTCTAGGGAGCTGTATCGGTTCAAGGAGCTCCATAATTCTCAAGCAGAGCGTTTCGTTGGCAGTGTTCTTCGGCATAATCGATGGCAGGCAAGGGATTCCCCTATATGAGGAGGGCCGAATCGCGTGGTTTTGCGTTTAATTTCGGTGCTGGGATTGATCGGGCTGTGCTTTGTGGCCTGGTTAGGATCTGAAGATCGGCGCCAGGTGCCCTGGAAGATGATCCTGTGGGGCATTGGGCTACAGCTGGTGTTAGGGTTATTCATTTTTTTGTTTCCCTTTACCCGGGAGATCGTGGTCTGGGTAAGCGGCATTCTCAATGCTCTGATTGATGCCTCCGAAGCGGGGGCACGATTCCTGTTTGGGCCGATTCTGGTACCGGTACTGGGCGAACAGGTTGGCCCCGAGGGGGCGGGACGGTGGATTGCGCGGGCGTTGACCCCACCTTTTACTCCCATACCGGGGGACCGACTCGGTGCAAACAATTTGAATTTGGGCTACATCCTGGCGTTTCGAGCTTTACCCCAGGTGATTTTCTTTGCGGCAATCTTTTCGCTGCTGTACAATCTGGGCATCATTCAGCCCGTGGTGCAAGCCTTTGCCCGATTTTTCCGCTGGACGATGAATATCAGCGGGGCCGAAGCCCTATCGGGGGCGGCCAATATTTTTGTGGGCATTGAGTCCGCCATTGCCATTAAGCCCTTTCTGGAACGCATGACCCGCAGCGAACTCTGTGCCATCCTCGCTTCCATGTTTGGGTCCATTGCATCCACCGTGCTGGGCCTGTACGCCGGATATCTCCGGGGAACTTTCCCGGCCATTGCTGGACATCTCATGTCGGCCTCCATCCTCACTATTCCAGCGGCATTTGTGATGGCCAAAATTTTGGTACCTGAAAAAGCCCAGCCGGAAACCCTGGGTAAAGTACCGGCCTTATCCAGGACGGAATCGGAACCCAAAAGCCCCATGGATAGCTTGATTTTGGGAGCTCTGGAGGGAGTCAAAATGGCAGTTGGTATTGCGGCGGTCCTGATCGCCATCCTGGGCCTGATTGCTCTGCTGAATTTGATTTTCGCTCAGTTGGCCTCCCTTGCCGATAGCGAGTTTTTCCTGGGTCAGGTCATAGGCCGCATCTTTAGCGTGATTACACTACAAAACATCCTGGGGGCGCTGTTTTTGCCCCTCACCTTTTTGACGGGGGTCTCGCTGGACTGGCAGGAACTGTGGATTTCATCTCAGCTCATCGGTCGTCGACTGCTGGAAACGGCGATTCCGCCCTACATCGATCTGGCGACTTTGTCATCTCAGGGAGTGTTGAGCGATCGCGCCCTGGTGATTATCAGCTACGTGCTCTGCGGGTTTGCTCACATTCCCTCAGTGGGTATTTTTGTGGGGGGGCTGGCTGGAATTGTGCCCTCCCGCAGTAAGGACATCAGCGATGTGGGCTGGAAGGCCCTGTGGGCTGGAACCCTGGCAACATTGATGACGGGCTGTGTTGCCGGAATTTACTTCTACGAGGGAACGGCTGTGCTAGGAAGGTGAGTCAATTAAATATTGGCCGACTATCTCTGCTGGCGAGCAACCCGCTTGCAGCTAAGTCCCTATCCGGAAACCCTAGAAAACCATCTGGCAGCTTACCGAAAGCCTTGAAATTAGCTGGCCATTTTATGACCGGGCAACGGTGGTTGGAGCCTATGAACATCCGGCATTGGTGTATTTGAACGTGCTGAAGCTGCCGAATTGTTTGGCGGTTTAGGGTGCCAAAGGTTGATTGCTTTGGCACCATTTCCGCGGGCGTCAGCCTTCAACGGGAAAAGATCGGGGATATCAGAGCTTGCCGCTGCTGAACCCCTCAAATATCCATATGGCTTTCATCCTGCCGTTGTAGTTCCGTAAGATACCGGTAATGGCATGGTTGGCCCATCAAGGGTGGCCTACGAACCCAAAAATCGTGTCCGGAAATTTATCCGTCATCACCAGAAACCCCTGATCATCCAGTCGCACGATGGCTTCCCAGTTGCGCCCTGCCTGCTCTAGGGCGAGCAGCTTCGGCGGTGCGTCTAAGCGAGTGATGCGGTTTCCCTCGTACCGTAGAGCAACCATGCGCTCAACGGTTTCCTGCTTGGAGTGGGTTGGTCCCACACCATAGGTTTCTATCAGGGGGTCCTGGTCTGGTTTGAGGTTGCGATCGCCCGGAAAGAAGTAGTTCATCACCCAAAACTCGCCAGTTTCATCCAGGCTGGTTGCATCCGTGACCCGGTACTCCAGAGCAGGAAATGGAATGGTTCCTAACGGTACCAAATCGAGGCTAAAGCGGTGGGCGACTGGACTGGCATTCAGGGCTGCTCCATTCACCTCATGCAGAGTCAGCACTGCGTCATCCGTAACGATTAGCGCCTCTTCTGCCATGTTGCCCAACCCCGACCGTGAGGGAATGGCGACAATAGTCTCTGGATCAATTTCCAGGCGGTCGAGAGTCCCAATTACCTGTCCGCCTATCAAGTATCCCCTGACGGACCCGCCCGTATCTGCTTCAATGGTGAGAAACACTCGATCACCGGCAAACCCGATGGCCTCAAACCCCTGAAAGCCAGGGATATGTTGGCGAAAGTCGGGGGCAATCAACGGCACCGGAAGGGGGTCTAAACCCTTTGGGTCGCCTTCTAACGTTTCCACAATTGTGGACTTTGGTAGCACGAAAACCTGGGGCAGATTCCCCAGGGCAAATCGTTCGGGATACTGGGGCAGGATTACGAGATTATCTCCGTACCAGGCCATGCCGGAAACTTCAGCCTCAGGGGTCGCCATGGGACCCGCTAACGGCAGGGCAATCACCGATTGTTCCGGCCTGGGAACTGCCAGTCCAGAGGTTGCAGGAGAGACCGTTGCTTCAGGCTGAACGCATCCCGGGGAAACGACCAAGCCGATCACCCAAGCGGTGACGCTGCAAATTTCAAAAGCAGGACGTTCCATAGTCGTTGACTCGCCAAAGCATCTGAAAATCTCACTATGGCAATTATCTGAGAAATGGGAGCACCTATTGCCATAAAAATGGACCCTGGGGCGAATGCCAAGGGGGCAACCAGCATAACTAACCGATGGGAAAGACCTGACAACTTTGCTTGACGGTAGAAGCTGATCTCTGCTAATCGCGACGGCTTTCGCGATCCGGTTCTGCGCCAATTGAGTAGTGGATGAAGGCTCGACCCGCCGCGATGGCATCCTGGCTGGTGGGGTAAAGCTCACCATCGTTAAGCACAACTAACTCCGGGTTAACCACCCAGCACTGGTAGCCGTGACCCCGCTGGTAGGTCACCGCAGCAATCCATCCGGGAAATACCGCCACATGTACTAATTTCTCTAGAGCCATCGGTATTTACCTCTCAGCAGTGGAACTCTAAATCTATTGAGTTGGAAATCTATTGATATGGAACTGGCGCGGGCAAATTAAAGTCGTCGGCGGTGTAGTATCCACCCAGGACAATCGGGATGCAGCCCAGCCTTTTTGCTTAGTTCTATTGTACTAATAATAATTCAATCGTACTATGTTGGGACGGGCAAAGGCAACGGGTTTATTGTGGCGGCAGGCTATTTTGGGCTGTCTTTGAAGGCGCCTACCTCCAAGCCTCTAGCCTCCATAGAAGTCTCAGCCTAACTAAACCAGTACATCGAGTCAGATCACTTTAAGGGCAGCTATGGCATCAAAAAACAAAGAGGTTACCGAAAAGCAAAAAGCACTGTCTATGGTGCTCAACCAGATAGAGCGCAACTTTGGCAAGGGCTCCATTATGCGGTTGGGAGAAGCCAGCCGCATGCAGGTGGCAACCATTTCCACGGGAGCTCTAACGCTGGATTTAGCCCTGGGGGGTGGCTTGCCCAAAGGGCGCATCATCGAGATTTATGGCCCTGAAAGTTCTGGTAAAACTACCGTGGCGCTCCATGCCCTGGCAGAGGTCCAGCGCTCCGGGGGAGTCGCGGCTTTTGTGGATGCTGAGCATGCCTTAGATCCCGTCTATGCCAAGGCCCTGGGGGTAGACATTGAAGAGCTATTGGTTTCCCAGCCGGATACCGGTGAAATGGGTTTAGAAGTGGTTGACCAGCTTGTAAGGTCTGCTGCGGTAGATCTGGTGGTGGTTGACTCCGTTGCGGCCCTGGTGCCCCGGGCTGAAATTGAAGGGGAGATGGGAGACGCCCATGTGGGCCTACAGGCCCGTCTGATGAGCCAGGCCCTGCGGAAAATTACCGGCAGTATTGGCAAGTCTCAATGCACGGTGATCTTCTTAAACCAGCTGCGGCAGAAAATCGGTATTTCCTACGGCAATCCTGAGACCACCACGGGTGGTAATGCCCTTAAGTTTTACGCCTCCGTACGCCTCGATATTCGCCGCATTCAAACCCTGAAGAAGGGGACTGAAGAATATGGCATTCGAGCCAAAGTGAAAGTCGCCAAAAATAAGGTGGCTCCCCCCTTCCGGATTGCCGAATTCGACATCTTGTTTGGCCAGGGGATATCGACCCTGGGCTGCCTTCTGGATTTGGCAGAACAAACTGGCGTGGTGACTCGTAAGGGAGCCTGGTACAGCTACGAAGGCGACAATGTTGGTCAGGGCCGCGACAACACGGTACAGCGCCTCCAGGAGGATCCTGCCTTTGCCGCCAAGGTTGAAGCTCAGGTTAAAGAAAAGCTTTCCTTAAACGGTTCCCCGCTACCGGTGGAGCCAGAAGCCATGGACGAGATGGAAGAGGAGGAATAACCCCTAGGACCACCGTCTGAAGAAACTGCTCTCCTGCCAAACGGAGGCCGTTCTCTGTTCAATATCGTTGAGTCGATCCGCCGTCATGGGTTGAAAGGCCCTGGCGGCGGCCAAATTTTCTTCCAGTTGCTCCAGGGTGTCCGCCGCAATAATGCAGCAGTGAACTTGGGGTTGGGAGAGAGCATAACCCAACGCTTCAGCCATGCCGGATAGAATCCCCGGCTGCAACAGTCGTCCGTAAGCTGGCACTTTCATGGCAATGATGCCGGTGTTGTGCTGCTGGGCCAGGGGCAGGACGTGGTTAATAAAGGAGGATGGAGTATGCTTATCCGCGGCATTAATGGGAATTAGCGCGGTATCAAAGGGATAACGGTTCAAAGCTTTGACAAAAATTTCGGGGTTATTGTGTCCGGTGACGCCGATGGCCCGAATCAAGCCTTGTGCCTTCGCTTCTGCGGCAGCTTTAATCGCTCCCTGGTTGGGGTTCAGCAAGGTCTCTATATCCCAGTCATAGGTTATAGCATGGAACTGCCAGAGGTCGATGTAGTCGGTTTTGAGGCGTTTCAGGGATGTTTCGAGCTGCTTCCAGGCCGCATCGTAATCCCGTTGGCTAGTCTTTGTGGCAATGGTCACCTCTGGTCGCACGGCTGGAAGCACTTGACCCAACCGTTCTTCACTGGGGCCATAGTTAGCGGCGGTATCAAAGTAGCGGATGCCCCCGTCGTAGGCCCGTTCGATGATAGCGATGGCTTCGGCTTCAGCCCCCGGTCGGGAGAGGGGAGAAGCTGAGCCCCCCAATCCCAGAACCGGCACTTGCATCTGCGTGCGACCTAGCACTCGGGCAGGCATCGTTGTTGGGATGGGGACAGCAGCACTGGCTGGGGTCTGGCTTAAAGCATCTGCAGGCTCAGGCAGCTGAACCGTAGCCGAGGCGAATGCCTTGACCTCTGGTTGAGAGGGCGCAGTGCCCAGGGAGTTGCGACAGGCCGAACTACCGATGAAACCGCCGGTAAGCGCAGCGCCGACAATCAGGAATTTGCGGCGGGTGGATTTTACAGAACCCATGGCAATAAACAGAACTTGGGAATTTGTGAATCACAGCAGGTCGGCGGGGACGTGATTGAGTTGCCTATGGAAGATGGTTATACCCTAGCGCGGTTCCACAGGTGAGGGGGCAAGGAATAGATGAGGACTCGGAGGGTGAATATGGATGGAAAAGCGGGAGATGGGCTGATCTCACCCTCGGTAGTGGTAATTTTTCGAGGCTCGAGGGAGGATAGGGGCATCGCTTAATTGAACTGGCGGCTATGGATAGTCTGCAAAAACAAACTCAATCGGGTAAGGGGCTAGCGATCGCAACCCTAGCCGCTATCTTCGGCACCCTAATCGTAAACACCCTGTCGAACTTCTTTCCCCCAGGGGGCGAGAACGTTGGGGAAATTGCTAACACGGTACTGGCTGGAGTGCTCATTACTCCAGCCAACTATGCCTTTGCCATTTGGGGCGTGATCTATCTGGGCTTGATTGCCTACGGCATTTATCAGTTTGAGGCAGACCGGCGTCGCGAACTGACCATTAGGCGAGTGAACAAGCTGCTTATCGTCGCCTGCGCCGCACAAATTATTTGGATTTTTCTCTTTACCCTGCAGCAGTTTTTCCTGTCGATTCTGGCTATGTTGGGCATTTTGCTGCCGCTGATAGGGATCTATTTAACCCTCGATATCAGTGGTCGGGAGCGAGTGTCACGGTTGGGACGGTGGGTCGCCCATATTCCCTTCAGCATTTATCTGGGCTGGATTTCTGTGGCCACCATCGTGAATGTCGCTTCTGCGCTGTATATTGCTGGCTGGAATGGCTGGGGTATCAGCTATGTGGCCTGGACCGCAATCATGATTTTGGTCGCAACGGTGCTGGGGGCTATCGTGGTTTTGCGTCGGGGGGATGTGGCTTTTACCCTGGTCTTTCTGTGGGCTTTTGTGGCAATCGCCATGCGCCACAGCGATCTCCCCACAATTTGGATTACGGCAATAGCAGGATCGGTCATCCTGTTGGGGTTACTCGGTTTTGTGAAAGCAGAGGGACGCCGCAGGCTCACCTAATGGGTCGCCCCCTGGAGCCTGCGAGTTTCCGGATGTGGCTCAGTCCGGTCAGTGGGTGCTGGCCTGTCCTGACTGCCAGCAAAACCTCAGCCATCGCCATCCCGATATCGCTATGGGGGCACCTGGAAGGCCCGAAAACACTAACCTCAGCGCCTTCCTGGAGCCAACCAGCGGAATTCATTGTGTAATTCTTAAATCTTCGTGAGAGTGTGATATCTCGTACTCCCAGGAAGGAACCTTAGAGCTTGAATGGGGAGGTTGAGTCTCTGGAAATGAGTTCAAGGCCCTTTGAGCAGTCTTCAGGAATCTGCAAGATTCTGACCTGCTGGAGGCCGAGTGCTGCTAGGAGATTCCAGGGCCCAATGCTCCACAGCCACCTAAGGGTTTTGCCATGTATATCTCACGAGGCTTCGATGCTCAAACCCTATCTGCTCAGGATGGGCTTCACCAGCTACAGCAGCTCATTGCCCGCTCTACGGCGACTGGCATCCTAGACCGACAGGATGAGGCGGCGATTCTGGCAGCCTTGGCTAAACCACCCCGCTACAGCCCAGAAAAATGTGAGGTGTTTCGGCAACTACAGGAGCGGGTATGGCAGGCTGAACTGCATCTCGACTGGTAGATCCTTGGTTATAACGCCCTATAGAACCAGTGAAAGCATCTTAAAGGTGCTCTGGCCATTTGATTCCAGAGCACCTTTAGATGCTTTTCTTCATACCATTGACTACCCTGGCGAATACTGAGATATTTGAGCGTAACTCTGGGGATCAGCTGATATCAGACCATGGAAATGTTTTTTATCTAAAATTCTGTATTTCCTACTTGATTTTGGCGTTCCTAACCGCTCACGTCTTCTAAACCCCCGCGAAACAATGTCGTATTCTGCCAGGTTGCTCATTGCTGCTTTTCTCGCATTCAGCCCTGTTGCTTGTGCTGCCGTCAGGGTAAGTGCTGCCCCTGAAGGATTATTCGCCCAGGCCCCTGCATTTCAACTGCCGGATACGGTCCCTGCGGGTACAACCCTTGCTATTCAAAGTTCTCCCAACCTGGGTACCGTTGCGGCAGAACTCCAAAAGCAGTTTGAGGCAGCCTATGACGGCACCGAAGTAAACGTAGAGGTTACCAGCAGCGACGACGCAATTTCGGCCCTACTAAACGGAGACATCGACCTGGCCGCCATCGGTCGCCCTCTGACCGACAATGAAACGGGCCAGGGGTTAACAACCCTGCCCCTGGAGCGAGAAAAAATTGCCATCATCATCGGACCCGGCAACCCCTTCAACGGCACCCTCACCTTTGAGCAGTTTGCTGCTATGTTTCGCGGCGAAATTACCGACTGGTCAGAGGTAGGCGGAGCACCTGGTCCTATTCGGTTTGTTGATCGACCAGAACTGAGCGACACCCGTCGATCCCTCAGCCAGTATGAGGTGTTTCGCAACGCCCCCTTCGAATTAGGAGCCACTGGGGACCCCGTCGCCGAAGATGACACGGCAGCTGTGATTCAGGCTTTAGGGAATGACGGCATTAGCTATGCGATCGCGCCCCATGTGCTCGGTCAGGGGGGCGTCAAAATTGTGGCTATGCACGAGACCCTGCCCGATGACCCCCGCTACCCTTACTCCCAACCCCGCTACTTTGTTTTTAGCAATGCCGCTGCCCCCGCGGTGGCCGCCTTTCTCGGCTTTGCCACATCTGCTCAGGGTGCTGCAGCTGTAGAGGCTGGCCGTCAGGCGGAAACCGCCGCAGTTGAGGCTAGTTTAGGGACTGGCGCAGCCAATGCCAGTCCTGCCGGGACTGACCCAACCGGTGATGCCACTGCAATTACTGAACCAGAAACTGGTACTGACCCCGACGCTGGGGCCTTAGCTGATGGTGATGCCGGAGTTAGTGATACGGATGCTGCCGCAGAAACCGCCCCTGAGGATCGGGGTGGTTTAGGATGGCTATGGTGGCTGCTGCCCATTGCAGGGCTGGGGGTTCTGGGATGGATCCTAACTCGAGGCAAGAGTGGTGGTACCCCAATCGTAGAACGGGGAGCCCCCGCTGCTGGAGTCGCTCCGCCGTTGGATAGCCCCCCTGCACCAGCCCCCCCTGGGGAGGCTGGATCTCCCCCTGACTCTGAAGTTGTCGCTGGTTCTACCCCCGGGATCGAGCCTGCCGCTGTAGCTGCAACTGAGATTACTGCCGAGCCTGAAGCAGCGCTGTCCTCACCTACCCCGCCTTCTATTCCCGAGGCAGAGCCCACTGTTTCGAAAGAGGTGTCCTCACCTAC